>JAQTXN010000112.1 GCA_028688755.1 Methylococcales bacterium | reverse complement strand
GCCGTCATCCCCAGATAGAGAATCAATTCCGTTGCCACCGAGAATGCTATCGTCGTCGGCACCACCAGAAATAACATCGTTATCATTGCCGCCATCAATCGTGTCGTTGCCGCTGTTACCAAACAAACTATCCTGACCAATGCCGCCAAAAATACTGTCAGCAATTTCCGACCCTGTCACGCTGTCGGCTTCTGAATTACCTTTAAAATTAGTGTTTTTTGAAGTTAATGTTTTCGTTGCCATGTTGTACCGTCCTAAAAATAATTTAACGTGAAAATATAGTTCAAACTGACATAACTTTCTGTAATACAAGGGTAAAACACCCTGTTTCTGATTATACTGCTAAAATCCGATTAAACAACGCCTGTCAAACCGATGGGAGAATCATTATCTAAAATGGTAATTGTCGCCGAGCTGTTGGTAGGCAACGTGGCATTATCAGGATTAGAAAATTTGAGCATAAATGTTTCCATTTTCTCGCCGACTTTATCATCGATAATTGGAATCAACACTTTTGCTGTTTTTGTATTGGCAGGAATGGTTAAATCGCCCGTTGTTGCCATATAGTCTTTAGACTTCAAAGCACTACCATCAACCGTTTGATAATGAACTTTTACAGGTTGAGGAATTGGGCTTGAAAGTGTGACGCTAACTTCCGCATTCGCTTTACCTTTTTGACCTTCCGTAATTTTTACCCCTGCAAACGACAAAGACGGCTTATCATCATTTAAAATTGTAACGGTCGCATCGGTATTACTCAGTTCAATAGAATCTGAACTGACGTTCCCAATGTGAACAGTAAAATTCTCATCTGATTCAAAAATTTTGTCTGAGGTAATTGGAATTTGAACAGAAGCACTTTGATCGCCTTCGTTAAAGGTAAGCGTTTTCTTCACCGCTTTATAGTCTTTTCCTGCTAAGGCTGTACTGTCTTCAGTATTTAAATCAACGGTGAAAGTGTCTGTTGCTGGCTTATTGAGTGTCAGAATAAGTTTGGCACTCGTCGAATTTGTTTTGTTACCTTCTTGAATCTGCACATCTGCAATGGATAGCGTTAGTAATTCAGCTGGAACATCTAAAGTTTGTTTGCCATCGCTAAATTCAACAATTTCAATATCAACCAAATCATCCGTATCACCTGTATTTTTGTTCGTGACAACGAAAGTACCATCAACATTTTTAATTGCGTAATTGTCTTGTGTTTCAAGATATTGTGCGGTGTCTTCACCATCACCACCATCTAAAGTATCGTCGCCAGCATCCCCCATTAACGTATCGTCACCACTATTGCCTTTCAGTGTATCGTTACCCGTTTTACCGATGAGGGTGTTATTCGCATCGTTACCTTCGATAAGGTTGTCTTTATCGTTACCAGTGCCTTTAATCGCTTTTTTCCCCGTTAATTCCAACACTGAAACAGTCGAATAACGTGACAAGGTAATCGTTTCTGAACTTTGAATGATATTGACCCCTTCATCATCTTCAATGGTATCTTCTTCGTTTTCTAAAATATAAGTGTCGTTCCCTGCCCCGCCTTTTAACAAGTCAATACCTTTGCCACCTTCGAGCGTGTCATCACCGTTACCGCCAATTAGCGTATCGTTTCCACCATTGCCATAAAAACGATTATTACCAATGTTGCCTGTTAACACATTCGGATTATCATCGCCTGCTGCGTCAAATTCATCTTGTTTATCACCTATTAAAGTGACATTTTCTATACCTGCAAACAGGCTAAAATTATTTTTCCAATTCAAACCAATGCTAATAAATGCAGTGTCATTGCCGCCTTGTGAATTTGTGGCTTCATCGATTACGTCATTTTGATTTTCAATGTAATAAACATCATTGCCATCGCCGCCAATCATTTTGTCTGCGCCGCTGCCACCATTGAGCGTATCATCGCCGCCGTTACCTTCTAAAGTATCATTGCCTTCCCCACCCTCAAGTGAATCATTCCCCGAACCACCTTTTAACAAATCATCATCCGCGTCACCAAAAAGTTGGTCATTGTCATTACCGCCTTCAATGGTGTCATTGCCATCACTGCCTTTTAAGGTGTCGTTGCCGATATTGCCTTTGATGTCGTCACCAATTGCCGACCCCACTACATTATCTGCATTACTGTCTTGACCAATAAAATTAGGATTTTTTGGTTCTAATTTGATTGCGTTCGATATTGGCACTGTTATCTCAGTCAATTTGAAATTTTGTTTTGCGACGACTGAACCGCCATTATTGTCAATGACGTTATAAGTTAAATTTACCGTACCGCTGTAATCTTTTTTCGGTGTAAATGTCCATGTGTCATCACCGTTATCTACCAACGTACCATTAGTAGTTTTGAGATTGCTTACCGCTAATTCGTCACCGTCTTTATCAGAAAAACCTGCTAATAAATCGAGAGTTGAAAAAGTGTAAGCCGTATTTTTTGTGCCTGCTGCTAGAATTGCACTAGGTTTTCCCGTGGGAGGATTATTCGTTATGACAGGCTCAGAAGAAACGCTGGTGTCATTTACCGAAATAGTCACATTTTTGGTTTTATCTTGAGCTAACGAAACAATAAGCTGTTCTGTTCCTTCAGTGAGATTGTCATTTTTTAATCCAATGGCAACAGTTGCTGACCCGTCCGACTCAACAAAAAAACTAGGAACAGGTAAGCCACCCAGCGCATCGGCATCCGAAATGGTTCCTGAAAGAATGAAAGGAACTTCTGTTCCCTCTTTTGCATTACTAGCCAAACGTAAATAAATGGTTTCACCTTCGCCCACATTGGCATCATCAACCGTTAATTTATAGCTAGCGATTGCACTTTCAACAACGCTAGTTGCTTCACTGGTTTCTGTTTCTATGTTTTTCAAACCATCGGTATAACTAACTTTGACTTTGATAATTTTACCAACGTCATTTTCTGTGAGTGTATAAGTTGATTTCGTTTCACCGTTAATAGGCGCGCCATTTTTGAGCCATTGATAACTGAGAACACCCAAGCCGTCTGGATCTTTTAATGTATTTTGAACTGACAGCGTTTCACCAACAATAGCTTTGCCAACGATTGAAATTGTGCCTGAGTGCGCGGTATTCACAACGGCAACAGACTCTGAGCCATAACCTGCACCGCCTAAACCGTCACCGCCGTAAATCCACTTTAAAGCCGCTAAATCGAAAGGTTGAAACGTGGTTTTATATTCACCATCACTAATAACGGACATAACGGTATTGCTAGAACTGTTTTGATCTTCTGACAGTGCTTTTGCTGAGGAAAAAGGATCTTTTAAGCCCAAAACTTGCGCGACTTCGCGTAATAATCGCTCATAACCTAAGGTTCCAGAAACGGGGGCTTTGTTATCTTCTGCCCATTCAGCGTTATCTAAATAAACAAAAGAATCAGCGGTGTAACTGATGATGGTATTTTTAGCGTTGTAGGTGTAGTTGTAGCCTGTGGTATAGGCATCAGTTGTATAGGGATTTTCTAAATCTGTGTTTGCAAAATGAATATCTGCCTCTTTGCCAGAGGATTTTTCTTCAAATTTAATGCCTGTCACACTGCCCGTATAATCCAAAATTGCACGAACGGCTTCTTTTTGTTTGTCATTAAAAAGGGCAATTGGCGTTTTGAGCTGAGTATCGCCGAAATCGTTAATATCAAACGTATAATACAAAACATTGCGAACAGGTCTGAGATAATTCCAGTTCGTACCGCTGTCGAGAAACGCATCAACAATCGGGTCGCCTGAATAAATAACCTTTCCTAAATCGTCAACTGTCAATGTTTTCGTCGCCATATCAAACTTTCCTAAAAAATAAATAATTAAAACCGTTTTGAAGGTTATATCAAAATTGTGCAGATTTAACCAGTTATAGTAATTTCCGAAAAAAAGAACCTGTATTTACGATGGAAACAGCATTTTACCTAACATGTTTCGATGAGGCTTTGTAGAACAAAATGTTAATATGTGTCGCTGGCTACTTGCCGTATCAGCTTAGTGTTAGTTTATAAAAGTTCAAGAGGAAATTCGTCCGATGCTCAAATCAAAAAATTGGTCACAAAGAAAAGCCATCAGGCTAATGAAACGTTAATGCGCGTTCATTCACAAATCGAAATTCAAGGCATCGTTCAAGGCGTTGGTTTTCGCCCATTTATCGCACGTTTAGCAACCTGTTTCTCTCAAAATGGCTGGGTTAAAAATACCTCAACAGGCGTGTTAATTTCAATCGAAGGTTTAGAAATTCAACAACAAAAATTCCTCAACGCACTTCAAACTGAACTGCCGCCATTTGCTGAAATTTTCGATTTGAAAATTGCCACTTTGCCACTCGCCAATTTTGAAACTTTTGAAATTGTGCCGAGTGTTGAGAATTCACAAATTTCCGCTTTTTCACTTCCCGATATTGCAATCTGTCCTGAATGCGTTGCAGATATTTTTAATCCACAAAGTCGTTATTTTCGTTACCCATTCACCAGCTGTTGTAGTTGTGGCACACGTTACAGCATCGCTACGCGCCAACCTTTCGACCGTGAAAATACCAGCATGGCAGAGTTTAAACTTTGCAAAGATTGCACGCGCGAATATCAGTTAATGGACAATCGACGTTTTCACGCGCAAACGTTAGGTTGTGAAAAATGCGGCGTGCAACTGAGTTTTTGGGATGAATTTGGCAACGTTTTAGCTGAAAAAGATACCGCTTTGAAATTCGCAGTCGAACAATTAAAAGCTGGGAAAATTGTTGCTGTAAAAGGGATTGGTGGTTTTCAATTGCTTGTCGATGCCACAAATCAAGATGCTGTTAAATGTTTGCGAGAACGAAAAAAACGCCCAATGAAACCGTTTGCGTTGATGGTGCAAAATTTAGCGCAAGCGCAAATGCTTTGTAAAATTTCAAAACTTGAACAAGCTGCTTTGATTTCACCCGCTGCACCGATTGTTTTGTTAAAAAAATTATCACAAACAGAAATTGTCGAAGCTGTTGCGCCACAACAAAAATTGCTCGGCGTGATGCTCGCGTATTCACCATTGCATCATTTGTTTTTGCATGATTTTGGCTTACCAATTGTAGCGACAAGTGGCAATCGTTCTAACGAGCCGATTTGTATTGATAATGACCAAGCCTTAGTAAATTTGAGCGACATTGCGGATTATTTTTTGATGCACAATCGTAAAATTTTGCGCCCGTTAGACGATTCAATTGTGCGCGAAATCAATGGAAAAATAACAATGTTACGGCGTGCGCGTGGTTTTGCACCGTTGCCGATTAAATTAAAAAATGTTGTTTCAAACACGTTTGCTGTCGGTGGTCAAATGAAAAATACCGTTGCAATGAGTCACGAAAATCAAGCGGTTTTAAGTCAGCATTTGGGCGATTTGGATTCGCTTGCAACAAGGCGGCAATTTGAAAAAACGCTTATCGATTTGCAAAATTCGTATGCTTTCCAGCCCGTTCAAGTGATGCACGATTTGCATCCTGATTACGTCAGTTCGCAGTTTGCTGCAAATTTACACGTTGAAAAAATCGCTGTGCAACATCATTACGCCCACGCGCTTTCGTGTATGACAGAAAACGGTTTAGAACCTCCAGTTTTGGGCATTGTGTGGGATGGAACAGGTTTAGGATTGGACGGAACGATTTGGGGTGGTGAATTCTTAAACATCTATGAAACAGGTTTTGAACGCTTTGCTCATTTTCGGATGTTTTCATTAGTTGGTGGTTCAAAAGCAATTCAAGAACCACGTCGCGTAGCATTGAGTTTGTTATTTGAAATTTTTGGTGACGTAGCTTTTGAAATGATGGATTTTGGTTTTTCAGAAACGGAAAACAGTTTGTTAAAAGTTGCGTTATCTAAAAATTTAAATTCTCCCAAAACTAGTAGCGTTGGACGTTTATTTGATGGTGTTGCAAGTTTGCTCGAACTTTGCCATGTCAATCAGTACGAAGGTCATGCAGCAATGCTACTTGAAAATTTCGCGAGCGAATGTGAAACAATTGATTTTTATGATTTTGAAATTCGAGAACAAATTGTCGATTGGCAACCAATGATTGAGCAACTTTTACAAGATAAAAAAACGCAATCTGTGAATTATTGCGCGGCAAAATTTCATAATACGTTAGCGAAAATCTGTGTTGAAATTGCCAACCATGCAAAGCAACAGAATATCGTTTTAAGTGGTGGCTGTTTTCAAAATGCGTTGCTCACAAAAAAAGTTTTTGATGAATTAACGGCTGCAAATTTTGTCGTTCACACGCATCAAAATGTACCGCCAAATGATGGCGGTTTAGCGTTAGGACAGTTGTATGCGGCGTATTTCCAACACTAACAATGTGTATTCGTGGCGAAAAAGTGAAGTATTTTGAGCATAAATTCACTATAATTGCCGCTAACAAACGTTATATTTCAGTTTATTTGAGGGAAGTAGTGTGGAGCTAAACGGCGCACAGATTGTAATTCAAAGTCTTAAAGACGAAGGTGTTGAGTATATTTTTGGTTATCCAGGTGGTGCGGTTTTACATTTGTACGACGCGCTATTTCAACAAGATGACGTAAAACACATTTTAGTTCGCCATGAGCAAGGTGCAACCCATGCCGCTGACGGTTATGCGCGTGCAACAGGAAAACCTGGTGTGGTATTAGTGACCTCAGGGCCTGGTGCAACCAATGCTGTGACAGGTATTGCGACCGCTTACATGGATTCGATTCCAATGGTTGTGATTTCTGGTCAAGTTCCCTCTGCTGTGATTGGTAGCGATGCGTTTCAAGAAGTCGATATGGTTGGCATCACACGCCCTTGCGTGAAACACAATTTCTTAGTCAGCGACGTTTCAAAAATTGCTGAAACTATTAAAAAAGCCTTTTACGTTGCAACCTCTGGCAGACCAGGTCCAGTTGTTATTGATATTCCAAAAGATGTCACTGCACCTGATAAAACAGTGCCATACAACTATCCGAAAAAAGTTGAAATGCGTTCTTATCACCCTGCAACAACGGGCAATAAAGGGCAAATCAAAAAAGCAGTTGAATTGCTTTTGTCCGCACAACGTCCTGTGATTTATTCAGGCGGCGGTGTGGTTTTAGGCGAAGGAAGCAAAGAATTAACCGAATTAGCACATTTGCTAGGCTTCCCTGTTACGCAAACTTTGATGGGCTTAGGTGCATTTCCTTCGACAGATAAACAATTTGTCGGAATGCTCGGAATGCACGGCACTTACGAAGCCAACATGACGATGCACGAAAGTGATTTGATTTTGGCAATTGGCGCACGTTTCGATGACCGTGTCACAGGCAAACTCGATATGTTCTGCCCTTACGCCAAAATTATTCATGTTGACATTGACCCTGCTTCAATTTCTAAAACAGTCAAAGTGGATGTGCCAATCGTCGGCGAAGTGAAATTAGTGATTAACCAATTGCTCGACGGCTTGAAAGACGCGAAATACAAAGTGAATAAACAAGCGTCTGAAATGTGGTGGAAACAAATCAATCAATGGCGCAGCGTTGAATGTATGGAATATGACCGCCAAAGTCGCGCGATTAAACCGCAATTTGTGATTGAACAATTATACGAAGTGACGAAAGGCGAAGCGTTTGTGACTTCGGACGTGGGACAACATCAAATGTGGGCGGCGCAGTATTATCCGTTTGATAAACCACGTCGTTGGATTAACTCAGGCGGTTTAGGCACAATGGGCTTTGGTTTGCCAGCGGCGATTGGCGTAAAACTCGCGCATCAGGATGCGGATGTGGCTTGCGTGACAGGTGATGCCAGCATTCAAATGTGTATTCAAGAATTATCGACCGCATTGCAATATAACACGCCTGTTAAAATCATTAACTTAAATAACAATTACTTAGGCATGGTTCGTCAGTGGCAAGAGTTTTCGTATGAAAGCCGTTATTCACATTCATACATGGAAACGATTCCTGATTTTGTGAAACTTGCCGAAGCCTACGGACACGTTGGGATTCGTGTTGAAAAACCAGAAGATGTGCGCCCTGCTTTGGAGCGTGCTTTTGCAATGAAAGATAGAACTGTGTTTTTAGATATTTTGACTGACAGAACTGAAAATGTTTATCCAATGATTGAAGCAGGCAAAGCGCATCACGATATGAAATTGCGCGTAGCGATTGGAACTACAACGGATAGGGAGTTGTCATAATGCGACACATTATTGCTATTTTGATTGAAAACGAAGCGGGCGCATTATCTCGCGTTGCGGGTTTATTTTCGGCGCGTGGTTATAACATCGAATCATTGACCGTTGCGCCAACTGAAGACCCTAGTTTGTCACGCATGACGCTTGTCACACGCGGCAGCGAAGATGTAATTGAACAAATCACCAAACAATTGAACAAACTTATCGATATTGTAAAACTTATCGATTTGCAAGAAACGGTGCATATTGAACGCGAATTGATGCTGGTTAAAATCAAAACCTCCGATAAAATGCGCGACGAATTACGCAGTGTGGTGGATATTTTCCGTGGCAAAATCATCGATGTTACGCCAACGTCTTACGTTATCGAAATGACGGGAACATCGGATAAACTCGATGCGTTTATTG
>JAQTXN010000111.1 GCA_028688755.1 Methylococcales bacterium | reverse complement strand
GGGTTGTACCGAATAGCAAAGATGCCGTGCGTAAAAACTTGGATAAATATCTGGTTAGCGTTACTGATATTGAAAAGCTAACAGGCGAAAAAATCCCTGTCGCTCAATATGCCAAAGATACCAAACCAAGTGCGTCTTGGGTTGTGCCTAAGGGATGTAATAAGGGTTAAGGCTGAATTTAGAGATGTAAAACGATGAATAATGATAATTTTTGGTTTCGTATCCTATTTAAAGTGAAACTTTATGAGGTATCAGGGGATAGTTTTCAACGACTTTTTCAGGATATTGCTAGCTATAGATTCGAAAATTTTCAATCCGTTGCACCTTATGGAAATCAAGGTGATGGTGGAAATGATGGTTGGATACAAGATGAAAAAAGGTATTTTCAGGTATATGGAAAAAAAGCAGATTCAAGGGATAACACGGCTTATGCTGTGAAAAAAGCCCAAGAGGATTTTAAGAAATTAACAGCTCTTTGGGGAAATGTAGAAAAATACCATTTTGTTTATAACGACCGTTTTGAAGGTACTCCAGCCCCAGTAATTCAAGCCTTATTAAACCTACAAAAAGCACATGGTTTGTCTGAATCAACAGTATTGGATGGAAGGAAATTAGAAAAAATTTTTATGGAACTAACGCGGGATCAGAAGGAAAGTATTCTAAACAGCATTCCTTCTGAAATTCCAGATTCTATAGACTCGCGAGCAGTCAGTGAAATTTTAAAACATTTAGCCGATAACGTTTCCAGTTCTTTTGGATTATTGCAGCAAACAGCTCCTGATTTTGATGAAAAAATAAGACTAAATAACCTTACATCACCTATTCCAGATGTCTTGCGTAATTACTCTTACCAAACTCAAGATGTTGAACAATTTTTAGATAAAATCGTTCATCTAAAGCAGGCAATATCAGAAGAAATAAAAGCTCTGTATTCTGAAAGTCGTAATAAAATACCCGATGGCGAAGAAGATGCTCCGAACATTCGCTATGTTTGGATGGTTGAGGAGTTAATTCCTCCAGCAATTAAGAACGCGGCTCATCCACATAGTTTAAAAGCCTATCGTGAAGCTTCTCAGGTTGTTTTAGCTAAATATTTCGAAGCATGTGACATATATGAACATCCAGACACAATTACTACCTCATAAGCATATTAAATTTTCAGAATCCTTAATCGGATTGGCTGGTTTTGTACGCAAAATTCTCCAACAGAAACCTTGTACCGTAGATGAGGTTTGGGAATTTTTAAACACAGAAGATTCTGGCTGGTTGCGTAAACCATCATTTGACCAAGTGGTTATTGCCTTTGTTATTTTGTTTTCATTAAATCAAGTTAAAGAACTTGATAACCAAAAATTCTGTGTTGTGACATGAAACTTATTGAATTATCAGCCAATCATTCTAGCTTCAAAACTATTCGGTTCAATCCCAATGGTTTGACTTTGATTGTGGGCGACGGTTCAAAAGATAAAACTAAAGGTAGTAGTAATGGAGTAGGTAAAACTCTAGCATTGGGGTTGGTTCATCATTGTTTGGGAGCGAATGCTCAACATGATTTGAAAGAAAAATTAGAAGATTGGGTTTTTTCGTTAACTTTTAGATTAGGCGACAAGGAATACAAGGTTGATCGTAGCGCAGATGGAAAAAATATAATTTTAAATGGCGAAAAAATAACGACAACAGCCTACCGCAATTGGCTAAATGCTAGTGGAATTTTTACCTTAAATAATGAACAAAATTTAAGTTTTCGCTCGTTATTTACCCGATTTGCTAGATATACGAGAAAAGATTGTGATGACCCTATAAAAACAGATAGCGAACAAGATGTTGAAGCCCAATTACGAACATTTTTTTTGTTAGGGTTGGACTGTTCTTTAATTCCAAGTAAAAAAGAAGATAAAAATCGTTTAGCCGACTTAAAAAAAACTATTAAAACTTGGAAAAAAGACCCTGTTTTGCAAGATATATTTCGTGCGGGTCATGAACCTGAATTGCGAATGGAGCGATTAGAAAAAGAAATACCAAGATTGGAAGTAGAACTCGCACAATTTGATATTGCAGAAAATTATCACGCCATAGTCTTAGAATCACAGGAAAAAACAAATCGATTGAGGAATATCGATAGGGAAATCAGTGTCCAAAAATTTCAATTAGATGGTATTGAAAAGTTGTTAAAGCAGCAACCCGACATATCAAGATTAGATTTATTAGCATTGTATGAAGGGTTGGAAGCTACATTTAAACCTGAGGTTCTCGCTCATTTTGATGCTGTAGAAAAATTTCATAATAGTTTTGTTGAAAACAGAAAAAAACGTTTAGAAGCCGATAAAGTGAAAATCGAGGGTGATATTCAACACATGGAAAATGAACGCAAAACTTTAGGAAAACTGCGTGATGATTTAATGAAAGACCTTCATGGGAAACGTGCATTGGATGAGTTTACTGCAATAAGCAATCATGTGTCAGATTTAAAATTAGAATGTAACAGGCTGCAAGAATATCTTTCATTTGAAAGCAAGCGCAAAGAAGAAAAACAAACACTAAAAGAAAAAATGCTTCGTGAAGAAAGAGAGGCGGACGAATATATAAGCAATAAACCTAACGAAAAAAATCATCTTTTTTTTCAATCTATTGCTAACCAACTTTATCCTCAATCAGAATCGGGAATTGTTCTAGGTAATAACACAGGAGATAATCAATTACGTTATAAATTTTCTGTGCAAATTGATGGTGATAGATCGGACGGTATCAATAATGCCCGTATTCTCTGTTTTGATTGGCTTTTACTGATGCGTGGTATGAATCACAATATGGACTTTTTGTGGCATGACAACAGATTATTTGCCGATTTGGGAGAACAGCCGCGAGCTAAATGGTTTAGCTTTATTCTGAAAGAATTAAAAAATTCAAAAAAACAATATATTGCCACTATCAATCAAGAAAATTACGATAGCATGAAAAATTATCTTGATAATAACGAAATTCAAGAATTGGATGAATCAATCAAACTTGTATTAAGAGATGATAAAAAAGATAACAAACTGTTAGGCATTCAAATTTAGTTATATGGCTATGATATTTGAACTTTTAGGATTCTCTCTACAACAAAAAATGGTTGCTAGATTATATTTACCGACAACGTTATTGATAGCAGCAGCTTTTGTTGTTTCTGTTGTTGGTAATATTTTCTACGACAGATTCATGGCTTCAAAAATCCTTTCTGGTTTGGGAGAAATGATTGCCAATGGAGTCCATTGGTTAAGCATTTTACTTTTATGCCTCAGCGTGTTGTCTTGCGGTTATGCCACTTTTCGCCTTTGGAAATGGGACAAAAACGAAGATTCAGAAATTTGTCATGTATGTGGTGGAATAACAACCGTAAAAAATGGACGATTCGGCGAATACCTAAAATGTTTTGCTTGTGGTAAAATACGGTCATGTTACTAAAATAGCTTCACATTCATTCCTCCACCTTGCATCCTACCAAAAACCAGATAAAATCCCGCCCCCGTGATTCTTTTGAGGTTGGATTGATGTCGAGTTTTATCAGAAATGCGCGAATTTTTGGCGCGAGAATTTAAAGCCTATGAAATTGAATCGGAAGTAGCAGATAGCATAAGTTCAAAATTTGAGGAGGCTTTTCGCAAAGATTACGGCGGAATCCCGCTATACATAAGAAAATCAA
The DNA here is from genome assembly GCA_028688755.1 of Methylococcales bacterium. Classification (GTDB taxonomy): domain Bacteria; phylum Pseudomonadota; class Gammaproteobacteria; order Methylococcales; family Methylomonadaceae; genus UBA10906. The sequence goes on along the minus strand of JAQTXN010000111.1, from coordinate 4,931 downwards.
AAGAACTCACATCCCGTAATGATGAAATCTGGTCAAAATTTACGGGAAATAATCACATTGAACTATGCCGTGAATTCAGTTTGAGTTATCAGCAAATCTGCAAAATCATCGGTCTTCAACGCAAAAAACGTCAAGGCGATTTGTTTTCCTAACGATTGACATCATCGGCAGCTTGGCGCGATAGTTCGGACTTTTCCAAACATTAAAGGTGCGAGATGGACAACACAATATGGGTATTAGTCGTTGGAATAATTGTTTTTTTGGTTTGTCGCGAGTTGGTTTGTTGGTACTGGAAAACAAACGTAATCGTATCGTTACTCACTGAAATACGCGATGAGTTAAGAAAGTTAAACGGGAGAGCCTAGATGGCAGTCGTTCGCATTGACCATTACAATCTACGCGCCACGCGGGAATTACTTGATGAGTTGCGGGATTTTTATTCAACGATACTTGGTCTTGAAGTGGGTTATCGTCCACCGTTTAGAAGTTTTGGTTACTGGTTATATGCAGGTGAAAATCCAATTCTTCATCTTTCCGAAGTATCACCAGGTGAACTTCGTGAATGCGATGCCAAAAATACCTTTGACCACATCGCCTTAGCTTGTACAGATTTGCAGAATGTGGAATCGCACTTGCGCGACAAAGAAATCCACTACAGACGTGCCGAAGTCCCACAAACTGGGCAGATTCAACTTTTCCTAACCGACCCAGCGGGAAATAAGATTGAGCTAAATTTTAGCTTTCTAACTTGAAGAAACTTTTTGGTGCGCCACAAATGGGACATACCCAATCATCGGGAATATCTTCCCAACGTGTTCCCGCAACAATTCCGCTGTCGGGGTCTCCTTTGGCTTCGTCATAAAGATGTTCACATTCTTGGCAACGGTATTTTTTAAAATCAGACATAACCCACCTCAATTGTTAATTAAATGCCATGCGACGTTTGATTATAACGCGGTAAAAATTAGGAGTTCAAAAATGAAATGTGACGACGAAAACCCATACAGAGCAGAATGGGTTGGTGGTTTAATTAAACGCGACTCAAATCAGGATGCTGACTCAACCATTCCTTGAGTGCATCATTCATGCGTGTTTGCCAGCCTTTGCCACCTTTTTTGAAGGCATTTAACACGTTGTTATCAACACGCAGCGCGATTTGTGTTTTATCACTTCCTGAAGGTTTGCCACGACTACGCGCTAATGCAATGCCTGCTTGCATCTCTTCATGCGTTAAGGGTCTGTCGTCTTCATCAATACCGTCCCAAACGTAATCATTTTCAGATGGTATCGCTCGAATAGCTGCTAATACTTCACTTTTTGTCATTGTGTTTATTTTCAAGCCAGTCATAGTAATCCTCTCGTTCGGTGGTGCTTGCGCGTCTAAAACTTATAATGCGCGTTGCATTGTCACGCGCAGTATGAACGACGGTTAAAACAGCCAAAAATCCCAAAACATAAGAGAGTGATTGCGTTCTTACTTCGTCATTTTTAAACACGTCAACATCTAAGCGATAGCGCGATTCAAGCACTATGTTTGCATCAGCAAAGTCTAAACCGTGCTTTTTTAGATTCGTTTGACGTTTGGTTTCATCCCAAATCAGTTTTTTCATGCTAGTAATTGTATATGCAAATAATAAAAGCTACCAACAATTAACTTTTGACAAGCTAATTATGACGGCGTACCGTCATGGGCGGATTTCAGATCGCAAAGTCAAGAATGAACAATTTCGTATTATAGTTGAGAGATTTAAATTTTTAGTTTTGTTGTTATATTTTCATCCTAATTACTTGCTGTTAAATAAATTTTAGAGGATTACTGATGTACGATAATTCACAAAACATGCAATTTGGAATAATTAACACTTATAACTATTTTGATGAAATAGTACGTTTTAATTGGATCGATTTTCAAAAAATGTCTACTCCGAGAACAGCGTTTAATTTGGCAAATTCAATATGGAGCATTATGGATTGGATTAGTCATGACCCCGTTCATCAAATGTACAATTCAAAAAAAGAATATATTCGCAAAAAATTTCAAGCAAAATGTCCAGCACTTTGTATACTCCACGATTTAGCTACGCACGGTAAACACTATACTGTTAGCGCACCTAGAAGCAATGCCGAAGTTGATTCCAGTGATTTAACTGGAGCAGTATTTAGTTTTTCATCTTCTGGAATGGCATCGGAACATGTCATAAACTTTTCAGTTGTAGCTGATGACGGAAAAAATACTCCACTGATTCAAGTATTCCAAGAAGCAATTGATTTTTGGGAGCAGTATTTTAAGAAATTAAGTCAAGGTGAATAAAATCACCAATGAACAAGTGCGGGTTGTGGTTGAGTGGATGTTGAATTTGAATTACAGCACAAATGCAGCAGTTGAACTTCCACGCTTTTCACACATAAAACGCAACACTATGGCGCGTTTCACGGGAAATGGCGTTTGTTTTTCTACAGGGAATGCAACACTTGCAACAGCTAAAAATGTAGCGTTTGTGGTAGTTTCGCAGAAAATAGAAATCATTTTGCAACAGTAAATGCAACAGATTGAAGGTGTTGCATTGCCACACTGCCACAACAGAAAAACCAGTGTTGATAACCGTTTCACGCAAAATAGCTAAGTCATTGCCACAGTAAAGCGGTAGGTGTGGCAAAAGATTCAAAACCTACAAGTTTTACTGCATTTGTTGCATCGGCAAACCCCAACGCATCACAAACATCCTTCGCTTTGAGAAAAAAGAGGGCAGCACCGCACTGGTGACGGTATCTTAAAAAATATATTTTAAAAACCATGTAATTAAAGGCTTTCAGTGAATCGTTCGATTGCCTCACTCACAGAGGTGTACAATTTCGAGAATCTTATAACGGAAACAATCAATGACTAAAAAAACACACTGGGAAACAGTTTATCAAACCAAATCGCCAGACGAAGTGAGCTGGTATCAACCGACACCAACGTTATCAATCGAGTTAATTACTTCATGTTCATCGTCAAAAGAGGCTGAAATTATTGATGTTGGCGGTGGTGCATCGACGTTTGTCGATACACTTTTAGAAAAAGGTTACAGGCATTTAACTGTGCTGGACTTATCAGCAACAGCTCTTGAACGCTCAAAACAACGTTTGGCAAACAAAGCCGATTCAGTTGAATGGTATGTTGACGATATTACCGAATTTAAAGCACCAAAACGTTACGATGTTTGGCACGATAGAGCTGTGTTCCATTTTCTCACCGATAAGCATGAGCGCGAAAAGTACAAAGCTGTTTTAAATAAATCGGTTAAATCGGGCGGTCACGTTATCGTGGCGGCGTTCGCAATTGGTGGTGCGACGAAATGCAGTGGCTTAGATGTTGAGCAATACGATGCCCAAAAATTAGAAAGCGAATTAGGTGAAAATTTCACGCTTATTGAGCAACGCAATGAAAATCACATAACACCATTAGGTAACTCTCAGTTATTTGGCTATTACCTGTTTCGGAAAAAATGATACGTTGATTTGCTTACAAAACCATTATTGCCAATCGTCGTTTCAGAGAATTGGCGACCAAGAAGTTAATTCTATGTCGGCGCGGGACTTGTATTTGGATTTAGGGTTGTCAAAAGGTGATTGGGCTAAACGGGCGCACGATTATCGTGATTACTTCTAACGTGAGCGGTCTTTTGCTTCTTCGACAGCACGCTCATTAAAACGATTAACAACGGCTTTGTAACATTTTTCGAAAGATTCAATGACCTTGTCGTCAGTGACATTATCACCATGACTCTTATCGAGAGTAGCAATCGTTAATTCAAGTGATATTTTCATCAATTCAATACGCGTTTTCTTCTTCATTTTTGTTACTCAAAATTAGAATGACAAAAATGCTAAGTGTTTTGCATGACAACTATGTGACTTTAGAGATGCCGCGTATTTTGATGTGATGGAAGTTGACGAGAATGGTTATGAAATTAAGACAGCTGTGGTTAAACTCTAAAGTGTGGCGCGGGTATTCCAACATAGTCACGACACTATTTGCCAATTTCCCCGCGCTAAAAATTGGCAAGATTGTTATCGGAGCATTATCGGTATTGCCGAATAATTATTTAAAAATTGTGAAGTACGTCACAAAAAGAGTCAGTATTGAAAGTTTAGCTTTCTTATTGATAAAACCGTTGTTCATAAGGTAATGGCAACCGCGTGTTTCGTGTTGCCCATACCGTGCCACAATCGGTGCAATTCGATTGCCTCTTAAATGCGCGTTCAGGCGCGTGTGAAATCACTTTTATTTTGTTTGATTTGCACGCAGGACACATTGCACTAACTTCAGATTTTGCGCGTATTTCACGCGGGTAAATAATTGACGAATGGATGTTTTTATTAAGGTTCATTTTTCAAAATATCTTTAACGATTTATTGGTGCGTGATTTATCGTCAAGAATTCAGAATGCTTTATTTTCTAATTTGAATAAAAAAGAGGGTAGCACTGCATTTGTGACGGTATATTGAAAAAACGAATTTTTAAAACTCAATAATTTTAGGGGTTGCAGTGAATTTCAAGCTATCCGCGCACTAACCTTGCATATTTGGAGGAAAATTGGGTTCTCGCTGCTTTACCACCATAATAACCGACAATCATTTCCACGCTAGATGTTTGCGCCAACAAAGCCGATGCAGTCCAAAATGATTTTTTTGGTGCAGGTGCAAAAATTACCTCATTTTCACCAAAAAGACTCCTATCGTTGCTCACTATCTTGATATTTTCATTTTCAATTACGTCCAATTCAGCTTGGGTAGGTAATCGCCAATCCTTAAATCCACCAAACTTTTGAGCATTAAATTCTTCAATAGTTTTCATCACTTCAGCTAATGGTAATTCCAGTGCATCGCCTAATGCTTTACGCTTCATCCACGTTTGACCAATTAAATACCGACACCACGTCAACCCC
>JAQTXN010000110.1 GCA_028688755.1 Methylococcales bacterium | reverse complement strand
CTCTCACGAGTTTGAAAAAAACTGCTACCCCTGCCACCACCTCTCACGAGTTTGAAAAAAACTGCTACCCCTGCCACCACCTCTCACGAGTTTGAAAAAAACTGCTACCCCTGCCACCCCCATCATCATTATCAAGCGTGAAAAACCGCCGCGCCCGACACCAAAACCTGCAAAAATCGCCCCCAGATTTGCACGCCGCGACACGTTTTTCGCACTCGCGCCCGACAGTGGTGCCGCCGCGTCCCGCGCCGCCTGCGACGAGTTTGCCTTGCTCGTTTGTGCATAGCCCCGTGCTAACTTCACCTAAACCAAAGGAGTAATCCCATGCCTTAAAAACAACGAAAGAAACAACCTAAACAGCCCCTTAATTGGGGCATTTTTTTGTCCTTCAAAAAGGAAATCACAATGTCCGAATATCTTTCACTTAAATCTGCCACAGCCGAAAAGATCGGTAAAACACAAGGCAACGTCACTTACCGAATCCTTTGCGATGAAGCACAGGAACAACTATTTATCACAATCACAGGCAACGACGATGGTGGTCATTATTCCGACGAAATCATCCCATTTGAACACATTGAAAAATGCGTCGAAGGCATGAAAGTCGGTACCTATGTTGCCTCAAAGCTCTTTTTCAAAGCCTTCGAGAGCCGCTCCAACAACAATTGCGGTTTCTTAGCTGCCATTTTGCGTGCCGAAGAATTACTTGCGCCTGTTGTTGATGGTGTTCGCAAACACGTTGTTAATTCGGGTTGGGATTCATGGAAAGAAACAATGTTGACTGAATTAGGTGAACCTTATGAGCCACCTGTCAAAACAAAGACTATTCCACCTGTACCAACAACCAAAAAGGGGGGGCAAATGCAAAGAGTAAGTAATCCCAATGATGTTGTCGATTTAGGTGTTCGTGCCTTACTGCAACTACGGTTTGACCAACTCGAAGGTGTGATTGATGACACTCAATTCTTTGTCATTGAAGCTGACGACACAGTTGATGCCATTGAAGCCGAAACAGGCTGTGCCATTGTCACCAGTTGGTTCAGTGATGACGTTTTTGGTGATGATGATTTTGTGCCTTCATTCGATTTCATTGAAGAACACCGCCACTGCTTTGAAATGATGTTCAACACCAGTGACGATGCAACCGTTGTGCTGATTGTACCAAAGCTCGAACGCATAGATGCAACGCTTTTGTCTTTGTGTCGTCAGTTCAGCTAAACAACCCAACCTATACAGCCCCTTAATTGGGGCTTTTTTATGTCTGGAGAAAAACCATGATTTTACAAAACCCTTTATTCCAACTTGGTGAAGTCGTTGCAACGGCTGGTGCAGTTGAAACTATGCAACAACACAATGTTTTGCCACAAACACTGCTACAACGTCATATCACTGGTGATTGGGGTGTGTTGTGCAAAGAAGATGCAAAAAGCAACGCCGACGCAGTGAAAAACGGTGAACGCATCCTTTCCAACTATCCCATTGCCGACAATGTTCGTATTTGGGTAATTACCGAATGGGACAGGTCAGTCACCACCTTGCTTTTGCCTTCGGAGTATTGAAATGGACGACTTGAACACATGGTTGCAAACGCTTGATGACGATGCACGCGAATTCTTTGAAGAACGCGCTGGCATTGCTGAATTTGATGCAGGTTTGCCCCGTGCTGAAGCTGAAATAGCCGCCCGTGAACTCACGGAAGCGTATTTGCAACGCCGCCATAACCAGAAATAGACCGTAACTCACAGTCGGGGTGTGCTTTTGCCCCGACACCTTTCAACATTCACGACAAGTCCAACAAAGCCCGACGCTGGGACTTGAAAGACCTGTCACAAACCGAGAAAAACTATGTCAGAAACCAATGTGTTATTTACAAAGAAGTGGATTGAACAATTGCCACCCAACGCATTAAATTCACCGTCACGCGAGAAGGAATACAGCGACACCCAAGTTGTCGGCTTGAAGCTATTAGTCAACAAGACGGGGCGAAAGTTCTTTTACTTACGCTACACCATCAACCGACGCAAACGTGGCATCAAAATCGGCGAATTCGGCATTATGTCACTGATTGAAGCAAGGCAGAAGTCCACTGAACTAAAAGCACAAATCCAACGCGGCATTGACCCGCAAGAGGAAAAGCAACAGCTATCGCAGATTCCTTTGTTTCGTGAGTTTGTGCTGGATAGTTACTTGCCTTGGGCGTATGCCAACAAGATTAGTGCAGACAGTGACGAATCCAAAATCAGAATCCATTTGCTGCCCGTGTTTGGCAATGTAAGGATTGACCAAATCAACGCGCAATCGCTGCAAAGGTACATTGACCAGTTGAAACTTACGCACACACCCGCGACGTGCAATCGGCATTTATCGTTGCTGTCACGCTTGCTGAAAATGGCGGTTCAGTTCGGAATGATTGCCAAAAATCCTGCCGTTGGCATCCGTAAAGCACAAGAGAACAACGAACGGCATCGTTTCTTGTCGGGTGATGAAATTGCACGCTTTCTTGATGCGTTGGCGAAGGATGAAAACCCCATTGCTGCTGCATTCTTGGAGTTCCTTTTGTACACGGGTGTGAGGCGTAGTGAAGCCCTGAATGCCAAGTGGGAAAATGTAGATATGTTCAAAAAGGTGTGGTTCATTCCACGCTCGAAGAACGGCAAACATCGTCATGTTATTTTGAATGCGAAAGCGTTGGAGTTGTTGAAACGACTGCAACACATCAATCCGTATTTGTTTCCAGGCAAGCTGGAAGGCAAACCGTTGAACAATCCGCAAAAGTGTTTCATTCGGACGCTGGAACGTGCAGGTATCAAAGATTTCAGAATCCACGATTTGCGCCACACTCACGCCTCGATTGCTATCAACAACGGTGCGAGTTTGTACGAGGTTCAGCATCTTTTGGGGCATAGCCAGACCAAGACGACGAGCAGGTATGCCCATTTGGCGGATGAGACGTTGAGAAGGGTGTCGGATGGGGTTAGTTCTGCTATAGTCGACGCAATTCGTTGAACTGTTTTTGTATATTTTTTAAGGACGCTATGAAATGAAAAGATTGTTAGCTTTATCTTTGGCTTTATCCATCAGTGGGTTGTCTGGTTGTGCCAGTATGTTTAGTGGTTCAACTCAAAACATTACCATTGCTACAATCAACGACAAGAATGTCAACAGAACCCGTTGTAATATAAGAAATGAAGAAGGGGCTTGGACGGCTGCCCCAAATTCAGCCGTGAGCATTCATAAGGACGGCAACACTATGGACATTCAATGTGAAAATGATTCACAAAATGGACTAACTCATGCTGATCCAGATTTTAACGGCGGTTATTTGGCTTTAGACCTGATTCTTGACTTGTGCATCATCTCTTGCGTTGTGGATGGTGTGAACAATTCGTTTTACCAATACCCAGCATTTATTACCGTTCCAATGACTGACAAAAGATAGTAACAATGCCTAGGCTTTCCTGTCATGGGAAGGTCTAGGCTAAATGCCATTATTTTTTTGCTTCAGTTAGTTCAATGATTCGTTTTAGCAATGCAATTTCTTTATCTTTTTGATCAATAACAAACTGTTGCATTTCTACATTCGATGAATTCATATAAAAACTGCTTCGATGTTGTTTAACTTTAACATTCAGGCTTGCTTTATCGTTGGGTTCAAAAAATTCAGCTGGTTTAATTTCAAATAACTCCGCCAATTGCAATAAACGAGAAAGCTTCACATCGGTCTCTCCGCGTTCAATATCGCCATAACCGTTACCCGACATTTGTAATTTTTCAGCAACTTCTTCTTGTGTCCAGCCTTTTGCTTCTCTCACCAAGCGAATTTTTTCATTTACCGACATAAATTTGGATTCCCAACGAGTTTCAATATGGAGTTGGGCTTGATTGTAACGTATTGCAAAGAATTTGATAATGGCTAAAATCAAACCAATTGAGGATTCAAAATGACACTGATTGAAAGCATTAGAAAAAAAGTTATCTCTTTTTCTGTAGTAGGGTAATAGAGTGGAAATCGTTTACAAACCGTTCAGAAATGGCTTCAAAACTGCTGTAGCCGTGCTAGCTTTATCATTTATCGCTAAAACTGCCATGGCACGCCCAGGACAATTAAGTGTTTTAGAGTTGATTATAGGTGAGTCCACTCCACTTCAAGTACAGGCTCAATCACAAGATAAATCGGACGCGGTGGAGCATTTTGTGACGCTAAAAATTGGAGGTTACTTATTCTTGTGTTCGGTAGATTTTCGTAATGGCAAATTAGATTCACTTTATTGCCCTTTTGGACGTGATGCCCTAGTAGTGGCAACACCTGAAGCGGGTAAGCAGAATCGAGTATATGCTCCAGGTGCTACGGAGGTCTATCCAATTTTAGTGAATGGATTCATAGAAAAATTTGGTAAACCAGACTACCAATACACTGGGGAAGCGAATAGGTACTATGCTAATTGGAGAGATAGATATGACAGTAGGTTGACTATGTTCTTAACCGATAATCTTTCCCAAGGCTCTTTGACTCTTCAGTCAGCAGAGAATGTGAAAGCACTGGAAGCGCGGGAAAAAGAAAGAAAAGCAGCAGAAAATGCTGGGCGAAAGTTCTAAGTTTTATTGAAAGTTGCCTTGCTAAAACGCATTATCGAATTGATGGAAAGTAAAAGTATTGAAGCAACGGAGTAACAAATTATGCGCCTCCTCCCACTCGCCCTAGCCCTTCTCAGCCTCACTGCCAACGCCGCCGATAAACGCATCTATTCCACAGATAGTTTAGGCAACCGCCAGTACGACAAGCCGTCTTTCACTGTCACCGACGAAGGGCGGATTTACGAAACCGATTCAATTGGTAACAAACGCTACGATAAACAAAGCTACAAAATCGAAGGCAACAAAGCAGTTCCCACTGACACTATTGGCAACCGCCAGTACGACAAGCCGTCTTTCACTGTCACCGACCAAGGACGGATTTATGAAACGGATTCAATTGGCAACAAACGCTACGACAAACAAAGCTACAAGATTGAAGATGACAAAATCGTGCCAACTGACACTATTGGTAATCGGCAATACAACAAACCGAGTTTTGGCATACCGACCAAGTGACCGTTCATCCCTAATGTCGTAAACACCTCAAAGCAGCGTATCTTCTATTGTTTCAAAAAGCCCAGGTAGCTCAGTCGGTAGAGCAAAGGATTGAAAATCCTTGTGTCGACGGTTCGATTCCGCCCCTGGGCACCATTATTGTCAACACTTAATTCTCACTTCTGCAATTTCTTCTTTTCAAACCTCTGGTACGGTTCTGGTAACGTGTCGTTGTCATTGACTGTGGCATCAACAACGGTGCAGCATCTTTTGGGACATAGTCAGACGAAGACCACGAGCAGGTATGCCCATTTGGCGGATGAAACGCTGCGTCGGGTGTTCGATGGGGTGAGTTCCGCTATTGGGAAAGCGATTGTTTGAACTGAATGCCTAAGTGTCCCGTTGTGGGATGCTTAGGCTAAATTCCATTATTTTTTTTAAATTCTTCCCACGAGAAGTTATGTTGTCCTTATCTATTGACGAATTTGGTGGGATGTCAAAACCGATCGTGCAACAATTTTTCAAACATATCTATAGGGATTGGCTTGCTGAAAAAATAGCCTTGATAGTTATTGCAACCATGTGTAGCAAGAAATTTTCTGTCTTCTTCAGTTTCTACTCCTTCAGCAATAACATCCATGTCAAGGCTGTGTCCTAGCGCGATGATGGCGTGAATGATGGCCGTATCACGATAATTAGTGCGAGCTTCTCGTACAAAGGACTGATCAATTTTCAACTGATTTAAAGGCAGGCGTTTTAGATAAGCGAGCGAAGAGAAACCCGTGCCAAAATCATCCAGAGAAAATTTCACACCTTCATTTCTCAATGCTTGCATTTTTACAATAATGTCTTCGATGTCATCTACCAACATGCTTTCAGTCAGTTCTAACTTCAGTTTGCATGGATTGGCTCCAGTTTTTTCCAATACCGCTAACACTGATGCGACAAAGTCTGATTGCCGAAATTGTTTCGCACTCACGTTGACAGCAAGTATCAAGTGTTGAGTGTTAGGGTCATTCCCCCACGCTTTTAATTGTGAGCAAACGGTTTCTAATACCCATTGTCCAATTGACAGAATCAAATCTGTTTTTTCTGCCAAAGGAATAAAATCAGCGGGTGAAATGATTCCTTGTTCTGGATGATGCCAGCGGATGAGTGTTTCTGCTCCTATTGCTTTGCCATTTTCATCAACTTGTATTTGATAATACAACCGATATTGGTCATTTAATGCTTTCCGCATCCAAGTTTCTAACTGTACACGAGACTCCAATTCAAGCTGTATTGCAGGATCGAAAAAGCTAATGGTATTGGACTCTCGCTCCTTTGCTTGGTGCATTGCTATCTCTGCTTGTCTAATCAGTTCATCAGCAGCGACATCACTATCGCAAAATAATGTAATACCTATACTCGCTGAACATTGATACTCGTAACCTTGTAAATCAAATGGCTGATTGATTGAAAAAAGAACTCTTTTGGCAATTTCTTCGGCTTGAATAGCCGCTAAATTTGTCTCTTTGTTCAATTTGTCTAGTAGCACCACAAATTCATCACTTCCTATACGAGCAACGGTATCATCTGCATGTACAATTGCTTGCAAATGGCTAGTCACTGCAAGTAACAGCGAATCTCCCATTGCATGACCTTTACTGTCGTTGAGAATTCTAAAATTATTCAAATTAACGAATAAGATGGCACTATGTTGATTCTTCGTTGAATGAAACATCAAAGTTTGCTTTAACCGCTCTAGCATGAAGCGACGATTAGGCAAATTGGTAAGTGGGTCATAGTAGGCTAGATTGTGAATGGTTTCTTGTGATTCTTTGATAGCAGTAATGTCGGTGAATGCGGCAACATAATTACTAATCTGCCCATATTTATCTGTCACGGCGGAAATACTAATCCATTCAGGATACAACTCGCCATTTTTACGTCGATTCCAAATCTCACCTAGCCAAAATTTATCGTGATTCAAACTTTCCCACATCCTATCGTAGAATTGCTTATCCTGTTTATCGGACTTAAGAATGCTAGGCTTATTGCCAATTGCTTCTTCGGCGGAGTACCCCGTAATTCGAGTGAACGCTTGATTTACTTTCAGAATGATTTGCTGGGCATCAGTAATTAACATTGCCTCATTTGATTCAAATGCTGTCGCGGCAATGCGTAATTCGTTCTCTGCCAACTTACGTTCAGTGATAACCTCAGAAAAAATAATAACACCACCAATGTTTCTTTCACTTGTTAGCCAAGGGTGCATTTCCCAGCTTACCCAGTCTACCGTTCCATCAGCTCGAGGAAATGGGGCTTCAGCGCATCTTTCAACAGCTCCAGCTAGACTTCTCTGGTGAAGTTCTTTAACACGCTCCGTAATTTCAGGAAAAACGTCGTAATGACTACGTCCGATAAGTTCTTTTTCATTTAAGCGATAGTCAGTAATCCAGCGATGACTGTATGCAAGATAACGCATTTCACGATCAAACATTGCAATAGCCGACGGTGAATAACGAATAAACAAACGAAATTTCTCTTCACTCTCTCTCAGTAATGCTTCCGCTTTCTTGCGTTCTGTCAAATCGCGTATGTAAGCAGTAAAAAAATGTTGATTATTTTGCATCTGTCTTACGACTGTTAGTTCTATCGGAAATATAGATCCATCAGCGCGAATTCCCTCTGTTTCAACATGCGTTTCTAGCATTGTTGATACGCCCGTTTCAACGAATCGCCTTATACCTTCTCGATGCGCGTTTCGATAGACGGGGGGAACAATTAGTTCAGCAACTTGACACCCTATGGCTTCCGCTTGCGAATAACCAAAAATACTTTCCGCTTGTGAATTCCATGCCATGATGTTGCCATCTTTATCCATGCTGACAACAGCATCTAAAGCCGATTGCATCAATAAATGGGAACTCTCGATACTTTGTTGTAGTGATATGTACCAGCTTTTTAGTAAAAAATATAAAAAGGTGCTGGTAATAGCAACAAAAAACAAGCCTTTTGCTTGTGCTACATATCCCAAAAGAAAAATGTTATCGAAGGTAATCATGAGCCATTGATCGGACGCAATTATCCATAAAGCTGCAAAAATGGCATAAAGGAAAGTAATTTTAAAATAAGTAAGCTGCTTAAACATAATGAGTCTCTGTAAGCAGAAATCCCAACCATTTGATTTTAAAGATGATTGATACCAATGCCCTGATGCGATTGATTCGCAAATTACATCACGTCGAACTGAAAATCAAGCTTCAAATGTGCAACAATCCGCTGCGTGACCATCAGGGGCGAACGACTATTCCTTCCAAAAATCTAACTGACCCAGTGATCGCCCCAAATCCCTTAATTATCCACGCCTAATTCGATTTTTTAATTTCTCTCATTTCAAATGTGAAACCACTAAATTGATTATGACAGTCGTCATTGTTTTGTCATAAAAATCCCTTACGCTGATTTGCATCATTTATTACCTTTTGATTCACGTCTTTTATGTCACATTCCACCTATCGAACAATTTGGATTTCTGATTTGCATATCGGTTCAACACAATGTCAATCGGATGTTTTACTGGATTTTTTGAAATATAACGATAGCGAAAAGCTCTATTTAGTAGGTGACATTATCGAC
>JAQTXN010000109.1 GCA_028688755.1 Methylococcales bacterium | reverse complement strand
GATAAATATAATCAACTCAAAGCACAATTAGCCCGCGCTGTGACACAGTTTGTCTCAACGATCGATAACAACACCAAAGCCACCATTACGCAGGCTTCAAATACATTAGAACGCTGGATTTTATTAAGTTTAGCCAATGTTGCATTTGGTTTTGCAATGATTGTGATTGCCGCACAAGTGATGCGTCGGCGCGTGTTAAAACCCATTGAATTACTATCTCAAGCCGCAGCGAAATTAGCAAAAGGGGATTACTCAACCCGTGCAGGCATTGGCGTTTCGGATAAATCAAAATATCGCGGCAGCGTAGAAGAATTACTTGAATTAGGTCGTGTTTTTAACAGCATGGCAAAAGCCATTGAAGAAGATATTGCATTGCGTGATCAAAGTCGCCACGAATTAGAACAGGCGAATAAACAAGTTGAAGAAGCCACTCGCGCAAAATCGATTTTTCTTGCCAATATGAGTCATGAAATTCGTACGCCGATGAATGCCATTATTGGCATGTCACATTTGGCTCTTAAAACCGATTTAAACCAGCGACAACGCGACTACATCAATCAAGTACATAGCGCGGCAAAAGCCTTGCTTGGCATCATCAACGACATTTTAGATTTCTCGAAAGTCGAAGCAGGCAAAATGCAGCTTGATAACACGCCATTTGTGCTTGAAGAAGTCGCTAGCAATACACTTTCATTATTGCGTCAACCTGCTTCTGAAAAAGAAATTGAGTTACTGTTTCATATTTCAGACCCGCTTTTACTGGGTAAAAACGGAACATTTCTTGGCGATCCGCTGCGACTTGGGCAAATTTTAACCAACTTACTTTCTAATTCAGTCAAATTTACCCATCAAGGTTTTGTTAAATTAACTATTAGTTGCCAAGAACGCACCGAAGATGAGGTACTTTTATTATTTCGGGTTTGCGACACAGGTATTGGAATGTCGCTTGAGCAGGTAAAACATTTATTCCAAGAATTTACGCAAGCGGATGGTTCAACGACGCGCCGATATGGTGGCACAGGTTTAGGACTGACCATTGTTAAAAAATTTGTTGAACTCATGAAGGGGGAGATTTGGGTTGAAAGCTGCGAAGGTAAAGGTTCCAGTTTCTTTTTTACGGCAAGATTTCCGTTGGCAAAATTTACTCCAAATCAATCGTCGATACTTCCTGATGTAGAAAATTTGCGTGTTTTAGTCATCGACGATCAATTAGAAGCACGTTTAGTGCTTTCAGATTTACTCACCAGTTTAGGCGTTAGCGCAAATGTAGCGGATGGTGTTATTAGCTTGTCTAGTGGAGAAGCGGCGATTGAAACACTTAAAAAAGCGGATTTGCAAAATGCTCCTTTCGATTTAGTGTTTTTGGATTGGATAATGCCAAATATGGATGGCAGCCAATTTTTGAATGTACTCAAACAAATCGCCTTATCACGTCTGCCTGAAATTGTGATTGTTTCGGCTCACGATGTAGATTTTCTCTCCGATACCGCATGCGAATTGGGCATTTCGCATTTCTTATCAAAACCTGTTTTACCGCAAGCACTACGCAAATTACTCAGTAAATTAACAGGACATGAAATTGAAGAAAAATGGCATGAAAATACCGTTAATGTATATGCAAATTTAGACGGGATGCGGGTTTTATTGGTAGAAGATAATTTAATCAATCAACAGTTAGCCGTTGAATTGATGAAAAAAAGAGGTGTTATCGTCACCATCAGTAATAATGGTAAAGAAGCCTTAGAGCAATTAGAAAATAATGTGCCGAATTTTTATCATGTTGTGTTAATGGATTTACAAATGCCTGTGATGGATGGTTATGAAGCCACGCGCCGTATTCGTTCGGATTCACGTTATTTGGATTTACCTATTGTGGCGATGACCGCGCATGCGTTTGTTGAAGAACGTGAACGTTGTCGCCTTATCGGTATGAATGGGCATATTAGCAAACCGATTGACCCCGATGATTTTTACAGCGTATTAGCGCGTTGTTACACCAATCCCATTGTGGAGTTAATTCCGCCGAATTCAGAACCCCAAACACTACCTGCTTCGGAATCAAAACTTTTAGAAATTAAAGGATTAGATGCGCTGAAAGCCATAAGACGTGTTGGGAATGACTGGGAATTATACGAACAGATGTTGTCAATGTTTGTGCAAGATTTTGCCAATTATGACGACGTTTTCATGGAATATATTGAGAAAGGAGAATGGGAAGAGGCTCATCGCTACGCGCATACCCTTAAAGGACTTACCGCAACCTTAGGTATTTCGCAAATTCCCGATTTAGCCGCAAATCTTGAACTTGCCTGTAAAAATCAAAATAAGGAAATCACAGCCGCTTCGTTAATGCTAATTAAGCCTGTTATCACGCCTGTGATTAAACAATTGATGCAATTTTTTGCTCTACAAGACAATACCAAAATAGCCGCGTCTGTCCCTGAAAATCAGCCGATTGTTCATCATACCGATAAATTGCCCGCATGTTTGGCTACAATGGTGCGATTATTAGCCGAAGGCGATGCGGATATTATTGATATGTGGAATGAACACAAACAAGAATTTAACGGCTTGCTCAATGCACAATCGCTGCACAAAATCGGCGTGGCGTTGCAAAATTTTGAATTTGATAGCGCACATGAATTGCTTGTGACATTGCAACACGAACATAATTCAAAAGGAGAATAGACAATGACTATCGACACCCAACGCCATACCCTTTTAGTGGTCGATGATACGCCCACCAATTTGAGTTTATTATCCAATTTATTGCGCGACACTTACCGCATTAAAGTCGCCAATAATGGAGCTAAAGCCTTAGAGTTAGCGTTTGCTATGCCACCTGATTTGGTGTTACTTGACGTAATGATGCCTGAAATGGATGGTTATGAAGTGTGTCGACGACTTAAAGCAAACGAAAATACACGCAATATCCCCGTGATTTTTTTAACGGCAAAAACCGAAATTGAAGATGAAGAACGTGGCTTTTCTGTGGGCGCAGTTGATTTTATTCACAAACCTATCAGTCCGCCTATTGTGTTAGCGAGAGTGAAAACGCATTTAGAAATCAAATCGTGGCGCGATTTTTTACAAGACCAAAATGCGTGGCTACAAGCGCAAGTTGAACAACGATTATCTGAAATCAATCATTTGCAAGATGCGTCAATTCAAGTCATGGTGTCGCTCGCAGAATTTCGAGACGAAAACACAGGCAATCACATTCGTCGAACACAAGAATATGTGCGTCGTTTAGCGGTTGAATTGTCAAAACTTTCACATTATAAAGAATTGCTTACGCCGCATTATATTGAACAACTCGCCAAATCTGCGCCGTTGCATGACGTGGGGAAAATTGCGATTCCTGACGGCATTTTATTAAAACCAGGCAAACATACGCCTGAAGAAATGGTCATTATGCGAACCCACGCACAACGCGGTTACGACATGCTAAAACAAGCTGGCGTGCAAATGGGAGAACACGGGGAATTTTTAAGCATTGCAATGGAAATTGCGGGCGGACATCATGAAAAGTGGGACGGTAGTGGTTATCCAAACGGGTTAAAAGGCAATGAAATTCCAATTTCTGCAAGACTTATGGCATTAGCTGATGTGTATGACGCATTGCTTGATACACGTCCTTATAAAAAACCGATGACACTTGAACAAACGATTCGCATTATTCTCGAAGGCAAAGGTACGCATTTTGACCCCGAAGTGGTGGATGCGTTTTTAACCATTCAAGATGATTTTTCTCGAATTGCTCAAATGTGGGTCGATGAAGCATGGGCTGATGAATCATGAAAAGGATTAGCAACAGAATTTTTCTCTGCTTGTTAACTGCCGTTACGGCAAATGCTCACGCAATCGATTTTTCCGTTTTAGGCAAAGATGTTTCCATTTCAGGTTTTGCGACACTTGGATACGCTCAAACAGATCAGCCTTATAACTATCAACGTTATTTAAGTAACGATGGTTCATTTTTTCGCGATTCTCTTTTAGGATTACAACTCGATACCAAATTAACCGACACGATTAGCATCACCGCGCAAGGAAAATTTGCCGCATCAGATGAAAAAGATAACAGTGTTGATACGACGTTAACATGGGCATTTTTGTCTTGGCGACCAACGAATGATTTGCTGTTTCGTGGCGGAAGACTTCGGGTTCCGCTTTATATGAATTCGCAAAATATGGATATTGGCGCGACGTTTGATTTTGCGCGTTTGCCTGCTGAAGTATATTTCACTTCGCCTTTGAATAATTTTGACGGTTTATCGATGAATAAAACGTGGGATTCGTCGATAGGTGAATTTAATTTTGAAGGCTATGTTGGTACGTTAGAACCCTATTTTCGTGTTGCGCCTTATAATTACGGTGTTTTACGTTCAAATGCTTACTATATGCCTGTGAGAACAAACGCTTACGGCGGAGCATTAACATTTCAGCGAGAAGAAAATACTTTTCGCATCGGCATTCATGACACTTACAACACTCGTTTAGATGGTGGTGTGATGCGAGAAGATTTACCGTTTATTCAAATCGCACCAAACGTGGGATATTACAAAATCAGTGATGCCATGGCAGGTTCGCCAATTCCTAGCCACAGCCAGTTACACACGATTATCTACACCGCAGGTATTGATTTATCGTTAGGCGACAATTTTCGTTTAATGAGTGAATTTGTCAGACGTGACGTGTACAACAGCTTAGTGTCACCTGATTCGCAAGGCGGTTATTTGGCAATTTTAAAATCGATTGGTGATTGGACACCTTACGTTAGCGTGGCACATTTGCAATCAATGGGGAAAACACTCGATTTATACAATCGGGTCAGTAACAACCGTATTCCTAGCGCGATTGCAGGATCAGCCCAATTAAACGCAACGCAACGCGCGGGCGGTGTGAGTATATTTGCTTATGATCAAACAACATGGGCAATGGGTACGTCTTATCAACTCAATCCGACTAATAAAATCAAAGCAGAGTGGTCAATCACTAAAACAGGTGATGTTTCCGCGTTAATAGACCCGCTGCCAAATGACAAAACAGGTGATAAGCTGCTTAACACATTTTCTATTTCTTACAATGTGGTGTTTTAAATTGTGAAAAGAATTAGACATAAAATACAGTTTTTGTTGTTGAGCATTTCCTTTGGCGTGGCACATATTGCTGTCGCTGAAGTCGTGATTGTTGGCAATAGCAATGTTCCAAAAATTGACGTTGCAACAGTGCAAAAAATTTATGCGGGAAAATTCATTTCGGTTGAAGGTGTAAATATCACGCCCGTTTCGCTCAAAACAGGTTCAACGCAACGTGACCAATTTTTGCAAATTTTTATGAATCAAGATGAAGAAAAGTACACTGCATATTGGACGGTTCGGCGTTACGTTGGTAAAGGAACGCCCCCAAATGAATTAGAATCTGCGGCTGAGGTGATTAAATTTATACAATCAACACCTGGTGCGGTGGGTTATATTGACGAAACAGAAGTAAAGGATGGTATTCATGTTTTATTGCGTGGAAAAAACTAAACGAGATTAAGGCAAATAAGAAATGACAGAAGAAACCAGTAGTCACCCCGCTTTGAGTGAGTCTGAAATTCAAACCCGCTTAGAAAATGAATTACCACATTGGTATTACGAAAACGGTTGGATTCGCCGAAAAATAAAAACAAGCGGTTGGAAATCCACGTTAATGGTCGTCAATACGGTTGGGCATTTAGCCGAAAAAGCGTGGCATCATCCTGATTTAACTGTGTCCTATGCGTTTGTGATTGTAAAATTAGTCACCCACGCGGCAAAAGGCGTGACAGAAAAAGATTTTGCATTAGCGAAAAAAATTGAAGAAGTTGTGTTGTGGGATGCGGCGACCGATTCGCAAGGCGTTTTTGAAGGTACGCCAGAAGACCCACGTTTCAAATACATTAAAAAAGACTAGAGGGCAGTTTTGATGAGTGAGATTACAGAAGTTCCCAGTCCGTTTTGCGGCATTGGCACGGACGATTTAACAATTAGAGTTGATGGTTTAAAAATTAGCGTTGTCGAAAATGGTTGTGCAGTCAACACGCCAGCATTTGAACAAGAAATTACCGATTTAAAACCACGCATTAACGGTAAAGAAGTCGAGTTAAGCGAAGCCGTTTCACACGCGGCAAATTTGCTGAAAAACACGAATTTTCCTGTGATTGGCGGTTGCGCGACTGACGTAAATGGAATGCGTGGTTTGTTAGCTTTAGCCGATAGAACAGGCGCAGTTGTTGATAACGCAAATTTTAACAATGCACGCAAAAACATTTTAGCGTTGCAAGATGTGGGCTGGATGAATACCACGCTTGCTGAAATCAAAAACCGTTGTGACGTGTTGTTAATCGTTGGTGCAGATTTAGAAGGTTTCGCGCCACGCTTTTTTGAGAAATATCTCTGGAACGAAGCGATGTTTTTAGAAAATACCAGCGACCGTGACATTATTTATTTAGGCACAAAACCATCGGGAAATGCGTCAACCTCGCCATCAGGCAAATTGGCACAAGTTTTTGAATGTGCGACTGAAAATTTACCCGAAGTGGTGACGGTTTTACGCGCTTTGGTCAAAGGTCAACCGATTCAAGCTGAAAGCGTTGCGAGAATTTCGATTGCCGATTTACAAGTAATCGCCGAAAAACTTAAAAATGCAAAATACGGCGTGGTCACTTGGGCAGCTGGTGCATTAGCGTATTCACATGCTGAACTCACCGTACAAACGATTTCCGAAATGGTGAAAGATTTAAACCTAACGACTCGTTGCAGTGGTTTCCCATTAGGCGGCAAAGAAGGCGACCAAACAGCAAACCAAGTGTGCGGTTGGACGACAGGTTATGCGGCACGAGTAAGTTTTGCGAAAGGTTATCCTGAATATGACCCATTTTTGTTTGAAACCAATGCCTTGTTAGATAATGGCGAAGCCGATGCGCTCGTTTGGGTCAATGCCTTTAACGCCAAAGCGAATCCACCTAAAACCAGTGTGCCAACCATTGTGGTGGCGCGTTCAGGGATGACGTTTGAAAAAGAACCCGACGTATTTATTCCAGTCGGCACGCCAGCGATTGACCATGTTGGACATGCTTACCGTTTAGATAACGTGGTGGCAATTCGATTGAAAAAATTGCGTGATTCGGGATTGCCGAGTACAGCAGACGTTTTAAACGCGATTGAACAAGCAATGAGGTAGTAGTCATGAGTGCGGTAACATTTGACACATTAGAACTAACGGATTTGTTAAGAACGTCAGGTATTGAACAAAAGCAAGCGGAAGCGATTGTAAAAACGATAGCCAAAGCACAAGACGGTTTAGTGACTAAAGAATACTTAGATTACAAATTTGAAAAAGAACTTGCACCAATTCGCACGGACTTAGTCTTGTTGAAATGGATGATGGGTTTATTACTCGGTGGCGTGTTATCGATCGTTGTAAAGACTTATTTTTAAAGGAATCAGTATGTTAATCAGATTAACGGGCGGCAAAGTGTACGACCCAGCCAGCGGTGTTGATGGCAAACAACAAGATATTTATATTCAAAACGGCAAAATCATCGACAAACCAATCGGCGATTTTCAAGTTGATAAAGAATACGATTTAAAAGGCAAAGTTGTGATGTCGGGCGCAATCGATATGCACACGCACATCGGCGGCGGCAAAGGCAACATTGCTCGCACACTTTTACCCGAAGACCACCGCAACGACCCTGTTGCCAGCACACACATTTGCCGTTCAGGTTGCGGACACGCTGCGCCAAGTACGTTTATCACGGGTTATCGTTACGCCGAAATGGGCTACACCGCAGGTTTTGAACCTGCTGTATTGCCAATTAACGCCCGTCAAGCGCACATGGAAATGGGCGACATTCCCATTTTGGACAAAGGCGGTTATGTGTTGATGGGCAGTGATGATTATTTGCTCCGCATGCTCACAGCCAAAAAAGACCAAAAAGCGATTAACGATTACGTTGCGTGGACAATGAACGCCGCAAAAGCCATCGGCGTAAAAGTGGTAAATCCTGGTGGTATCAATGCGTTTAAATTCAACCAACGCAAACTCGATTTAGACGAAAAAAACAGTCATTACGGTGTGACACCACGCGATATTTTGCAAGTTTTAGCGACAGCGGTAAAAGAACTCGGCGTTTCTCATCCGTTGCACGTTCACGGTTGCAATTTGGGCGTACCTGGAAATATCGAAACAACGCTCGATACGATTCAAGGGATTGGCGGTTTGCCGATGCACTTGACACACATTCAATTCCACAGTTACGGCACAGAAGGCGATTTTAAATTTTCATCGGGTGCGACGTATGTTGCCGAAGCGGTGAACAAACACAAAAATATCACTATCGATGTCGGACAAATTCTGTTTGGACAAACTGTTACCGCATCAGGCGATAACATGCGTCAACACGCCAATCACAAACACGCTAGCCCTGCAAAATGGGTGACGATGGATATTGAATGCGACGCGGGTTGTGGCGTTGTGCCGTTCAAATACAAAGACCAAAACTTTGTGAATGCGTTGCAGTGGGCGATTGGATTGGAAACATTTTTGCTCGTTGATGACCCGTGGCGAATTTTCTTAACCACTGACCATCCAAACGGTGCGCCATTTACCAGTTATCCGCATTTGATTCGTTTGCTGATGGATAGAACGTTTAGAAATGAGGTGCTTTCAACGATTCACCCCGAAGCGCAAAAAATGACGACGTTAGCATCGATTGAACGTGAATACACCTTACAAGAAATTGCGATTATGACTCGCGCAGGGGCGGCAAAATTGATTGGGCTGCAAAATCGTGGTGGGT
>JAQTXN010000108.1 GCA_028688755.1 Methylococcales bacterium | reverse complement strand
CTTGCTCGAATAACGCGGCGAGATTTTCGGTTAATTGCAATTGTTTTTGACGTTTCGTTAGCGCATTTATCGTCACTTTTGCCATTATTTTGCTAAACATAACGTGCAGCGGCAACATAAATGCCGTGATTGAAAGCACGATTGCGCCGCCAATAATGGGGTCAAGTAATAACTCTAAAAAGCCAAGTCCCGCGACTTCGGCAAAAACCATCAACATTGCAATAAAGCCTAAAACAATAATACTTGAAAAATTAGAACGGTCTTTCCACGAAGCAATTCCCTGTTTGACTTCGGCAATCACCACATTTTCTAAATCATTGATACTTTTTTCTAACGAATGTAAAACGCGATAAGTACGTTGCAATCCTGCGTTAGCTAAACGTTGTTCAAGTAATGCGAATTCAGCAGATTGCGGATTGTCGAGTTGTGAAATCCCAATAAATTGCCCGATGGTTAAACCTAAATCGGCAAGTTTTTTCTGCCAAGCGGCAACCCCTGCAACAGTGTCGTCGTAGAGATAAACGAGTTTATTGCTTTCTTGTTGTTTAATGAGTGTTGCGGTTAAGGCTTTGGCTAAATCGGTGGTGGTGTTGAAAATATCGCAAAAAACTAATACTACGTCCGATTGTTCAATGCTGTAAGTGGTAAGTAAATTACTGATTTCATAATTGGTCGCGTGAATAAAATCTGGAATATCAATAATCAATTTGCCCTGCAAACGCGGACTGTTGAGTGTTTTCATTTCCAAACTAGCGTTGATTTTTCCGCCTGCGCCTTTTTCTATTTTTTCTAATTTTTGGCTAATGCGATAAAACGGATAACGATAATCTACGTCGAGAGCCGTCGCAGGCAAAATCGTTTGATTGCCTTGCGAATTGTGCAATAAAACAGTCGTTTTATGTGTGGGCGAAAGTTCAACGTTTAAATAACGGGCTAAAAACGTTTCTTTTACACCTGAATTTCCACCAACCGTGCTGATAATTGGCCACCACGATGTCTGAATGGCTGTCGTGTCATCATTTTCAATAAGACCCAAATCAAATTCGAATTGATCAAGTTCATGAAACACTTTAACGGCGTTTTGCAAAACGGCATTATCTACGGCAAACGTGCTTTGCAGGTTAATTAAATGTTTGCTAGCGGTTTTTTCAGTCATTCGCGGCACCTAAGAAAGTAAGGGAAATGTAAGTTGCAAAGAATACCTAGAATGGGCAAATAAGTGAATAAAAAACTGTTGAAATGTGCATTGATTACAACACATAAAAAAGCCTCGCTGAAATCACTCAGCGAGGCTTTCGTTGGTATAAAGAAATAATTCTTAACTTACCAGTCTAATTGGAAGCGTGTTTCGATAATATCCAAATCCGCACCATTAAATGCTTGGCTACGCGCACCACTAGCTCCTACAGTGTTAATATCCAGAGCATGTACATAATCTGCCATTACGCGAACATGCGGATTAACATACCAATTGACACCTAATTTTGCTGTTGAGGCTTGACCGCCTTTAATTGCACCGTCGTTTAGATTGATGTAATCGTAACCTGCTGCAACTTCCCATGCGCCCCAGCCGCCTTTTCCATCAAAGTTATGATTTGGTTTTAAACGATCCCAAGCACCAGTTTTTGATTTATAAGCGCGTGATTCACCTGTTAAGAAGTAGCTCATGTAACCGTAGTAACCGTCCAAAGTAGCACCATTGCCATAACCACTACCTGAAACATTTGTTTGAATGTATTCACTTTGCGCTGAGAATGGTCCATAAACGACGGCTGTTTCAGCACCAAAACGTGTAAGGTGTTCTGCTTGGCGATAGCCTGCTGTTCCTCGTGCTCCAGAAGTTAAGTTTCCAGTATTTAATATGCTTGTGCGGTCTACGTTGTTATTCAAACCATTAGCAAATGAAACACCACCATTGCTAAATGAACCATTAGCTAAATAATTGTTGTTTAACGCAATATACGAACCCGACACGCCCGTATGCCAGAATTTGGTTTTACTTTCCATCCAAGGCATACCGCTTACACGACCATTAACTTCCCAGCTCGTGTCACCGCCACCGTTATTACGATTCGCGCCACCATTACTGTTTGTTGAGCTACTTACGTTTGCGCCAACAGGTTCAGTTTGTAGCGATAATGCCGTTTGCCAACGATCTGCTGAATAACTCGCACCGATACCCATTTTGTAAGTATTTAAGTTATCAATGAATGTATTTGTCACCATGTTACGTTCGATGAACGTTAAATAACGGTTGCTGGTTGCTTCTTCTAAACTGAATGGTTCTTTAAACGCACCGAATTTGAGTTCAAGTGGTTTTGATACATGGTAGCTCAAGAAAGCATCGGTTACACCTGCTCCATTTGTTCCATTACCACGAGTGAAATCGTATTCGAATTTATAACCCGTATTTTTGAAGAATGTACCTTCAATACCTAAACGACCACGACGAAGTGCAACACCATCATCTAATGTGTTTGGTGTATTAGCACCAGCCGCCGCACCAACTTGATTGCTTACGTTAACTTGTGAATCAACTTGCATACGTCCGTTGATTGCCATTTTGAAATTGCCATCACGGCTTTTGAATTCGATACCGCCGTCTTTTTTAATTTCAACAAGACCTTCTTCTTCACCTGCTTTTGCGTGTTCTTCTAACGCTTTGATTTGGTTGTCTTGCAATTCAATTTTGCTGCGTAATTCAGAAACTTCCCCGCCGCTTTTAACAGGTATACCTTCTTGTACTTGTTCAAATGAACCTAATCTTTGTCTGCCAACACCAGGTTCTGCGTAAATTTGTTTTGTTTTCGAATCAACGTACAAATCAAGCGCGAACGCAGATGTCGTGACGCTTGCAGTTAAAGCCGTCGCAACGGCAAAAGTGAGTTTTGATAATTTCATAATTATTCTCAAACGGGGGTGATAAAAAATTAAGTACAAGGGTAAAAAAGAAATATGACAACTTGATGAATTTTTGATGACATATTTCTAATTAAGCAACAGACTGAAAGTTTTGTTGTTTAAATGCAATTATTTAGCTTATTAGCAACAATCTCAGTTATCGTCCGTCATGAAAAAAAATTAAATGTTGTGGTATGTTACGCGGCAAGCAATGCCGATTTATTCAACGAGGATTTTTATGAATGCCGTAATTCAAAAACGCAACATCAGTGAAACCGAGTATTTAGAACTTGAAGAAAACAGCAACATCAAACATGAATACATAAATGGTGAAATGTGGGCAATGGCGGGGGCGAGTTTAGCGCACAACATTTTAACTAGTAACGTGTCGCGCCATTTGGGAAATCATTTAGACGGAACGCGCTGCACAGCCGTTTCGTCGGATTTGAAAGTAAAAGCAGACCACAATTTTTTTTATCCTGACGTGGTGGTTTTGTGTTCAGATGAAAACGACGAGTTTTACACAGACCAGCCGCTGATTTTGGTTGAAGTGCTGTCGAAAAGTACCGAAAAGTTCGATAAATCGTTCAAAATGACTTGCTATAAAACACTGCCAAGTTTGCAAGAATACGTTTTGATTCAGCAAGATTCGGCAGAAATTATCGTGTGTCGTAGAAACAACAACTGGGCGGCAGAATTCTTTTTTTTAGGCGACAATGTGACGTTTGAATCGATTGGTTTGACGCTCCCTGTCGAAACCATTTATCAACGTGTCAAAAACCAAGACGTACTCGATTATCTGCAACAAAAAGCACAAACAACGGAGACTGAAACGTGCCTTTAAACCAACTCGAAAAATCTGCACAAACCTACGCCATCAATTCTTGGGGTGACGGGTATTTTTCAATCAATCAAAACGGAAATGTCTGCGTTAAACCGTGTGCAGATAAAAGCATCGAAATCGATTTGTACGAAATCGCCCAATCGCTTAATGATAAAAATTTATCACTGCCTGTTTTAGTGCGTTTTATTGATATTTTGAAAGACCGAGCTACGCGCTTGGATTCTGCCTTTCAAAAAGCCCGCGAAACCTTGAATTATCAAGGCAGTTACACGCCTGTTTATCCAATTAAAGTGAATCAACAGCGCAAAGTCGTCGAAGGCATTTTAGCGGCTGAAAATATCGGTTTAGAAGCAGGTAGCAAACCTGAATTACTTGCGATTATGGCGTTATCAAAATCGAAAAATGGCGTGATTGTCTGTAACGGTTACAAAGACCGTGCTTACATTCGACTCGCGTTGATTGGTTTAAAAATGGGGTTGAACGTTTATTTAGTGATTGAAAAACCGCTCGAACTCGAATTGATTATTGATGAAGCGACGAAATTAAATGTGATTCCACAAGTCGGCGTGCGAGTACGTTTATCCAGTATCAGCGCAGGAAAATGGCAAAACAGTGGCGGTGAAAAATCGAAATTTGGTTTGCACGCGCATGAATTATTACAACTGATTGAGCGTTTAAAACGGGCTAATTTATTAAGTGCATTAAAATTGATGCACTTTCACATGGGGTCGCAAATTGCCAACATTCACGATATTAAAGTTGCGCTCAAAGAAGCAGGGCAATTTTATGTCGAATTCCATCGTTTAGGTGCAGCCATTCAAATTGTTGATGCGGGTGGTGGTTTAGGTGTGGATTATGACGGCAGTAAATCGCGCCGCGAATCGTCGATAAATTACAGTTTGAACGAATACGCGCTCAATATCGTGCGTGGTTTTGCCGAAGTTTGTGCTGAAAAAAATGTCCCACAACCTGATATTTTTACCGAATCTGGCAGAGCGATGACCGCGCATCACGCTGTTTTAATTAGTGACGTGACTGACATCGAATCGATTTATCGCAATGAAGCACAACTTGCATTGTTACCGACCATTCAAAATCCTGTCGAAGCGTATCACGACGCGCAATTTGTGTTAGCGCAAGCGCGTGAAAAATTTGCACAAGACCGATGCTCATTAACCGATTTGGCTCAAGTCGAAAATGAATACGCGCTGTTTTGCCAAAAAATTCAAACGCAACTCAACCCAAAAAATCAAAGTGAAGAAGCGATTTTGGATGAATTAAACGAAAAACTTGCCGACAAAATTTTCTGTAATTTTTCGTTATTTCAATCATTGCCTGACGTTTGGGGCATTGACCAAATTTTCCCGATTATGCCGATTCATCGTTTAAACGAAACGCCAACCCGTCGCGCTGTGATTCAAGATTTAACCTGCGATTCGGACGGGCGAATTGATTGTTATATTGATGGACAGAATTTAGAAAACACCTTGCCGATTCACGAAATAGACGCAAATAAACCGTATTTGATTGGCTTTTTCATGTTGGGGGCGTATCAAGAAATTTTAGGCGATATGCACAATTTATTCGGTGATACGCATTCGATAAACATTAAATTGGATAACGACGGTTATCATTTTGAAGATTTGCAAGAAGGCGAAGATGTGTCGGAATTGCTCGATTATGTTCACATTAGCAGTGATGAATTGATGCAAGCGTATCGGGAAAAATTGGCGGCAAGTGACTTAACCGATATTGAAAAACAAACCTACGAAACCGAATTGCTTGCGGGTTTGAATTCTTACACTTATTTGGCGAAATAAGCAGCGATGCAAGTTGTAGAGTTAGCGTTTGAACAATTTGGCGAGGTACAAAATCCACCATTGATTATTTTGCATGGATTTTTTGCCGCGTCGCGCAATTGGCGACAAATCGCCGAAAAATTAGCCACGGATTTTTGTGTTTATGTGTTAGATGCGCGAAATCACGGTTTGTCGCCGCATTGCGAAATCATGAATTATGAAACGATGGCAGCCGATGTGGCGCATTTCATCACGCAAAATGGACTGCAAAACGTCACACTTTTAGGTCACAGCATGGGCGGGAAAACAGCGATGTGGCTTGCGCTCAATTATCCCGATTTAATCGCAAATTTAATCGTGGTCGATATTGCCCCCATTGCCTACAAACACAGTTTTGACCCGATAATTAACTCGCTCAAAAATTTGCCGCTGGCTGAATTATCGAATCGAAAACAAGCGGATTTATTGCTCGCTGATATTATTCCTGAGCTGAGTTATCGCCAATTTTTACTGCAAAACTTGGTACTGAAAACAGGCGGTTATCAATGGCGAATTGATTTAGAGTTTTTTCAAAAAAATGCCGATGCAATTATTGGTTTTCCTGAAAGTCACGACTGTTCACCTTTTGAAAAACCGACGTTGTTTTTAGCGGGACAAAACTCAAAATATATTCCATCGGGTAGCACGCAATTGTTATTTCCACGGGCGCATATTGTGACAATTCTCAATGCGGAGCATTGGATTCATGTCCAAAATCCCGAAGCATTTTTAACCGCTATTACCGATTTTTTACGATGAATAAGTCACTGATTTTTCTGTTAATCGCACAATTTTTATCGGCATTCGCTGACAATGCAATTTTGTTCACGGTGATTGCCCTCGTGATGCACGCGCAAACGCCTGAAACGTGGTACGTCCCAGCGTTGCAAAGTTCATTTTTAGTTGCCTTTGTTCTACTTGCACCTTGGACGGGAACGCTGGCGGATAATTTTCCCAAAGCTCGGGTGTTAATTGCCGCAAATTTACTCAAAGCGTGTGGCGCGTTTTTACTACTTTTAAATGTTGAACCATTGATTGCGTATGCGATTGTGGGCAGTGGCGCGGCAATTTATAGCCCAGCGAAATATGGAATTTTGCCTGAACTGGTTAAACACGATGAGCTTGTCAAAGCCAACGGTTGGATTGAAGGTTCGACGATTTTAGCAATTTTGCTCGGTATGGTAATTGGTGCAAAAGTGGCTGATTTTTCAATTCAAATCGCGTTATTTGGCACGATTGGGTTGTTTTTAGTGTCGTCGGTTTTTGCGAATTTTCTCAAACAAAATATTCGCGTTGTTTCTGCGAAAAAAGCAGAACTTTCTGCAATTCGAGAATTTTTTGCACACATTAGTCAATTTTTCACGCTCGAACGCGCTCGATTTGTGATTTTGGGCGGCTCGTTATTTTGGGCAAGTGCCGCAACGTTGCGTGTAATTTTGGTAGCGTGGTCGCCGCAAGTCTTAAATTTACACAGCGCAACCGACATCGCACAACTGACGTTGTTTTTAGCGATTGGCATTATTGTCGGTTCGGCAATCGTGCCACGTTTGATTCCGCTTGAACATTTGCGTCGCGCTCGATTTGCCGCTTACGCAATGGCGTTGCTGATTGTCGCGCTCAGTTTTACGGCTGAAATTTGGACGGCACGAAGTGTTTTATTTTTGATTGGCATCATGGGCGGCGTGTTTATTGTGCCGATAAACGCCGCGTTGCAAGAAGTCGGACAACAAACCATTGGCAGCGGACACGCGATTGCGTTGCAAGGATTTTTCCAAAATGTAGCGATGTTGCTTGCGGTGGGAAGTTACAGTCTTGCTGCGTCACAGCAAGTAAATTCGATTGCGGCAATGCTATGTTTAGGCATTGCTCTTTTCGTTTCTGCGGTGATAGTTGCGTTTAATTTGCCGCGTGATTCGTCATAACCATTCGCGCTAAATCACTATTTTCATCGATTTCAACAGGTGTTTTTGTTAGTAATTCGCACGCAGTTTTGAGTTCGTTTAATTGCGAGATTTGCTCGGTGCGCCCCGTTTCAAATTGCGAAATGCCTAAATTTACCGCGTGATTCAAACTGTCTAAACCTTGGAAAATTCCTTTTTGCAAACCACGCAACGCGCATTTTTCCAGCGACGGTTGGCATTTTTTTAAAATAAAAAATGGCACCAGCCACGACAAACTGCAAAGCAGGGTGCTGTGAATCGCAAAATCGAGATTCAAATAATGGTCGTGCGTTTGATTGCTTTCGACATAACCATTCACCACTTGAAAACCCACCCAACTCATCGCCGTGAGCGGCAATAAAATTTCTGCAATCGCAAAAAATTTCAATACACCACGTTGCCACGCATTGCCTCGTTGCGCTAAGGCTTGGCGCGTGTGCAATTCGACTTGAGATGAAAACTGTTTTTTGGCTTTTTCGCGCAAATTTAGAAGTTGCATTTCAAGCGGCACGGTCGGTAAATTCAAATTTTGTGCATCAAGGGCAAGCAAATTTAGCGCGTCATCAAATTGCGATTGCGCGAATTCGTCCCACAAATTTATGTCGCCCGATTTTTCCATCATGGCACGTTGTGCGAAATGCTCGGCTAACGGTTTTAAACGCCATGCAAAACCTTGTTGTAGTTGCACGGCGGTGTTTTTCCACGCGTGTTGCCAATGCGTGTGCAATTTTTTTAACGCAGTTTCGCTGCCAAAGTGCGTTGCATAATTTTGCAATTGATTTTGCAATGCCTTGACTCGAACTTGCTCACCACGTTGTTCTAATTGTTGAATCGTTTTTTGTGTGGCAAGTGACGTGAGGGTTTTGGCTAAATTTTCAAACTCGTCTTTTTCAACAGTTTCAGTGCAACTAGTTTTGAAAATTATCGGCGCGTCAAAGCCCGCAACGTGCAACTGTTTTTCAAAATCATCAAATTGTGCAATTTCGCCTTTATCGCATTGATTCATTACAAATAACCAACCATGCGTTGCGCCTTCAGAAAGCAACAAACGCCACGCTTTTTCGTCACGGTAACGCTCAGGGCTGACCACATAAATCAATACATCAATGTGCGGCAACCAACTCAAAACGAGTTCTTTGTTGTGCGCGTCGGTGCTGTCGAAATCAGGCATGTCAATCCACACGACATTTTTTTGCGTTTCATCATCGTGATGTGCAACGCAAATATCATTCAGCGGCAAAGTAGGTAATTTGACATCTTGATGATGAAAAAGTGTGACTTCTTTGGAGGTCGGACGTGCTACGCCTGA
>JAQTXN010000107.1:3977-8929 GCA_028688755.1 Methylococcales bacterium | reverse complement strand
TAACGCATTGCGTGGTTGAATTCTGAAATTCGGCGCAACGTTATTTAACAAACCGTATTCAGCGTTGTTAATCAATTCGCTTTCTTGACGTTCTTTAATCGTTTCAATGGTTAAACGTAATTGTTCGTTAGTTTGGTTATGTGGGCTGCTGTATAAATCGGCAACGCGCGTGTGAACGTCTAAAACAGTATTGACCGCATTCAAACGGTATTCACGACCCCATTCTTCGTAATCAACGAAAGTTTGTGGCAAGATTTTTTCATCTAAACTTGAGCAATCAACTGCTAAATTTGCTTCATTTTTAACTTTATTGACGCGGTAGATACCTGCTTCAACAGGAACCCATTGCAATAAATGCGTCAACCAACGTGGTGTGATGGTTGAAAGCATTGGCACCGTTTTTGTTGCATTTGAAAGTGTACGCGCGGCGACATCGCCTAACGCTGTGTGCGCTTCATGAATATCAGACATTTTTGTTTCCTATGTTATTTAAGGGTTGGTTGATGAGAATTGGTAGGGATGTCAATTGAGTGTATTCTTTTTGTTGACCTGCATAGTTTTCAACAGCTTTTGTTGTTGCGTCAACATATAGTCATTTAAAATCAAAGTGTTAAATTATATTGTTCAATTTGTATAGATATACCAAGTAGAATTTAACTTTCCTGTTTAGGTGTAATGGGAATACACAATGAGGTAGATTTACTTTGTATATCAATGACCAACGTAGTAACCACGCTTTCAGCGTGTTGTTTGGTTTCAATATAAGCTTGTAATGCTTTTGTTTTGACAACGTTTATTTCAGATGCCCGCATAGATTTAATTGTTTCGCCATGTTCATGAATCCATTGTGCGACTGTCACATGACTGCATTTAAGCAGTCTTCCAATTGGACGAAATCCTAATCCAGCCAAATACAATTGCAGAGCCTGCCTGCGAATATCTAAACTCAAGCCACGATGTGACACTGTATGGCGATAACCACAGCACTTGCATTTAAAACGTTGTTTTTCTCTAACAATTCCATCTTTGATACACGTCTTAGATCGGCATTTGGGACAGGTCATCATTGTTAATTACGCCTATTTTTAGTGAACATCGAATTGTAAGTAACATCAATAAGTTAGTTTTAGGGTATCAATTCACTGCGAAGCAACGCTTGCGTAATGTTGCTTTCGGGCGGCACGCTATGGGTTAGCCAAACGTTTCCGCCAATCACCGAGCCACGACCGATGGTAATTCGACCTAAAATTGTTGCCCCTGCGTAAATCACCACATCATCTTCTACAATTGGATGTCTTGCGTTTCCTTTCACTAAACTCCCATCATCAGCTTGTTCAAAACGTTTTGCGCCAAGTGTAACGGCTTGATATAAACGAACTCGATTGCCGATAACGGTTGTTTCACCAATCACAACGCCTGTGCCGTGGTCGATAAAGAAACTTTCGCCAATTTCTGCACCTGGGTGAATATCAATGCCTGTTGATGAATGTGCTAATTCAGTAATCATTCGCGCGGTCAATGGCACGCCTAATTGATATAAAACGTGTGCGATGCGTTGATGAATCATCGCGTTTATGCCTGGATAGCAAACCAATGTTTCGTCAGGCGTTCGTGCAGCAGGATCGCCTTGATAGGCGGCTTGAATATCGGTATCAAGCAATTTACGAATGCGTGGCAATTGTGCCGCGAACTTGCGAACAATCGTTTTTGCATCGTATTCAGTGAGTTGAACCACATTCTTTTGCTCTGCCATGAAATGCAATTCACGGTGAATTTGCTCGTGTAAATCACGCAATGCCGTGTCTAACGTATTACCGACAAAATAATCAATGACTTCATCACGCAAATCAGGACGACCTAAACGGTTTGGAAATAATGCACCGCTTAAGCCTTCCAAAATTTGAGTAAGTTTTTTTCGAGAAGGTAATTTAGGTGGTTTGTTGAGGCGTTCGCGTGTTTCAAGTGACTGCACGCGAATATCACGCAATTCTTTGACTAACGTGTGGATGCCCCAATTAGCTTGTGTGTTCATGCTTTAAAATCCGCTTATTACTTTGTGTTGCAAGGAATCTTAAAGAAAACGAAAAGGGCTGTGAAACGGTATTATTCGATGGTGTTATCTAAAAAAACGATATTTGATTCTCTGATACTTATATCTATTTTTATTGTTTTAAAAATTAAATAAATTCTTTTAGTCTGTTTTTCGTGCAGTGTTTTTACATTGAACAATGCTGCGAAATTTCTTAAATCGATTAGAGGCTTTACATAATGAAAACACTGAAAATAGCAAAAATTATTGGCTTAGGGTTAGTGACGACTGTTGCACCGACTTTTGCCGCTGAAGCCGTTGTCACTTCTGTTACGCCTGAAACAATCACAACAACAGGTAATCGTTATGGCAATCCAACGCTGTATTTATCCGATATTAGTTCGGCAAAAGCGTGGCTTAATGTCAGCAAAAAGAAAGATGAAAATGGTAAAAATCCTGTCATTATCGATGTGCGTCGTGTAGAAGAATTTGTTGCAGGGCATCCTGTAGGCGCATTGAGTATTCCATTTCCACATGTCACAGGCAGCCCTGCAAAAGCCAATGATTCAGAAAATGGATACATTGGTTACGATGTTTCAGTGGATTCTGAAGTTGGCTTTTTAGCCACCGATGGCAAAGATGGCATATTGCCAATTGAAGACTTTGTTGGCCATGTTAAACGATTTGTGAAAGACAAAAATCAACCGATTTATCTTTTGTGCAAAACAGGACATCGTAGCGTTCAAGCCGCAAACGCGCTGGTAAAATATGGCAATTACACGCAAGTTAAAAACATTTGGGAAGGTTATGAAGGGCAACCTAAATATGCTTATACAGGGACAGTTCCAACGGTTACCAGCACAGGCGATTCGGCGAATCCTTACAAATTTGTGCAACTTGATTTAAATCACGATGGCGTTTTTGATGTGAATGACAAAGACGGTTGGGCGTTTTATCAAGGCTTGCCAATTGAAACAAAGCTCGTGAAATCAAAATTATTTAATCCCGCTTTGTACAGCGTTAAAAAGTAATTTTTACTCACGCAACAAAAAACCGCTTCACGTTTTTAATTCGTGAAGCGGTTTTTTACGTTTAATTGAAATTAAAAACGATGTGACCAGCCAGCTTGCAATGAAACTTGATACATTTGCAAATCAATGGATTGAGTTGGACTTAATGGATTTACACCCGAAACAGACTGCGTTGGCGAATACATCAAACCTAAACTCAGTTCATCTTGTTTTGTGAGTTCATGGCTTAAACCAGCCGTAATGTGCCATTGTTGAACACCAGGTGCGAGAGTGTTAAACAACACTTGTGAACTTGGAATTGGCTGCTCGCCGTAACTAAATCCGCCGCGCCACGTCCACGTTTGATTTTGTTTCCATTGCACGCCAAATTTGTAAATTGTCATGTCTTGCCAGCCAAAACCTGCACCGTTATTGCTGCCTAATTTAGCGGCTTGTAAATTTGGTAATAACGAATTACCGACCGATGCAATCGAACTGTAATTGATTCGTTCAACGTCAAATGCCGCCGTTAAACCGTCTTGGATTTCCCACGCAATTCCACCGTTAAAACTTTCTGGAATATCAAAATCGCCTTGCTCGGCAAATAAGCCTTTGTAATAACTAAAGGGCGACATGAAAATTTGGCTTTTGTATGAAAAACCGAGTTTCACATGCGGCAACACTTCAGCTTGTGCGCCAACGCGAACACCTGCGCCATAAGAATAATCGCGTCCTGTGTTCGATAAATTTCCCGCATCGGTTGAAAAACCACCAAATGCGTTTAAGCCTTTGGCTTTAAACGATTGCACGGCAAAAATTGGCGCGATACCGAGCGAAAATTTTTGATTAAAAAAACTTTTCGCGTAACTGGGGGCAATGAAGGCTTGCATTAAATCAATACCTGTTTTGCCCGCGCAAAATGTGCCACTGCCTTGACCTTGGCAAAGTGGATTGGCAAAATTACTATATGTTGTATTCATGCCGCCATTGCCATAAAGCGTGATGCCAACAGTTTGTGTGTCGTCCAAACGATGATTCCAACCAACAGTCGGAACAACAAAATAATCATCGCCACTTTCGCGAGTGCCGTTTTCCAATGGAAATGCACCTTGCGCCAACGTTGGCGAGCCGCTAACCGTGTATTCACGATGCGGACTGAATAATTCCAGTTCTAAATCCAGCCGATTATCAACAAATGCCATACCCGCAGGATTGACGGCTGCCGCGACGGCATCTTGAGACAGTGCCGCACCAACGCCACCCATTGATTTATTACGCACACCATAACCGTGAGCAAAATATCCGTTAGTGGCTTGCGCGACCATTGGCGATAAAATGAAAACCGTCGCTGCGGTTTTCAATAAAGAAAATTTCATGTTGTTCCCTGAGTTTAAGATTTAATAATAATCGGCTGATGAGTGGCATTTAAATTGTCGTAATAACTGCCTTCAACAAAATCAAAGCCACTTTGCCTTGCTAAAATTTCGGATTTTTTACGGTCAATTTGACGCAAAATGCCTTTGCCTTGAGTGAGCGAAATCGCGTGTTTTAACGCTTGTAATTTTTTGAGCGCATGATGTCCATCCGCGTGTTCGATTTGCCGAGCTGACAAACTGACATAATCAGGTGTTAATTTTTCGATTAACTCAAAAGCGTGTTTGTCTGAAATCAAATGGTCAAAACGCAACGCGATTTGATAACCGCGTTTGCGATAATTGCTCAAACCACGAATTAACGCTTCGTTGTATTTCACATAACTGCTCGTAACGGCTAACACAATAACCGTGTTGTGCGTTGTTAAACCGCATTGCTCAATCACAGATTCAAAATACGCCCCGTGGTCTTTTTTGATTCCCAAAATGTGACGGGGATCAACTTCTAAAAACAGCACATTTTTTGATTGCGCGAGCGGC
>JAQTXN010000107.1:0-3967 GCA_028688755.1 Methylococcales bacterium | reverse complement strand
GGATTCAAAAAGCCCATTTGTTTCGTTCGAATTTAACGCTAAATTTTCCATTTCATAACTTTGCAAATGAGGTGATTCACATGCGGCAACTTTG
Source organism: Methylococcales bacterium (assembly GCA_028688755.1). GTDB lineage: Bacteria > Pseudomonadota > Gammaproteobacteria > Methylococcales > Methylomonadaceae > UBA10906. The sequence goes on along the minus strand of JAQTXN010000107.1, from coordinate 3,873 downwards.
ATTTTCACGGCGTGTCCATTCACCGACGTGGGTTTTTCCGTGTGTCGTAATGGTGAAAAAATACTGCTCACTTTTAATTGTCCAAAAATGCCACTGACACGGTCATTTTCGATGATAAGCGGTCGATAATTGGCGTGATGCTCCCGTTCAAAACGGTCGTTGAAGTATTCAACTAAATCGATTAAAGCCATAAAAATATATTCCTAGTTTTCTGTAAATTGTTGAGTGAGTTGTTGCGTTAATATCTCGAAATTAACAGGACAACTAAAATAAAATCCTTGCACCGTATCGCAGCCACATTCTTGTAAATAATTGAGTTGTTCAAGCGTTTCAACGCCTTCTGCAATCACGTTCAAACGTAAACTTTTCGCCATATTAACGATGGCACTCACAATCGTATTTGCATCGTTATGAGGTGAAATTTCTTGGACAAACGAACGGTCAATTTTCAATATGTCGAGCAACGGCAATTTTGTTAAATAACTCAGTGAAGAATAGCCCGTACCAAAATCATCAATAGAAAAATGAATGCCTAAATCTTTGCATTGCGTCATAAAATCAACGGTTGCCGCGTGATTTTCCATCATGACGCTTTCGGTTAATTCCAATTCCAAGCGAGAACCATCAACACCTGTTTGCTTTAAAATGGTGCTGACTTTTTCAAATAACTGCTCAGCTTGTAATTGCCGTAACGATAAATTGACCGCGACTTTAAATCCTGAAAATCCTGCTTTTTCCCATGCTTTAATGTCTTCACAGGCTTGTTTTAAAACCCACTCTCCAATCGTGTTAATCAAATCCGCATCTTCGGCAATGGGAATGAAATCAACAGGTGAAACCAAACCACGCAGTGGATGGTGCCAACGAATTAACGCTTCAACGCCGACAATTTTTCTCGATGCCAAATCAATTTGTGGTTGGTAATGCAGCAAAAATTGATTTTCAGAAATTGCCACACGCAAATCACGCTCCATGGCTAAACGGTGTTCTAAAATGGCATTCATTTTTATGTTAAAAAAACAATGCTGCCCGCGCCCAGCACTTTTCGCTTGATACATGGCAATATCGGCGTGGCGCGTTAACGTGTGGCTATCACGTCCATTTTCAGGATAAACGCTAATGCCAATACTGGTTTGAATGGACAGCACTTTGTCATCGACATTAAACGGTTCTTTCAACGAGTTAATGATTTTGCGTGCGACATTCGCTGCACCATTCGCGTTGGTATTACTTAAAATGACAACAAATTCGTCACCGCCTAAACGTCCCGCTGTATCAACTGTCCGTAAATTCTTTTGCAAACGCGCGGCAACTTGCTGAAGTAACGCATCACCGTAATGATGACCGAGTGAATCATTCACGATTTTAAAGTCGTCTAAATCTAAAAATAACAGCGAGAAATTCCAATTTTCACGGTCTGAAAAATGAATCGCTTGCTCAATGCGTTCGGTGATTAACACCCGATTTGGCAAATTCGTTAACGAATCGTAATGCGCGAGACGTTGAATTTTTTCCTGAGATTGAATCAACGCATTTTCAGCATGAATCAATTCAGACATATCTGTCCAACCACCCACAATTTCGAGCGGCTTGTCTGTTGCTCTGTCTTTAACCAGTTTTAAACGTTCGCGCAGCCATTTCCATTCGCCATTTTTCATTTTGAAACGGTACTTTTGAATAATGGGTTCACCTAATAAAACGTGGTGCAAATTCGAATAAATCTGTTCCACATCTTCAGGATGCACATTGTCAATCCACAAGTTGGGCAAATTTAAAAAATCATCCGCCTCAAAGCCTGTTAATTCTTTAACGCTTTTTGAAATAAAAGTAATTGAAAAGGGACTAAACGGACTGCGTGAATAAATGGTTAAAGGCGCGACGGAAAGTAAATGTTCTAAACGTGAAATTTTGTTTTCTAAATTCGAAGCTGCCAGTGCGGGGTAGGACGTTGCTAACATGACATTTTTCCTAATTTTCGTATATTGGAAATCATGTTAAAGAAATGATTTTGGAAAATAAAACGGTATTATTCGATAACATTATGCCTAAATTGGATATGAATAACGTTACAAGACATCGATAATCTCGAAAATTAAGCATAATATCTTGTCGTGAAGTGTGCGTGAAATAACGTATATTTTAGTTTTTACTGTGTTATTTCGCGCAATTTCATTTTTTATTTTTTGATATGTTCTACATATCTAATTGAAAGATAACAATCTATTTTGATGGCATATTTTTAGCAATGTCTCACCCGCAACACGTCGTTTTGTCGTGTGAGAAAATTTCTTAAAATTATTTAAAAAATTAGGTTAGTTATGACAATTTATCGTTTAGTAAAAGTAGCAAGTACCGTCGCCATTTTAGGATTAGCACCGCAAATTCAGGCGCATGAAGGTGAGGATCATGGTGCAGTTGCAACAACGACTTCTGCAACGCCTGCAATGGATCATTCTGCAATGGCAGGTACTACGTCAACAGATGGCACTACCGTAGGATCTGATCCACTGTTGTTAGAAAACATAACCAAAAACGTTAAAAGCGGTGCAATTAGTGGTGGTGTTGGCATTAACTATGTCGGTAAATTTATTTACGATAACAAAATGACCAAGTTTGATATGGCAAAAGGCTTATTTGGCACGGATTTGACCGTTATCAATCAACCAAATGGTTTTCCAGGTTTTGCAGGCGATAAACACGCGAGTGAGGCAATTACGATTCCACCATTACGTTCTATGAGTTGGAACAATACGCAAAGCAATCCTGATGACCCCACAACGACGGATTTAGCAAAAGGCTTTGGTTCTGGCGTTCATTCGCAATGGTATTTAGTCGACTTGAGCAAATTATCTTCTGGCAAATATTACGTCAGCATCAAACTCGAACGTTATGATGATGGGCAAGCTGTTGAAGTGATACCTGCCACAGCCACAACAGCAGAACAAACTTTACCTAGTGATGATGATTTAGTGCCTGCGATTACGGTTTTTGATGGTTATCAAAATCGTGGCATTTCTGGTACATGGTTTCCAAATCAATTCCAAACCACAACAACTCCTTTTTGGGCGGAAATGTTAAAACCTGAAAGTGTATTATTGGGCGCAAACAGTGCGAAAGCGGGCTTTGATACAGCGTTTGGTGCGTCAGCAAATGATAGAGCGCAAGTTTCAGGTGTGATTAAACTTGACTCAGCTGGAAAAGTAGCGAAAACAAATCGTTATTTAACGATTGCAATTGGTGGCGATGATAGAACAACGAAACATGATGTGAACTACCAATTAACGGTTAAAGTTCATAGCTGCGTTGGCGCGCCTTGTGGAAGTAACTAGTTTTCGTTTAAACGCAAACTAAAAATCATCGTCGGGGCGCATTGCTTGTGTCCCGACGACGTTTTTTTGTATCACATCAGTTAAGCAACGTCTTTTAATTCGTGAACCGTCACGCTACCGCGTCCATCTTCGGTAATTTCGTCATCACTGATTTTGAAATTGTCGAGTTTCATCGTGAGATATTTGTCGAAATACTTGCGTAAATCGGTTTCGATAGATTTGTCATAATCAGGTTTGACAACGTGTGTCGTTCCCCATTTCGAGTGAACGACTTTACCATCGACAACTACGAGTTCACCATCCTTGAAAACATAATCGGGTTTTTCAAACATTTTTTGACGGTCAACATCATCGGTATAAACCGTAATATCTGCCCAATTTCCTGCGCTTAAACCACCACGATTTTGCAGCCCAATCCATTTTGCCGCCCCTGCGCGAGTCATAATCGCAATTTCTTGTAAGGTGTATTCACGTTCAATCGATGCTAACGTCGTCATTTTTTGCGCTTCGGGGTGAATCGTTGAAAGCACCTCATTTCTAAACG
>JAQTXN010000106.1 GCA_028688755.1 Methylococcales bacterium | reverse complement strand
AATGAAATCGGTATGGATATTTGCCCCAAATTTTGGGGCTGGTTCGATTTCAGCCGCTGGAATTTCCAGCACGGCATTTACCGAATCAACCATCACTCCGATGCTTTGCGTTTCGCTACCAACTTCCACTTCGATAATGATGATGCAATTACGCCGACCTACAACGGTCGGCTGTTTGCCAAAGCGTGAACTTAAATCAATCACAGGCACCACTGCCCCACGCAAGTTGATAACACCGCGAATAAAAGCGGGCATTCTGGGCACTTCGGTGAGTTCGCCGTATTGAATAATTTCTTTTATCCGCTGAATGTTGATGGCATAGGGTTCCCCCGTCAGCATAAACGTGAGGTATTGCTGCGGCTCGCTTGCCATCACGGCAGGATTTACCGCTTGTCCAATATCATTCATACCGCTCTCCTAAAAATGCACAAATTCAGATTCATCAATGTGTTTAGTCGCAGAGGGTGCAGATTTTTTAACGGGCGGTTTAGCGCGTTTGCTCGAAGTTCCAGCCGTTTCTTCAACCTTAAAGAATCCAATCAGGTCTTGCAATTGCGCGGCTTGCCCACTCATTTCTTCTGAGGTGGCGGCTAATTCTTCAGACGATGCCGCATTTTGTTGCGTGATTTGATTGAGTTGATTCATCGCCACGTTAATTTGGCTAACGCCTGCTGATTGTTCTTCAGAGGCAGCGGTAATTTCTTGTACCAAACTAGAGGTTTTTTGAATCGATGGCACAATCGTATCGAGTAATTTGCCTGCACTTTCCGCCATATCGACACTGCTTTCAGCGAGTTCGCCAATTTCTTGCGCGGCGACTTGGCTGCGTTCAGCCAATTTACGAACTTCCGCCGCCACAACCGCAAAACCTTTACCGTGTTCACCTGCACGCGCCGCTTCAATTGCTGCGTTTAATGCAAGTAGGTTGGTTTGATACGCAATGTCATCGATGATGCCGATTTTGCCCGCGATACTTTTCATTGCGCTAACAGTTTCTTTTACTGCTGCACCACCTTGAACCGCTTCGCTACTGGCTTGCGTTGCCATGCCGTCGGTGACTTTGGCATTTTCGGTATTCTGGTTGATTGAAGCCGACATTTGCTCAACGGATGCACTGGTTTCTTCAACGCTTGCCGCTTGTTCGCTAGTGGCTTGACTCATGTTTTGCGCTGTTGCTGAAACTTCTTCAGAGGCTGATGCGATATTCGTTGCGGCTGCATTCACTTCGCTAATCACGCCTGAAAGTTTGGCAATCGTATTGTTGACGGTATCTTTGAAATCTTTGAGCTGACCTTTGTAATCGCCTCTAACGGTTTTGGTTAAGTCACCTTTTTCCATTTCCATCAACACGGTCACTGCTTCATTTACAGGTAACACGATGCCATCCAAAATTTGGTTCACGCCGACAACTAGCTCGTTCCAACCACCTTGGAATTGCGCGGCGTTAGCACGTTTGTTTAAATCACCTTCTGCTGCACCTTGAATGAGCGTACCCGTTTCTTTGAGCAAGTCGCCCATCATTTTGACCAGAGTATTCAAATTGTCGCGAATCACACGGTATTCGCCTTGGTAATCGGTCGTGATGTGAGCAGGGATAATGCCGCTAGCGATTTGGTTGATGTAATCTGACGTGACTTTCATTGGTTCAGCAATGTTTTTCACCGTGTCGTTCACGCCGATGACTAGTTGTTTCCAGCCACCTTGGAACATGTCTGCGTTCGCGCGTTTTTCGAGTTCGCCGACTGCTGCACCTTGAATCAAAATGTCAGTTTCTTTGAGCAGGTCGCCCATCATTTTAATCAGCGCGTTCAAGTTGTTGCGAATGACAAGATATTCACCGTGATAATCGGTTGTGATGTGAGCAGGAATAATGCCGCTAGCGATTTGGTTGATGTAATCCGAAGTCACTTTCATCGGTTCAGCAATGTTTTTGACTGTGTCGTTTACACCGACCACTAATTGTTTCCAACCGCCTTGGAACATGTCTGCGTTCGCGCGTTTATCAAGTTCACCGACCGCTGCACCTTGAATTAAAATGTCAGTTTCTTTGAGCAGGTCGCCCATCATTTTAATCAGACCGTTTAGGTTGTTACGAATAACGAGATATTCGCCTTTGTAATCGGTTGTGATTTGAGCTGGAATAATGCCTTGCGCGATTTGGTCAATGTAACTAGAAGTCACTTGCAATGGTTCAGCGACATTTACAAACGCATCGTTGAAACCTTGAATCAATTGATTCCAACCACCTTGGAATTGCGACGCATCGGCACGTTTATCAAGTGCGCCCACTGCTGCCGCTTGAATGACAACACCTGTTTGTTCTAACAAGCCATTCGCGGTTTGAATCAACCCGTTCAAATTGTTGCGAATAACTAAGTATTCGCCTTTGTAATCAGTTGTAATCGGAGTGGGAATGTTACCTTTTGCAATAAGTTCAATGTAGTTTGAAGTCACTTGCAACGGGTCAGCTACATTAAAAAATGCTTCGTTAAAGCCTTGGATTAGCTTATTCCAGCCACCTTGAAATTGTGTTGCATCAGCGCGTTTATCGAGTGCGCCGACTGCCGCTGCTTGAATGACAATGTTGGTCTGGTCTAACAAGCCATTTGCGGTTTTAATCAATCCATTCAGATTGTCTCGAATAACTAAATACTCACCTTTGTAGTCAGTGGTAATGGCAGTCGGAATATCGCCTTTTGCAATTAACTCGATGTAATTCGACGTAACTTTTAACGGTGCAGCGACAGCTTCAATAATCGAGTTGATTTCTTTGCCTGTTGTTTTCAAACCGCCTTCAGGCAATTCTTCAAGCGTAATGCGTTCGTCTAGTTTTCCATTTACAACGTTGTTTAAAATGGTACTCATCTCTTTTCTAAAAACAGCTTCGCCTGCTTGCTGCTTTTTGTTTTTGTCTTGCAGTTTTTTCAACGCACGCAAAATTGGCGTTAAGGTTTCTGCACCAGCGGTGTTGATTTGGTTATCAATTTCGCCTTCGGTAAGGTTTTCGATGATGTTTGCAATTTCATCGATTTGTTCTTGTTTTACTCTATTGCCAAAAAATGACATGTCGTTCTCCTGTTAATTTGTTTTAAAAATTGGTTATTACTCACGAGAGTCTTTTTCATGTTCGATTTGCGTCATCAAACCAGGAACATCCACAATTAACGCCACTTCGCCATTGCCTAAAATAGTGAAACCACCAATGCCTTTTTCACCTTTAAATAATTGACCTAATGGTTTAATCACTGTTTGGAATTCGCCCATCAATTTATCGACGACTAAGCCCGCTTTATGTTCGCCATAACGCACCACAACGACGTTTTCACGGCGTACCACCTCGCCTTTTGTGTCGAAATAGTCGCGTAAACGGCGGTACGGCAACACTTCACCACGCAAATTCAGATATTGCCCATCGCCTTCATCGCTAGCCCACGCGCGTAATTCGATACATTCAACTACCATGTCAAGTGGCACAACGAAAGTCGTATCACCAACGCCGACCATAAAGCCGTCGATAATGGCGAGCGTTAAAGGCAAGCGAATCCGAATGGTGCTGCCTTGACCTTCAACGCTGTCGAGTTCGATTCTGCCGCGCAAGGCTTGAATGTTGCTGCGTACCACGTCCATACCCACGCCACGACCTGATAAATTACTAATCGCGTCGGCGGTTGAAAAACCCGCTTCGAAAATAAGGTTGTAGATTTCTTTGTCAGACAAATTGGCATTTTCATCGACCAAACCACGCTCAATGGCTTTGCTTAGAATTTTGGCTTTGTTTAAACCACCGCCATCGTCGGTCACTTCGATAACAATGCTGCCAGCATCGTGATAAGCATTGAGTTTAAGCGTGCCTTTCACAGGTTTACCACGCGCAATACGCACTTCAGCAGGTTCGATACCGTGATCCATGGAGTTACGCACTAAATGTGTCAGCGGGTCGCCAATTTTTTCAACAACGGTTTTATCGAGTTCAGTTTCAGCACCGCTGATAACTAAGTTGATTTCTTTGCCCAGTTCTTTACTGACATCACGCACAACGCGCTGGAAGCGGTTGAAGGTCGCGCCAATTTGTACCATTCGCAATGCAAGTGCAGAGTCGCGCACTTCTTCGACTAATCGTGACAGTGTCGCAGTGGATTCCATCAAATCTGCCATGCCTGCTTTTTGTGCAATAAGACTTGTGCCTGCTCCCGCGATAATGAGTTCGCCAACCAAGTTAATCAGTTCATCGAGTTTATCTGCATCGACGCGAATTAAATTCGCTTCAGCTTTTTTATGTTCTCTGACTTGCTCTTGTTTTTTTAACGCGGCTTCAACAACTGGTGGACTAACCATTTGTTGTTCAACTAATACTTCACCGATAGGACGTTGTGGCTCATCGGTACTGATTTCTGATTGAACTTGCAAAACACGTTTAAGTTCGTCTGGCGTTAATGTGCCGCAATTAACTAAAAGTTCACCCAAGCGCATTTCTTGTTCGGGCAATTCTTGAATCAATTTTTGATATTCTGAAATCTTGCTGTTTGGTGGCAAAATGTGAATTTCACAGTCGCTACGAACAAAATTGAAGACGTTATCAATGTCGGTTTTGCTCGCTTCACTGCGGAAACTAATTTCAAAACCCAAGTAACACGATTCAGGATCCATTTCTTCAGCAGATGGAATTGCATCGATAATGGTGACGAGCTGAACGATTGTTCCTAATTTAGAAAGGTGACGCACGAATGAAAAAGGATCCATCCCATTTCTGAAAACATCTGTGCCAAAACGTAACGATAAATGCCAATGATCTGCACCAACTTGATCACCTGTGCTGCTTTGTTCACTAACATTTAATTTTTGAACAGGTGGAAAAGAAACCTCTTTGATTTCTTTGCCCAAATACACTTCTAACTGTGCCGTTAAACGTTTGCCGAAGTCTGTTGTTTCAGTTGAAGGCGTACTGCCTTCGACAACATGTTCAACCAATGTGGCTAAATGATCATGGACTGCAATAAATAACGCCGTTAAGTTAGAATTTATGACAATTTCACCACTGCGAGCGCGGTCTAAAACGCTTTCAGCGGTGTGGGTAAATTCCACAATAAACTCAAGACCAAATAACCCCGCTGAACCTTTAATCGTGTGAGCGGCACGAAAAATAGCATTGATAATGTCAGGATTTGTTGGATCCTTTTCTATCACTAAAAGTGATTCTTCCATTTGTTCGAGTAATTCTTTGCACTCGACCACAAAGGTTTGTAAATAATCATCTGGGATAATCATGCAATTGCCTCCTTACTTTTCGCGTAAGTTAAGGAATCACCAAAAAAGCTCGCAAGCCCTGATAAATCCAAAAGGCTTAACACCGCAGCACTGCATCCCGTTAGACGAAACTTTCTATTTAAGGCACTTGCGCCTTTTTTTGTCATAATGAGCAGTTGCAATCCCGCTGCATCAAATTCTTCCACCGCAGATAAATCCATTTCGAATTCATCATTTGCAAGCAAAGCCCCTAATATCTGCTCTTTCAGTTCGCCAACGGTGTAAATGGTAAACTCACCTTCGATAGCAAGGTGGTTGCCTTGTTCTTTTTTTTTGGGCATAAGTCCCCCTCTAGTTAAAAAAATCCCCGTTTTGTGACGCAAAACGGGGATAAATACTTGTTACGCTAAAATGAGCTGTGAAACAGCCGCCAGCAAATGTGGTGGTTGAAACGGTTTCACAATCCACGCCTTCACGCCTGAGGCTTTGCCTTCACTCATTTTGGATGCCGCTGTTTCGGTGGTAAGCATAATAACGGGGGTGAATTTGTAAGCAGGAAGTAGCTTTGCTTGTTTAACAAACGTTAAACCGTCCATATTCGGCATATTCACGTCACTAATAATCAAATGGATTTTTTTACCATCTAATTTTGATAACGCATCTTTGCCGTCTTCGGCGGTAATCACGTCATACCCTTCGCGTTTTAAAGTGGTTGTCATCACTTGTCTAACAGATGCCGAGTCATCGACAAATAAAATTGTTTTAGCCATGTTTTATTCCTCAAAAAAATGTAATGCCTGACACTTGTTCAGATTCAATTGTTTTTGCGCCTTCATGCGCCTCGAGTTGTTCTTTCATTGTGTAAGTTTGAGTTAGTTCTTCGATCCACTTCCCTGCATCGACCGATGTTAGATTTCCTTTAACATTTTTTTCCTCCTCTAATTCGCTTAAGTGCTGTTCTAGCTTGTTTAAGTCGTTTGTGACGAGTGCCAAAATTTGGCTAACACGGTCTTGAAATTGCAATTCCATAAAGACTTCAGAAATTTCATCGTTAATTGCGCTATTTTCAGTACGCAACACTTCCGCAGATTCAGACAGTTTTTCTGCCGCGTGTGAAAATTCGTTTAATACTGTCGAAATGGTGTGTTCAGCGTAATTGAGCGTTTCTTTGTCTTGCCGTGCGAAATTTTGAGAAATGCTCAGTGTGTTATCGATAGCTTCATTAACTGACACGATGGTGTTGTTGATTTGTTTGCCGACTTCCCCCGAAGAACGTGCGAGCTTGCGAACCTCGTCAGCCACGACTGAAAAACCATGCCCTGCGTCGCCCGCGCGTGCTGATTGAATGGCGGCATTGAGCGAAAGAAGATTTGTTTGACTGGCAATGCTGCTCACTTCGGATGCCATTTTGCTTAATGCTTCAGTGAATCCCGATAAACTTTCGATAGAACGCAGTAATTTTTCTTTTTCTGCTAACGAAGAACTTAGCCCGTCGGTAATGCTGCTCAGTCTTACCTGCCCACGTTGCAACAATTCAACAATCCCACCTGATTCATCATCGCCCATTGAACCTTGAGAAGCCTTTACTGCAGCATCTAAGCGTTGCGATAGTACATCGAAACGTTGTGCTAAATTTGAAATCGCCTCTTCCGTGTGTGAACGTGCCATTTCAATTTGATTTGCCCAAATCGGTAGCACTTGTTGACACAATGGACTCAACCCGACAACACCATAATCTTCTGGAGGACAAGCGGTTACTTCTTGTTGTGAGAAAGTGGTTGTGAAATGCGTTAGTCGATGTATCAAATTTTCAATACATTCTTCAATTGAAAGAGACTCGTTATCTAGGCTTTCATGATCAAGCTCTTCAAAGCGGGTTATTAAATCTGCGACCACCGTTTGAATACGCTCGCGTTCTTGTTCAATTTGCGATGCACACGTTCGTGCGAGTAATTCATTGTGTTCGTGTTGCAGGGTCTGAATTTTTCGTTCGCATTCTTGTTGCAAATTTTCACGAAAGTTGAGTGACATGGCTTCTAACGCGGCATGTTGACGCTTTTGATTCCACACATGCAAACCTGCGGTGACGGCAATCATTCCCGCCGATGTTAAAAGCCCAGTTGTTGTGAATTGGCTGCTTATTGCAACGCTTAATGCCCCTGCGCTACCACAAGCCCATAAAGGCAATGCTGCCTCATACTTCCTCTGACAATTTTTCATTTACTCCCCATCGTTTGTTTAAATTGACATTGACTCGATACTGTTTTAATGCTTGAGTTTCGAGTTTAACATAGCAAGCAATTATTTTGCCATTTGGGGATAGACAAAAAGCGGTAAATGCAGCGAGGATTGAGGATGACGGCGATATTTTTTAAAACGCATAAAAAAAGACCTCGATTTTTATCGAGGTCTTTTTATTTTTAACTGATTATTTAGGCGAATGTAGGGGCGAATCATATTCGCCCTATCATTCACAAATGTTTCAAATGCCCATGTTGCGTGTATGTTGGGCGAATATGATTCGCCCCTACAAAATGTTTTGCGTTACATCACCTATTCATTTTCAGATTCGAAACCATATTTATCGGACAATCGTAATAAAACAAATAATGCCCCTGTTCCCCCCTCTTTTGGACTTGCAGAGCAAAACGCTTGCACGTCTTTGTGTTGTCTAAGCAGTCGATTCAATTCATTTTTAATGACAGGCAAATTATCAAGCGAGCGATAACCTTTTCCATGAACAATATGCACACAACGACAACCTTCTTCGACGCTATGATGCAGAAAATGCAACAACTGTCTTTTTGCCTCATGAGCATTTAAACCGTGCAAATCAATCTCTGCATCAATGCCAAAAAAGCCTTTTCGCAATTTTTTTAACACTGAATTTTGTAAACCTGCTGACAAAAAATTCATTGAATCGTAAATACCAACCGTTTCAATATCTTCAGGATTGCGTGAACTCAAATGCGCGTCGAAATTGACAGCCACAGGTTTTGGATACGGTTTAGGCTTCGGGCGGATTTGCTCGTGCAGTGGCACTTTATCTTGTTTGACGGCTTGCACTTTGCCTACGGTTTGGCGAAATAAATCGAAATCGTCGCTCATTTTGTTTCTTGTTGATTTAACCAAGATTGCAAAATCAATTGTGCGGCAAGTTCATCTTGAACCGCCCACAATTTCGTGGCATTGACGTGAACATCATCGAACAGCATTTGTTTGGCTTCAAAGGTCGAAAGCATTTCATCTTGTTGATGGACAGGTAAATTAAATCGTCCGTTGAGTTGACGACAAAATTTAAGCATTTTAGGCGTGACAGGATTATCGGTGCCATCGTGTTGCCGAGAAACTCCGACTACAAACCCTGCGGGTTGCCATTCTTGCACTAATTTTTCAATCGCTTGCCAATTTGGCGTTTGATTGGGTGAGCGTAGCGTTTGCAGCGAATTCGCCGTTTTAGTGGTGAGTTGCCCAATCGATACGCCGATTTTTTTTGTGCCAAAATCGAACCCCAAAAACGTATCGCTCGATTTAAACGCTAATGGATCACGCATGACCCGCGCCGACTGTGAGTTGGTTAATATCAATTCCAATTTGACTTGCCGCCATTTTCCAACGCAAATCAATAGGTGTATCAAATAAAATCGGTGCGCCAAAAGGTGCATTGAGCCATGAATTAGACAACATTTCTTGTTCGAGCTGTCCTTTGCCCCACCCCGCATAACCTAATGCGACAAAATAACGCTCTGGTCCTTCACCGCGA
>JAQTXN010000006.1:5651-40657 GCA_028688755.1 Methylococcales bacterium | reverse complement strand
TGACATTTAAAACTTTTGTTGTGCCTGCGATGATGGCAGTTTTTATCGTGTTACAAATGATTTTTCTCTACAAATTTTTACCTGACAGCGAGGCGTAAAAAATGCTGTATGCCATTATTAGCGAAGATGTTGCCGATAGTTTGCCAAAACGGCTTTCGGTTCGTCCCGCACATTTAGCGCGTTTGCAAGATTTGCAAGATGCGGGAAGGTTAATTCTTGCAGGACCTCATCCCGCCATTGATAGCGAAAATCCCGCCGAAGCAGGTTTTACAGGCAGTTTAGTCGTTGCGGAATTTGCTAGCCTTGAAGACGCGACATTGTGGGCAAATGCCGATCCTTATGTTGACGCTGGCGTTTATGCTCGCGTTGTTGTTAAACCTTTTAAAAAAGTTTTTCCCTCATGAACGAAACTATTGATTTAATTCGTCACAATTTAACGACGCAGTTAAAACCTTCATTGCTTGAAATTATTGATAACAGTGCCGCACATGCAGGTCACGTCGGCGCACAAAAAGGCGGCGGTCATTACAACATTACGATTGTGAGCGACGCTTTTGAAAAGAAAACCCTCGTTCAACGTCATCAACTGATTTACGGCGCGTTGGGTGATATGATGAAACACGACATTCATGCTTTAGGCATCAATGCCCAAACTCCTACTGAACATTCCAAGGAATCAAACTAAATGAAATTGAAATTACTCCCTTTGTTAATTGCAGGCTTGGCACTTTCAGGCTGTGATAAACCTGCAAATACCGCTGCAACCACACCTGCTGCGGTTGCAACTGCTTCTGAACCCACCGTTGATAAAGCCGATGCGGTTGCGGTTGTAAATGGCAAATACATTCCAAAATCTGCATTGGAAGAATTGGAAAAAGAAATTGCAATGCGTAGTCACGGTCAAACTTTCCCAAAAGAAAAATTGGTTGAAGAATTGATTCAACGTGAATTATTGATTCAAGATGCAACAGCTAAGAAATTGGATCAAGCACCTGAATTTGTTGCGCGTTTGAACGATGCAAGAAAAGCATTGTTATCACAAACGGATTTACAAAACTTTATCGCATCACATCCTGTGACCGATGAAGATATTAAAAAAGAATATGAATCTAAAGTCGCCGCTGAAAAAGGTGAAGAATTCAAAGCGCGTCATATTTTGGTCAAAACCGACGCTGAAGCGAAAAAAATCATTGATGAGTTAGACAAAGGTGGCGATTTTGCAAAATTAGCGAATAAATTATCACTCGACGGTAAAGAAGCACAAAACGGCGGTGATTTAGGTTGGTTCTTGGCAGCTCAAATGGTTGCACCATTTTCAGAAGCGGTTGCTGCGTTAGAAAACGGCAAATACACCAAAACGCCTGTGCAAACCCAATTTGGTTATCACGTTATTTTGCGTGAAGGTTCACGTCCTCAAACACCACCACCTTTGGATGCGGTAAAAGACCAACTTGCACCATTCTTGCAACGTCAAAAAGTAGAAGGAATGTTGAAAGATTTACGCAGCGCAGCAAAAGTTGAAGTGTTACTTCCTGCGGAAGAAAAACCTGCAACACCACCTGCAACCGTTGAATCTGTTCAACCGACAGCAGAACCTGCTAAAACGGAAGTCGTGCCTGCCGCTGAACCTGCAAAAGCAGAAGAAGCCGCTGCACCAGCACCTGCTGAAGCGACAACACCAGCTCCTGCTGCTGAACCTGCAAAATAATTACCCTTCTTTTGCACGGATTCACAAACATTTTGTGAATCCGTGACATCTCAAAAATGAAAACAACTTTTTTCGACGCATTAAACACGCCGCTGAGTTCGGGCGTAAATCTGATTGAAGCCAGCGCAGGCACAGGTAAAACCTACACCTTAGCAATGCTGGTGTTGCGATTTGTGGTTGAAAAAAATTTACCGATTGAAAAAATCTTAGTCGTTACATTCACCAAAGCCGCAACCGAAGAATTGCGCGAACGTGTACGCTTGCGACTTGTCGAAGCAAAACAGGCTTTAAAATTAGGTGAAAACGAACTGTTTAATTGGCTCAATTCACTACCAACCGAAAACAGTGAAATCGAACACCGTTTGCAAATTGCGTTACTTTCAATTGACCAAGCGAGTATTTTCACAATTCATAGTTTTTGCCAAAAAGTGTTGCGTGAACACGCGCTCGAAAGTGGGCAACTTTTTAATGCCGAATTAACCGATGATTTAGTGCAAATTACTCAAAGTTGCGCGGATGATTTTTGGCGCAAACAAATTTATCAACGTAACGCCGATGACGCAGCAATTCTGACGATTGATTATAAAACACCTGATAAATTGCTCGAAAGCGTGAATAAAATTGGGCATCACGTCACCATTTATCCAACCGAAATTAAAAATATCGACACACTTTTAGCTGAACTCAAAATTGTAAAAATAAATGCTCGTGAAGAATTCAATCGTTGCCGTGAAAAACTTAACAGCGTTTTAGACAATTTCAACAAAGGGGCAGACGAAAAATTCACCGCATTAGAAAAATGGTTAAATGGCGAAAGTTCTCAAATTAACAAAGAGACGCTCGATTTTTTAACGACCGATGGGATTTTAAAAGCCTTAAATAAAAAGAAAGTTTCAGCGAAAAATCAGCCTGTTTTTTTTGCTGAATTAGATTTAAACACACAAATTTTCGATGACTTAAAACCACTCTTTGAACAATGTGGCTTGATGTTGCGTTGTCAATTATTAGAAACCTTGCGCCGCGAAATCGACCAACGTTTGTTGCAACGAAACGCCCTCACCTTTGACCATCTGATTATTCGCCTTGATGAAGCATTGCGTGGCGAAAATAAATCAGAGCAACTCATTCAAGAATTGCGGCAACGTTTCACGGTCGCGTTGATCGATGAGTTTCAAGATACCGACAGCAGCCAATGGTTTATTTTTAAAACGCTTTTCGCTTCGCAAAGTCAGTATTTGTATTTGATTGGCGACCCGAAACAAGCGATTTATAAATTTCGTGGCGCAGATATTTATTCGTATTTGAACGCTAAACACAGCGCAAATGCGTCTTTTACACTCGCGCAAAATTGGCGTTCACATCCCGATTTAGTGAAAGCAGTCAATCAATTATTCGCGCGTGAAAATCCGTTTTTGATTCAAGAACTCGAATTTAACGAAGTTGAACCCGCCAATTCATACGAGAAAGGCTCGATTTATTTTGAAAATGCGCCGTTGCCGCCGTTGAAATTTTTGCATTTACTTCCTCAAACAGGCGAATACTTGTCAACGCAAGCAAAAAAAACAGTTGAAGAGCAATTGCGTTTTGCCGTGATCGAAGAAATTTTGCAGTTGTTGCAAGGTGATTTTTCGCTAGTGAAATTAGGCAAAAAACAATCGTTAAAACCCAAAAATATCGCCATTTTGGTTCG
Source organism: Methylococcales bacterium (assembly GCA_028688755.1). GTDB lineage: Bacteria > Pseudomonadota > Gammaproteobacteria > Methylococcales > Methylomonadaceae > UBA10906. Next base: position 37,259 of record JAQTXN010000006.1, on the reverse strand, counting down.
CAAAAATAAAGAAGCCAAAGCCTTTCAAAATGCGTTGCGCGACGCTGGTGTGCCATCGGTTTTGAACAGCACCGAATCGGTTTTTACAACGAGCGAAGCGAAACAGCTATACACATTGCTCAACGCCGTCGCACATCCGAGCGACATTGATGCCGTGAAACATGCGCTGACACTAAATTGGTTTGCCAGCATTCCGCATGGACAAGCGTTTTATAAAATCATCAATGACGAAGATGCCTTAGATTCGTGGCTCGCTAAGTTTTTAAATTATCACGAGCAGTGGCAAAAACTGGGCTTGATGGCGATGATGCACACGTTTTTGGCGACTGAAAATGTGACTTCCCAACTCGCTAAAACACCGCTTGCCGAGCGCGAATTAACGAACATTCATCATCTTTTAGAGTTGTTGCAAGAAGCCGCGCTAGATGAACATTTGTCGCCACAAAAAACGCTCGAATGGTTGCGACTTTCCATCACCAACGCGCTAGCCAAAAAAATCGACAGTGCAGAAAGTCAGCAATTACGCCTTGAAAGTGACGAGGATGCGGTCAATATCGTCACCATGCACCGCTCAAAAGGCTTGGAATATGACATTGTTTTTTGTCCATCACTCTGGCAACCGACGGATTTATGGGAAAAAGACCGTGCCGCATGTCATATTGACGGTGAAATGTGCATCGATTTGGGTAGCGACGAGTTTGAAAAACACCGTGCGTTAGCGTTATTTGAACAACGCGCCGAAGATGCACGCATGTTTTATGTTGCGCTGACACGAGCAAAATACCGTTGTTATTTGGCGTGGGCAAATGTTCGCACAAAAGATAAAACCAATAATTCCGCACTCGCCTATTTGTTTAATTTCGCTGATGGCGATACAGCCTTTCAAGAAAATCAATTTTTAGATTTCAAACGTAAAACACCTGATTTATTTGATTACGAATGCTTGTTTGAACGTGAAAAACCTGACGGACATTATCAGCCTGAAATCAAAAGCGACATTTTGCATCACCCAACGCGCCATCGGGATTTACGTTTTAGTCCGTGGCAAATGAGTAGTTACACCGCGTTGTCAGCGTTAAGTCGCACGACAACACCCGATTTACCCGAAGATAAAGCGCAAGAACCCTTAGAGATTTCTCCGCCAATTACGCTCGATTTACCCCGTGGCGCACACACGGGTAACGTGATTCATGAATTGCTCGAAAGTTTTAGTTTTGGAGAGTTAGCAACGGGTGCAGATATTTCAGTTGCACGCGATAAAGCGTGTTTGCGTTACGGTTTGAAAGTGACGCGACCTGAAATCATTGATGAATTATTGCAAAACGTGGTGCAAACGCCGCTGTCTGGTGACGTGAATTTTTGTTTAAAAAATTTGCCTGCATCGACGTATTTAAAAGAAATGCCGTTTTATTTAGCCACAAAAGAAATTAACACACGCGAAATCAATCGAATTTTGGCGGATGAACCCAGTTTTCAGCCGCTCGACAGCAAAACCATTAACGGTTATTTGACGGGGTTTATCGATTTAATTTGTCAGTACGAAAATCGGTTTTATGTGATGGATTATAAGTCGAATTATTTGCCCGATTATTCGCGCGAAACCATGCTTGATGCGATGCGTGAGCATAATTATGGTTTGCAGTACCAGCTTTATTGCGTGGTATTGCATCGGTATTTAGAAAATCGTTTGCCTAATTACGACATCGAAACGCATTTTGGTGGCGTGCGCTATTTGTTCGTGCGTGGAATGCAGCCGAATCAACCATTAAGCGGCGTGTATGAAAACAAACCTGAAAGTCAAAAACTGCTCGCGTTAGCGAACGTCCTTAGCGCGACAGAGAATTTATGAAACCCATCACAATTCCACTCGAAAATTATTTACATCAGTATCACGGCGAAGAAAGATCGCAATTACAGCGTGCGCTTGCCATTGTGAGTTTAATTGCCGACGATCCAAATTACATTCGTCCCAAGGGCGTTGAAGTTGCATCGGTCTTGATGGGCTTTCACGTTGATTTAAAAACCATTTTGGCAGCAATTTTGAGTGATCCCCGTTTGATTACTTTAAAAAAACCGATTGATATTGAAGCTGAATTTGGCGAAACCGTGGCAAATTTAGTTCAAGACGTAAATTGGCTCAATAACATTCGGGTTTATTCACCTGAAATGGCAAGTCAACCCAATCAAGCCGAAACACTGCGTCGAATGCTTTTGTCGATGACACAAGATGTACGTTCGGTGCTGATTAAACTCGCTTATCGTATTCAACGGTTACGGAATCTGCCCCAAGAATCACACGATATTCGTCATTTTATCGCCCACGAAACCCTTGATATTTATGCACCAATTGCAAATCGTTTAGGCGTGCATCAATTCAAGTGGGAACTTGAAGATATGGGGCTGCGTTATCTTGACCCTGCAACGTATAAACATATTGCTAAATCGCTTGCCGCAAATCGCACAGCACGTGAAGCCTGTATTTCAAATTTTATTTCGTTATTGAAACAAACACTTGCAAAAGAAAATATCGCTTGTGAATGTTATGGTCGCCCCAAACACATTTACAGCATTTGGAAAAAAATGCAGCGTAAAAACCTCAGTTTCGACCAACTTTACGATTTACTTGCCGTGCGCGTCATTGTCGATAATTTGATGCACTGCTACACGGTTTTGGGCATTGTGCATAGTTTGTGGCAAACAATTCCCAAAGAATTTGATGACTACATTGCGAACCCAAAAGAAAACGGCTATCAATCTCTACACACGGTAGTTTTAGATGCAAATGGAAATCGCATTGAAGTCCAAATTCGTACCCAAGCCATGCACGACTACGCAGAACTTGGTGTTGCCGCGCATTGGTCTTACAAAGAAGGCGGCAAACAATCGGCAACGATGGAAAAAAGTGTCGCTATTTTGCGAAAAATGCTCGACACCAAAAATGCCGATGCGGCAACGGCGGATGAATTCAAAAGCGAATTATTTAGCGACCGCGTTTATGTGTTAACGCCTGCGGGAAAATTAGTAGATTTAATCAAAGGCTCAACGCCGCTGGATTTTGCTTACGCTGTGCATACTGACATTGGACATCGTTGTCGTGGCGCGAAAGTGAATGGGCGCATTGTGCCACTCACTTACGTTTTGCATTCGGGTGAACAAGTTGAAATCTTGACTGTCAAAGAAGTGCAGCCTAATCGTAATTGGATAGACACCAATTTAGGCTATTTAAAATCGCCGCGTTCGATTCAAAAAGTAAAAAATTGGTTTAAAGGACAAGAAATTGAAGGTGAGGCTTTACAGCCCAAAAACGAGTTACCTGAACCTGAGATTAAAAATGACACACTTTTCAACGTGCGTCCGAATAAAACACTAAATCGATGCGAAGTGACGGTTGCAGGTTTAGACAACGTGCAAACGAGTTTCGCACAATGTTGCCATCCTGTTTCGGGCGATGAGATTATTGGCTACATTTCACATCACAAAGGAATTATTGTGCATCGGCTGGATTGCAAAAATATCCTGAATTTAGAAGAAACAAAACAGCCACAATTGGTAACTGTTGCATGGGGAAATAGTAAGGCTTCGCACGCCGTTCCAATTGTAGTTCATGCGTTTAACGCCCAAAACTTGCTCACGGACGTGTCGCAAGTTTTAGCGCAAATGAAAATTCATATTTTTTCGGCGAATTTAGAATCTCAACCTGATTTTTCGGCGGCTTTGAATTTAACGTTGCAAATTGCAAATGCCCAGCAACTAAACGAGGTGGTGAAAAAAATTAGCCAATTACCTGCAATTGTGAATGTTTCGCGGCTTTAAGCATCAAGTTGAATTCGCATTGATAAATCAATTGCTTGTACGTTTTTTGTCAATGCGCCAATCGAAATAAAATCAACGCCCGTTTCGGCAATTGCACGAATTGTTGTTAAATCCACATTCCCCGATGCTTCCAATTCCACTTCGCCTGCATTGATTTCAAAAGCTTTGCGTAAATCGTCTAGGGTAAAATTGTCTAACATAATTCGCTCAGGCTTGGCTTCCAGTGCTTGCTCAAGTTCCGCTAAGTTTTCGACTTCCACCTCAATTGGCATTGCGCTTTGTTGACGGGCAATGTGTACTGCTTTTGCAATCGAACCTGCTGCGATAATGTGATTTTCTTTGATTAACACACCATCAAACAATCCAATACGATGATTGACACAACCACCACATTTCACCGCGTATTTTTGCGCGAGTCGCAAACCTGGAATCGTTTTTCGCGTGTCTAACACTTTGCAATTTGTTCCTTGAACTGCATTCGCATATTGACGAGAAATCGTCGCGGTTGCTGACAACGTTTGTAACAAATTCATTGCGGTGCGCTCACCTGTGAGTAATGCGCGTGCGTTGCCGCTCAACGTGCAAAGTGGCGTATTCGCTGCAACGCTTTCGCCTTCTTGAACGTACCAATCGATAACAATGTTTGCATCCAAATGTTGAAAAACAGCATCGAACCAATCTCGCCCACACAAAACCATCGGCTCACGCGTTAAAAGTTGCGCGGTCGCTTTGCGATTTTCGTCAATAATGGCAGCGGTAATATCACCACTGCCTAAATCTTCTTCTAAAAACGGCATAATGTTTATGGTATTTTTCATCATTATTTGCGCCAAAATTCAGGAATAAACAAAATCACAATCGAGAAAATTTGTACTCGTCCAAGTAGCATCGCAAACGTACAAATCATGGTTTGAGCATCACTTAAAACAGAATAATTCCCAGCAGGGCCGACTTGATTTAAACCAGGTCCCGCGTTGTTAAAACAAGCGATGATGGCAGAAAAAGAGGTTAGAAAATCCAATCCCGTCAATAACAACGCAAACACTAAAATCACAATACAAATGAAATACAGAAAAATAAATCCCATCACCGACGTGATAATGTTGCTGCTAATCACCGTTTCGCCAATTTTCATGGGACGAATCGCAAATGGATGAATGAATTTAAACATTTCAAGTCGCGCTTGCTTAATCAAAATAATCGTTCTAATCATCCGAATCCCGCCACCTGTTGACCCCGAAGAAGCAGATAAACAACTCAAAAATAACATCCAAACAGGAACAAAAATCGGCCACTGGTTAAAATCTTGCGTAGCAAAACCTGAATCGGTTGCAATCGTCACTAAATTGAACGAAGCATGACGTAACGCTGTCCAAAAATCAGGATAAGTCCCTTCATATTGCAAAACGCCCGCTGCTAAAACGCAACTGCCCAAAACCAATGCTAAAAAACCTTTCGCTTCCATATCTTGGAAATAAGGTTTGAACGATTGTTTGCGAATCGCTACAAAATGCGTAGCAAAGTTAATGGCGGCAATCAGTTGAAATACAGTTAAAACAACTTCAATTTGCAACGAATTAAAAAAACCCACACTATTATCATGCGTTGACATACCGCCCAAACTCATTGCTGAAAAAGCATGACAAATAGCATCAAACCAGCTCATGCCAGCTATTTTGAGCGAGACAATACATACAAACGTAATTCCCGCATAAACAGTCCATAACGCTTTTGCCGTTTGAGCAATGCGTGGTGGTAAATCGGATTCTTTGACTGAACCTGGTGTTTCGGCTTTATAAAGTTGCATTCCACCAATACCGAGCATAGGCAAAATGGCGACGGCGAAAATAATAATCCCCATTCCCGCAATCCAATTCAACTCGCTACGCCACAAGTTAATGGACATCGGCATCGTATCTAAACCAACAAGAAGCGTTGCCCCTGTTGTCGTGAGAGCCGACATGATTTCAAAATAGGCATCAATAAAACTTAACGACGGCAGCGCAAATAGCAACGGCAACGTGCATAACACGGGACTCAGTGACCACGTCATAGCAACCAACATAAACCCTGCTTGCCGAGATAATTTTTTCTGCATTTTTAAGGTAGGCAAAAACATCAATGCACCTACGCCAAATGCAATAACCATTGCATCGAAAAAAGCCTGTGTCACGCCATCGTCACTAAAATAAGAAGTGAGTAGACACGTTGTCATTAAACCGCTAAAGCCTAATGCCACTAAGCCCAAAACATGAACCAGAGTAAGAAAAACACGCATTATGGCGACCTGTTAGCTACTAATCGGTTGAAAAGATTGCTCGATGTACGGAATCAATTTTTTATCCATCGCAAACATAATCACATGATCATCTTCTTTGAAAACCGTATCGTGATGAATGGCAATCACTTCATGATTGCGAATCAACGCACCAATGACAATGCCATCAGGAAACTTCACCGAATCGACTCGTTTGCCAACAACCGAATCTTCACGTCCGTTGTGATGAGCAATTGCTTCAATGGCTTCTGCTGTGCCGCCACAAAGTGAGCTAACCTCAGCGACATCACCTTTGCGAACATGTTTTAAAATACTACCGAGGGTTTCTTGATTGGGTAAAACAGCTACGTCAATGTTGGTGCCATGCAATAACTTGAGGTAAGAATTGTGATTGAGTAAACAAATGGTTTTGCGTGCGCCTAAACTTTTTGCCAGTGAGGCAGAAATAATGTTCACGCCATCATTATCAGTAATCGCACAAAATAAATCGGTATCTTCAATCGATTCGTCTTGTAACAACTTTTCGTCCGCGCAGTCGCCGACTAAAACAATCGTTTTATCTAAATCGTTGGCGATTTTTTTAGCGCGACGCATATCTTTTTCGATAATTTTGACTTGATGTTTATCTTCGAGCGCAAGAGCCAAACGTTTTCCGACGTGTCCGCCACCTGCAATGATGATGCGTTTAATGGGAGCTTCTAATTTTCCTAATTCTTCTAAAACACGACGTACTTCTTTTCGTGGTGCGACAAAGAAAACTTCGTCACCTGTTTCAATCGTGGATTCACCGTTGACACAAAAAGGTTCACCATTGCGAAAAATTGCCACAATGCGTGTTTTGCCATTTATCAGACGATCTTTGATTGTTTTGATTTTTTTGCCTGTCAAACTGCCATTTGCAATGACTTTAACTGAAAATAAACGTACCAATCCACTCGCAAATTCAGAAACTTGCAACACACCAGGGAATTCAATCAAATTGCGAATAGCATTCATCACAATTTGTTCAGGACTTATCACAATATCAACAGGAATGCCGTTAGGACTAAACAAGCGCGGATGTTTTAAATAATCGATAGCACGAACCCGCGCAATGGTTTTCGGTTTGCTGTAGAGCGAGTTAATAATTAAACACGCCAGCATATTTGTTTCATCGCGGTCAGTAACCGCAATCACCATGTCTGTATTGCTAATTCCAGCTTGTTCTAAAACACTCGGATGGGCAGCGTTTCCTGTCACCGTCGCAATATCGAAACGCTCTTTTAACGCATCAAGTAAATCCGTTCTAAAATCAACGACAACAATGTCATTTTCTTCACTTGCAAGGGCTTCGGCAACAGATGAACCTGTAATACCTGCACCTAGAATGAGTATTTTCATGTAATAAAAACCAAGGGGTATTTAGAAAGGCGCGAATTTTACCTACTTTTCGAATTTAGGTATAACAAAACCGTGATTTAAATACATTTTGTTGCTTAAACTTTTGCGTAACGCTTTTTAGAATTGAAAAAAACCATTTAGAGGTTGTCGCTTTTTGCCTTCTTAGTTTAGCATTGCGTCAACATTGAACCGATGAACGCTGAACTCAAAAATCAGTCTATTTAATAAACTTGGAAATCGTATGGCAACGTGGCTAGAAACTTGTGCAAAACAACTCACCCGCTTAGAAAAAGCGTCCGTTTTATCCGATAAACTCATCACTTTAAGCAACAAAACAGGCGTAGATATGTCGCCTGAAATGGTGCAAAAACTCGAACATGAACACGCGCGTTTGAATCGCCAACTTGAACGTTTACGCGCCAATCGTTTTGAAGTTGCCGTGATTGGTTTGGAAAAAGCGGGTAAAAGTGCGCTATTAAATGCGTGGCTTGGACAAGAAATTTTGCCTTCAGCGCGGGAGCGTTGCACTTTTACCAGCACCGAAATTTGGTCAGCGCAAACTGAGCAAGATCAATTAGTTGCCATTGAGTATTACAGCCGCGAAGAAATTGCGAAGTTGCAAGAACAACGTCAAAAAGCCTTAGCGGGCGCGTTGCTCAGTGACAAAGAAAAAAAGGAAATTCAAGAAGATTTCAATGACACTGAAAAAAATCTGAATCAGATTTATGAATTCACCAAAAAAGGCAGTTTTAAACAACCCTTTTTAGACATCGGTGAAATCAGCGAGTTGTTGCAATCCGCCATTTTCAAAAATCGCGCACAAGCTCTTGCGATTAAACGTATTCAATTAAAAACCGTGCGTTTGCGTAGTGATCGCGACATTATTTTTCATGACGTACCAGGTTTTAATTCGGGCATTTTGATGCACGCCGAGCAAGCGGTTGATCGCTTGCAAAATTGCGATGCCATCATTTACGCCAAAGAAATGAAGCAACCATCGATTACAGGACCTGAAAAGGAAATGCTCCTCGTTGCAGATGCGGAAGACCCCAGTTTGCGCGTGTCAGATAAAGTGTTTGTCGTGTTAACGCAAGCGGACGCAATGGACGATCAGATTGATTTTCGTGACACATTCGCTAAACACAAAGCCTTTTGGGCAAATGTGCCTGAACGTCGATTACTCCCCGTTTGTGCGCGTTCGCATTTGGTCGAATTTGGCATTCCAAGCGAGGACACTTTGCGCCGTTCGAAAAGTGCTGATGATAAAAATAAAATTAAAAAATTAGCCATTACCGACGGCGTAAAAGAGTTAAAAGATGCTGTAAATTTTTACATTGATAACGAACGCACAGGCGTTTTGCAAAAACGTTGTGATTCGCTGGTAAACGCAACGCGCCAATTAGCGACGGAAATTTTGGGCAAACTCGAACCGATTTACGGCACGATTGCTGAAAATGAACGTCAAGAAGATGATTTGCTCGGCAAAGAATTTAATCAATGGTGGGGACGTGAATGGCAACGCATCAAAAAAGATTTTGATGTTTGGTATTCTGAAAGTATTCAAGGTCGCACCGAAGCGGATGCGTTAGGCGCAGAACACGCGGAACTTGCGGCATTGCGTTCTGCTTATGATCAAAAAATTGAAGCGTTACTTTCGAATTTAATCACTGCACAACCCGATGAATTAAAACGGATTTACACCGCTGGCGGTACACTTTCAATGCCTGATGCGCGTGAAGGAAATTACAAGATTCGTGAAGAACTTTTCCGTGAAATTCAAAAGAAATTTGAAACAGAACTCACCGACCAACTCGCCCAAGCTCTGCAAGCGTTAATCGACGGCATTGTTCGAAAAATCCAAGAATTACTTTGGGAAACCGAAGAAGTACGTCGCACTTTGTTACATTCGCATTTAGACGAAGGAATCGAACAAGCCCGAATTCGACACGGTTTTCAAGTGTTATTTTTGCGTTTTGGGCGCGTTGCGGTGGAAGCGTTTATTGCAAAACCATTGCAAGCGCGTGACCGTTTATTAAGTGAACGTGCCGCTGAAATCAAAACCTTAGAAGCCTTTTATCAAGGTGGCGACAAATCCAAACAAGAAGGCGGTTTGACGCATTATTTGCGTTACGGTTTGTGGGCGGCAATCAATAAAACGGTGCCAGCAGGACGCGGTAGAAATGCGGCAAAAGCGATTGCCGATGCCGTTTTAACAGAAGCGACAATACCTGCAAAAGAAATCGAAAAAGCAACAGAACCGCAAAATTTCGAAGAAGTTGTCGAAGAAATTAACGGTGATTTAGCGGCGTTACAGGATTATTTAAAAAATAGCGTGTTTTACGCGGCGGGTTTTATTACTTATTGTAATCAAGAGCTTGAACGTATTCGCAACCGTTTTAAAGAAATGGAAGACAATGAACGTCAATGGATTGGGATTATTCGCACCGCAGTGAAATATGAACGCAATCCGCTCATTCCTTACAACATTGCACACACACGCCGTGATTTTCAAATTCGTCGTGAACTCGCATTAGAACTTAAAGAAGTGCGTGACAGTTACAGTCACGTTTTTTAACGTTTTTAAAATTTGTAGGGGCGAATCATATTCGCCCTCCATTCACAAAACTATCTGATTGAAAAAGGGCAAATGTGATTTGCCCTTTTTCAATTCTTACGCAGTTTGTACCTTTGAATAATGACGAGTAAATTTTTCACTACCATCCAAGTTAATCAATTGAACGGTAATGTTGTCGTCTTCTGCGGCATCCAAAAAGTTTTCAATCACTTCTAAAATATCATGATCGACAAAATTCGTTTTCGTTGCGTCAATCGTGACCGTGCTATTTTCTTCGATTTGTAAAATGAATTTACGCAACAAGGCTTTATTCAAAAATGAAACATCTTTGTTAAAGGAAATTAAATAATGTGAATTGGCTTTCGTTAACGTAATTGCCGCGTGATAATTCGCCTTTATCACAAAAAATAAGCCTATCGTCATTCCAATCACCATACCTTTCAACAAATCGGTAGTGACAATCGCCACAATCGTAATCACAAACGGTAAAAACTGGCTCATTCCTTTATGATAAAACTGTCTGAAAATGGACGGATTTGCCAGTTTATAACCTGTGTGCAATAAAATTGCAGACAAACAAGCAAGGGGAATCTTGTTTAAAACAGTCGCTAAAAACATCACGCTCAAAAGTAACCAAACGCCGTGTAAAAAACTCGAAAGTTTTGTACGTCCGCCTGAGTTAATGTTCGCAGCACTTCGCACGATAACGGCTGTCATTGGCAAACCACCGAGTAATCCACTTACGATGTTGCCCATACCTTGCGCCTTGAGTTCTCGATTTGTTGGGGCGATGCGTTTAAATGGATCGAGTTTGTCAGTGGCTTCTAAACTTAAAAGCGTTTCTAAACTTGCAATAATGGCAATTGTCGCCGCGACAACGTAAGTGTGTGGATTACTCAAATAACTAAAATCAGGCAGCATGAAGTTATCGAGTAAATCGCTTGGATTATGCAGAATCGGTAAACTCACCAAATGTTTCGCGTGAACGGCAAATTCAGGCGCAAATTGTGTTGCCCATTCGTTAAAACCTACGCCCCAAATGACCGCAATTAACGGTGCAGGAATGAACTTTAACGTTGGGTGATTTTTCAAAAAACCCCACCCAATAATAATTAGCAATGCCACGATACTAATAATGATTGAACCCGTCGAAATATTTTGTGTGAGCGACTCAAACAACTCTAAAAAACTTGATTCAGGGGTTTCACGCATATAGCTTTCGTCACCTTCAAAACTGGTGTCATAGCCTGTAGCGTGTGGAATTTGTTTGATAATTAAAATTAAACCAATTGCAGCAAGCATTCCTTCAATAACTGACGAGGGAAAAAATGCACCAATAATGCCTGCGCGTAAAAAGCCTAAAACCAATTGAAAAATTCCCGCTAAAACAACCGCCATTAGCAAACCTTGAAAACTGCCCAATGTTTCAATTGCGGTAAATACAATAACGGTTAATCCTGCTGCGGGCCCTGACACGCAAAGTTGTGAACCGCTTAATAATGAAACTAGAATTCCGCCGACCAGTCCTGCAATAATCCCTGAAAATAATGGTGCGCCTGATGCTAATGCAATGCCCAAACAAAGTGGCAGCGCAACCAAGAAAACCACCAATGATGCAGGTGCGTCATCTTTGAAATGTTGCGTGTAATACTGAACATGTTTGTGAATCATAATAAACCTCGTTAAAGATAGTGAATCGCTATCGGTTTAGTTTAGCACTGCAAATAAAAAAGGCGATTAAAAAATCGCCTTTTGTTTTTAAATCGCTTTTTTTTGTTTCTTGATTTTTTCGGGCATCACAGACGAATGGTGATGCTCAATTAACCATTGGTCATCGTCATACTCATAAACAAACGAGTAGCGAGCAGCAACCTTTTTAACTTTTCCATGTTTTTCATGCAACGTAAAAGTATAAAGTCCCGTATCTGATGCGGTATTACAACCGATATTGATAATGCGCCAATCAATTTTTCCTTGTGGTTTCTTTGCTAAAAAATGCACAAAATAATCTTCAATTTCATCATGCGTGGTGCGCGGTTTATTTGAAATTGTTGGTAATAAAACAGCATCGTGCGCGTATAACATGGCAACATTGTGTGCATCGAGTGTTGCTAAGGCAGCATTCCATTCATCAAACATCGCTGCAATTTCAGTTTCTGTCGTTTTGACACAAACTACGCTGTTATGTGTTTCTGCGTGAGGTGGAATAAACTTTGTTTCTGCTTGCGTTGACAAGGAAATAGCTGAAAAAACACAAAAAGCGACAAAGATTTTTTTCATAAAGACTCCCATTCTGAAAAGAAAAAGGCGATTATAAAAATCGCCCTTTTGTGTTTTTAAATCGCTTTTTTAATTCTTTCCAATGCGTTTTTAAGATTGTCCATGCTGGTTGCAATCGATAAACGAATATGTCCAGCTGTTCCAAAAGCCGAACCTGGAACAAGTGCCACGCCAGCTTTTTCAATTAAATAATCTGAAAACGCCAAATCGTCATCAATGCCATCCAAACGCGCTAATAATTTTTCGATATTCGGGAAAACGTAAAACGTACCGTCGGTTGGGATACATTCCACGCCGTCAATCGTATTCAATTCTGCGACAACAAAATCATGACGTTTTTTGAATTCTTTACACATTTCAACAATAAAACTTTGATCGCCTGTTAACGCCGCTAACGCTGCATATTGTGAAATTGAAGTTGGATTTGAGGTACTTTGTGATTGAATCGTACACATTGCCTCAATCAATTTCTCATTTCCAGCGGCATATCCAATTCGCCAGCCAGTCATCGAATACGCTTTTGACACGCCATTCATCACAATCGTGCGGTCATAAAATTCAGGATGCGCGTTCAAAATGTTCACAAATGTGCCTTCTTCCCAAAGAATATGCTCATACATATCATCGGTGGCGATAATGATGTTTGGGAAATCCGCTAACACATCACCTAACGCTTTCAATTCTTCAAGCGAATACGCCGCGCCCGAAGGATTCGATGGACTGTTAATGAAAATTAACTTTGTTTTCTCAGTAATTGCTGCGCGTAATTGCTGCGGTGTAATTTTGAAATTCTGCGCTTGTGTCGTTTCGATAATCACAGGCACACCGTCTGCGAGCAACACCATATCAGGATATGAAACCCAATAAGGTGCAGGAATAATCACTTCGTCGCCAGCATTCAAAAGAGCTTGCGTTAAATTGAACGAACTTTGTTTGCCACCGCACGAAACTAAAATTTGTTTCGCGTTATATTCCAAGCCATTGTCATTTTTGAATTTATTGATAATCGCTTGTTTCAACGGTGCAATGCCATCAACAGCGGTATATTTTGTGAAACCTTTGTTAATCGCATCGATAGCGGCTTGTTTAATAAAATCAGGGGTATCGAAATCAGGTTCACCTGCTCCTAGACCGATAATATCATGACCTTCAGCACGCATTTTTGCGGCTCTTGCAGTAATGACTAAGGTTGGAGAAGGTTTTACAGCGTTGACGCGATTAGAAAGTGTGATGCTCATTTTTTTGTAAAGTTATGTGTTAGACAAAAGAAAGGTGCAAAGCCAAAAAACTTTGCACCTGTTTGAGTGTGAATTAACGCAAATTTTGCAATGCGGCAATGCGATCTTCAAGTGGTGGATGTGACATGAATAATTTCATTGAACCACCGCCGCTGATACCAAACGCCGCTAATTGACCTGGTAATTCGGCTGGTTCGTGAACACGTTGCAAGGCTTGTAACGCGGCAATCATTTTTTCACGACCTGCTAAATTTGCACCACCTGCGTCAGCTCTGAATTCGCGGTAACGTGAGAACCACATCACAAGCATTGAAGCCAAAATACCAAGTGCGATTTGCGCGACCATTTGCGTGACGTAATACGCCCAGCCGTAGCCTTGTTCTTCGTTTTTCAAAATCACTTTGTCCACGAAGTGACCAATAATCGTTGCAAAAAAATAAACGAAGGTATTCACAACGCCTTGCATTAACGCCATCGTAATCATATCGCCATTTGCAACGTGACTGATTTCGTGACCGACAACGGCTTCCACTTCGTCAGCACTCATTGCGTGCAATAAACCTGTACTCACGGCAACTAACGCATCATTACGATTGGCACCTGTGGCAAAAGCATTGGGTTCGGGCGATTCAAAAATACCCACTTCTGGCATTCCAATCCCTGCGGCTTGTGCTTGACGAGCAACGATATTAACAAGCCATTGTTCAGTTTGATTTTGTGGCTGTTCAATCACAACTACGCCCATGCCGCGTTTTGCTGACCATTTCGACATAAATAGTGAAATGACAGAACCTGTCGAACCAATAATGGCTGACATCACGAGCAATTTTTTCAAATCTAAATCGACACCGTTTGCCGCAAGTGAACTGTGCAAACCCAACAAATTAAAAATAACGCCAATTACCACCATCACCGCAAGGTTGGTAACTAGAAATAGAAAAATGCGTTTCATAAAATGATTTCCTCGATTGAATGAATAAATTGAAAACGGGTTAATTTTGCCATAAAAACAAAAGACTGTCGCGTTTAGAGCTTTTCACGAAAGACAAAATACACTGCGCCAAGCAAACAGAAAAATGCCCATAAATAATCGAGTTTGAGTGGCTCGCGCAGGTAATAAAGTGAAAACGGTACGAACAACGATAATGTGATGACTTCTTGAATAATTTTCAACTGTCCAACGCTTAACACGCTGTAGCCAATTCTATTTGCGGGAACTTGCAGTAAATACTCAAATAATGCGATAAACCAACTGACCAGTGCCGCAACAAACCACGGTTTTTGATGCAATTCTTTTAAATGTGCGTACCACGCGAAGGTCATAAAAATGTTACTGCAAATCAATAAACCGATACTTAACGCGATAGGATTTAAATTACTCCAACTCATCTTTAACTAGCGCGTTAAATTCATGAATTTTTTCAAGCATTGCGTTGTATTTGACTTCAATTTTTTCAGTGACTTCGCTTAGAAAACGGGTTAATTCTTCGTCATCTAAGTTTTTTGCAAAAGGTAAAACATAGGCTTCCAATTCACTCATCGTATCCGCATCAACCACATCTTCTAAAAATAAAACGGATTTTGAAGATTCGAGTGCGGCGAATAAATCTGCACTAGCAAGCGGCTTTTGTATTTCTTTTTGAAGCGTATCAACCGCTTTAATCACTTGCACGGCAACATGATGGACAATTTTAAGTAGCGTTAATTTTTCAGTAAAACGGTAAAGTTCTGCGGCAGTTTGACGAATTTGGATTAACGACGCTTTTAAATCTTCGGGCGTTATCACGGTGTGTTGCATAAAAATCCACGTTAGTGACGAGTAAAGTAAAAAAAGAAAAAAGGCGCGTCAAACACACCTTTTTATTTGAAAAAATCAAATAGTGATTTGCGAAACAGCTGTTTTTGCAAGCGGCGACAAACCTTCGCCATCATGATTTTTCACATGGTCAACAATGGCTTCACGCATTCGCAATTCCCATGAACGTGAAATGTGATTTTTCACACCTTGTGCGGCAACTGTTTTGTCTGGGTCAGCATCAAAAAAATTGCTGATGTCATTTGCCATTTTGACTAATTTTTCAATTTTTGAACTCATTTTATATTCTCCAGTTTTATTGCAACGCCGAATGCGTGAAAACATAATCATTTTTCTGTAGTGCGGCGGTGTGACAAGCAAAACATTCTTTAGATTTTGTTTCGTCAAACATCACTAAATCGTTGCCTTGCCATTTTCCAAAGCCCCAACCGCCTGTCGTTGCGTATTTTTTAGAATCTTTGACCATTGCTTCGGCGGCTTCAAATTCACCTGGCACAATTGCCGCTGCCCAATTTGCGTGAATTGATTCTTTCCATTTCACTTTGGCTAAAATACTGCCTTCTGCCCACGGTGCAATTTTACCTGCGCGAGCTGACTCGATTGCTGTGTCATTGCCTAAAATGGCTCGCAACGTTTGTTTATCTGTGCGATGCGAAACGGAAAGCAAACGCCAATTTTTGTAATCGCCAACAGGTTGTTCAGCGATTGCACCAAACGATAAACCTAGTAATAAAGTTGTTAAAACGACTTTTTTCATTTTATAAACCTTTGAGAATGACTGTAAATCACGCAAGTTTCATCTCGCGCAAAACCAATTAACGTTAAACCCGATTCTTGTGCTAACCGAATTGCCAACGCCGTCGGAGCAGAAATTGCTGCCAACACTGTAACGCCCACGGCTGTTGCCTTTTGTACCATTTCATAACTCGCGCGGCTGGTCGTAATCATAAAACCCGCACGAAAATCTGTGTTACGTTTGAGCAATGAACCAATCAACTTATCCAACGCATTATGCCGCCCTACATCTTCGCGCAATTCGACAATGCCTTTTTCTAGTTCAACCCACGCAACAGCATGAATTGCGCCCGTGATTTGATTGAGTTTTTGATGTTGCGATAAATTTTGCAACGCAGCCGTTAATTGCGTGGCGGTAATTTTCAAATCGCCTGAAACAGAACGAGGCGGTTTAATCGCTTGTTTTAACGTGGTCGCACCGCATAAACCACAACCTGTGCGACCTGTTAAATTACGCCCTTTGTCGGCAAGACATTGAAAACGTGCTTCGGGAATTTTTAGCTGAACTTCGATGCCGTTTGAGCGTTGATAAACTTTCACTGATTCCAATTCAGCCGCATTGGCAATAATGCCTTCGGTCAAACTAAAACCGAGTGCAAAATCTTCTAAATTGGTCGGTGTTGCCAGCATAACGACGTGTGACACGCCGTTGTACATGAGAACAATGGGAACTTCTTCGGCAACAAAATCATCAACCGTTGAAAGCGCACCATTTTTGAAGCGTTCAACCGAAACGGACTGGTAACTTGACCAGCCCAATTCCAACACCGATGCTAAAAATTCATCGCTAGGCATGAGCCGCTTGTGCTAACAAATCAAGTTGGTTTTCAGTGAAAGCGCGATAACCTTGTTGCCATTCTGAATCTTTGGTTACTTTCGTAATTTGCACGGCGGTAACTTTATATTCAGGACAGTTTGTCGCCCAATCGCTGTTATCGGTCGTAATGACGTTCGCGCCCGATTCTGGGAAATGGAACGTGGTATAAACCACACCAGGTTGCACTCTGTCAGTCACAATCGCGTGCAACACCGTTTCGCCTGCACGACTTTTAATTCCCACCGAATCACCATCATTGATGCCACGGTCTTGAGCATCGTGCGGATGGATTTCTAAAATATCTTCAGGATTCCATGCCACGTTACCTGTACGACGAGTTTGTGCGCCCACGTTGTAATGCGCCAAAATACGACCTGTGGTCAAAATCAACGGATACATCGGTGTAACTTTTTCAATCGTTGGCACATATTCGGTCAACATGAATAAGCCTTTACCGTCATCACGCAAAAATTCTTTCGTGTGCATAACAGGCGTACCGTCAGGCGTTTCATCGTTACAAGGCCATTGAACACTGCCTAACTCATCAATTTTCGAGTAGCTCACACCTGTGAAACTTGGAATTAAACTCGCAATTTCGTCCATAATTTCAGAAGGATCTGAATAATTCATTGGATAACCGAGCGCGTTTGATAATAATTGTGTCACTTCCCAATCAGCATAACCTGCAAGCGGACGCATGACTTTACGAACGGGTGAAATACGGCGTTCTGCGTTGGTGAATGTGCCTGTTTTTTCAAGGAACGATGCACCAGGCAAGAAAACGTGTGCAAATTTTGCGGTTTCGTTCAAGAAAATATCTTGCACAATGACGCATTCCATTTTTTGTAACGCCGAGTGAACATGCGTAATATCTGGGTCAGATTGTGCGATGTCTTCGCCTTCGCAATACAAGCCCATGAATGTGCCATCTAACGCCGCATCAAACATGTTTGGAATTCGCAAACCTGGATTTGTGCTTAATGTTGCGTTCCATGCTTTTTCAAATAAATCATGTGTTGCAGGGTCGGCAACATGGCGATAACCTGGTAATTCATGCGGGAATGAACCCATATCACACGAACCTTGGACGTTGTTTTGACCGCGCAATGGATTTACGCCCACGCCATCACGTCCAATGTTGCCAGTTGCCATCGCTAAATTTGCAATGCCGATAACGGTGGTTGAACCTTGGCTGTGTTCGGTTACGCCCAAACCGTAATGGAACGCAGCATTTCCGCCTGTTGCATATAAACGCGCCGCTGCTCGAATGTCAGCCGCTGGAACACCTGTAATCGATTCGGTATTTTCAGGCGAATGACGAACGTCAGCAACGAAAGTGCGCCATTTATTAAATGAAGCCATGTCGCAACGCGCTTTGACAAATTTTTCATCAACCAAACCTTCAGAAACCACAACGTGTGCTAACGCATTCACGATGGCAACGTTGGTGCTTGGACGAAGTTTCAAATGGTAATCGGCTTGAATGTGTGGCGATTTCACCAAATCAATGTTGCGCGGATCGATAACAATCAATTTTGCACCTTGACGCAAACGTTTTTTCATTTGCGAACCAAACACAGGATGTCCGTCAGTTGGATTCACACCCATGACCACAATCACGTCAGCTTTCATAATAGAATCAAAATTCTGCGTGCCTGATGATTCGCCGAGCGTTTGTTTCAAACCGTAGCCTGTTGGTGAATGGCAAACCCGCGCACAAGTATCGACGTTATTATTACCAAACCCTGCACGAATCAATTTTTGAACTAAATAGGCTTCTTCATTGGTGCAACGTGAGGACGTTAAACCGCCGACAGATTCTTTGCCGTATTTGGCTTGAATGCGTTTAATTTCAGATGCTGCGTAAGCAATCGCTTCTTCCCAAGAAACTTCTTTCCAAGCGTCTTGAATAGTGGCGCGAATCATTGGTTTGGTGATGCGGTCTTTGTGCGTTGCATAACCAAACGCAAAACGTCCTTTGACACACGAATGACCGTGATTGGCTTGACCATTTTTGTCTGGCACCATGCGAATGACTTTTTCACCTTGCATTTCAGCTCGGAACGAACAACCTACGCCGCAATACGCGCAAGTCGTGACAATTGCATGTTCTGGTTGACCGTTTTCGATAACGTTGTTTTCAATCAAGGTTGCGGTTGGACATGCTTGCACACATGCGCCACACGATACACATTCAGAACTTAAAAAGTCTTGATTTTGACCTGGTGAAACTTTGGAATCAAAACCGCGCCCATCAATCGTTAATGCAAATGTACCTTGGGTTTCTTCGCAAGCGCGAACGCAACGTTGGCAAACGATACATTTGCTTGGGTCAAACGTGAAATAAGGATTTGACGTGTCTTTTGTTGCGCCTAAATGGGTTTCAACAGGTTTGTAACGCACTTCACGCAAACCAACTGCCCCCGCCATATCTTGTAATTCGCAATCGCCATTTGATGGACAGGTTAAGCAATCAAGTGGATGGTCAGAAATATAAAGTTCCATCACGCCGCGACGCACATCAGCAAGTTTTTGGTTTTGTGTCACCGCTTTCATGCCTTCAAAAACAGGTGTCGTACATGAAGCTGGCAAACCACGTCCGCCTTCAATTTGCACGACGCACAAACGGCATGAGCCGAATGGTTCGATGCTGTCTGTCGCGCAAAGTTTTGGAATATCAATGCCAATGCTTGCCGCCGCACGCATCACAGATGTTCCCGCAGGAACGGTCACTTTAAATCCGTCAATTTCCAAATTGACCATTTCGGTAGCACTGCTCGCTGGCGTGCCGTAATCTTTGTCTTTATCAATGCTCATTTTTAGTGTCCTTTTTTAAGCGGCTTTGATACCAAAATCTTCAGGGAAATGATTGAGCGCACTCAACACAGGATACGGTGTCATGCCACCCATCGCACAAAGTGAACCGTTTAACATCGTGTCGCAAAGTGAACGCAGTAATGGAATGTTTTTATCTAAATCGCGTTTATTGACGATTTCGTCCATCACTTCATAACCGCGTGTTGAACCAATTCGACAAGGCGTACATTTTCCGCACGATTCTTCAACGCAGAATTCCATGCTGTATTTTGCCATTTGCGCCAAATCAACGGTTTCATCAAATGCCACGATACCGCCGTGACCTAAAACTGCCCAAATTTCGCTGAACGCTTCGTAATCGAGTGGTGTATCAAATTGTGATTCTGGCAAATACGAACCTAAAGGCCCGCCGACTTGCACAGCACGAATGGGTTTGCCTGTTGCAGAACCACCGCCGAAATCGTATAGGATTTCGCGCAACGTCGCGCCAAACGCTAATTCGACCAAGCCTGCGTGTTTTAAATTTCCAGCAAGTTGCAACGGCAATGTGCCGCGTGAACGTCCCATTCCGAAATCACGATAGAATTCGCCGCCTTTGTCTAAAATCACTGGCACAGACGCGAGTGAAATCACGTTATTCACAACAGTCGGTTTGCCGAATAATCCGCTGATGGCTGGCAATGGTGGTTTGAAACGCACTAAACCGCGTTTGCCTTCTAAACTTTCCATGAGTGACGTTTCTTCGCCGCAAACGTATGCGCCTGCACCTTGACGAACTTCTAAATGGAACGTTTTGCCAGAGCCTTGGATGTTTTCGCCTAAATAATTTGCCGCATAAGCGTTAGCAATTGCCGCGTTTAAAATTTCGTAAGCATGTGGGTATTCAATTCGTAAATAGATATAACCTTGCGTCGCGCCAACTGCGATACCCGCAATCGTCATACCTTCGATTAAAACAAGCGGGTCGCCTTCCATAATCATACGGTCAGAGAATGTACCCGAATCGCCTTCGTCAGCGTTGCAGATAATGTATTTTTGTTCAGACGGCGTATTTAAAACGGTGTTCCATTTGATGCCCGTTGGAAATGCCGCGCCACCACGTCCACGCAAACCCGAATCGGTAACGTGTTTAACGATGTCTGCTTGCGAATAGCTCAACGCATTTTTCAAACCGCGATAACCGTCATGAGCAACATAATCTTCAACGCTGACAGGGTCAGTAATTCCAACCCGCGCAAAGGTTAAACGTTGTTGTTTTTTCAAATACGGAATTTCTTCGGTTAAACCTAAATTCAACGCATGTGCGCCGCCATTTAAAAAATCCGCATCAAACAAACTCGCTACGTCGCCTGTTTTTACTGCGCCATACGCGACACGACCTTTATCCGTAGAGACTTCAACCATCGGTTCAAGCCAATACATTCCACGCGAACCGTTGCGAACGATGTGAATTTCAACGCCACGTTTTTGCGCTTCTTGCGCGATAGCGTCAGCGACACGATTTGCACCTAATGAAACGGCACTTGAGTCGCAAGGCACATAAACTGTAATACTCATGCTGATTGCTCCGTCAAAATTTCGTTAAACGATTCGGCTGTAACGCGACCATAAACGTCATTATCAATTTGAATTGCAGGCGAACATGCACAGTTTCCTAAACAATAAACCGCTTCAAGCGAGTAATTTCCATCGGCTGTGGTTTCGTGATAATCGATGCCTAATTTTGTTTTGACATGGCTTTCTAAGGCTTTGCCGCCCATTGCTAAACAGGATTCGGCGCGACAAACCCGCACGGTTTTTTTGCCTGGTGCATGGTCACGAAAATAATGATAAAAACTAATCACGCCATGCACTTCGGCGCGAGAGAGATTTAACGCTTTAGCAATCGTTGGAACGCTTTCGGGTGGCACATAACCAAGCGAATTTTGCACCGTGTGTAAAATCGGTAACAGTGCGCCTGGCTTATCCTTCAAATCGGCAACAATGTTTTGCACAATTTGGATTATATTTGTTTGAGTCATGTTCGCTCACTAATTTAGGCTAGAGTTCAAAAGGCTTTTATAAAAAATCGGCGATAGAATAGCACAACTTAAAACCTATAAAAATACTATGTTATGCGTGGAATTAAGCTGTGAGTCGCAAATGAAAAGAGATTATTTGCTTGTCACTCTATCGATAAAATTCGGATTGTAGATGATTAAATCTTTAAGAAATTGTTTAAACGGCAAGTGATAGGTTTTTTCAAGTTTAATGGCGCGACATTGCAATTCTCGGCGCGAATAAATGGGCGTATTTTCGTGAAAAAACAAGCCATTCACATTCACCACGCCATCTACAGGCAAAAACAATAATTTCGCGTCAAATAAACTGCCCAGCCATGAAAATAATTGTTTAAATTGCTCGTTGGTATTCCATAAATTGATAATCAAAATGCCATTCTTTTTGAGCATTTTCTGACACGACGCAAAAAATTCAAGGCTGCAAATTTCTTGCGCCATACCTTGTGAATCAAAAACATCAAGCATAATCAAACTGTAAAATTCACGCTGCAAATTATGTCGTTCTAAAACATACTGTGCGCCATCATCAATCACCATATTCAAGCGATTATCGCGTGGTAACTCAAAATAATCGTGAGCGATTTCAACCACTGCTTTCCGAGATTCAACGACTTCAAGGCGACATTTAGGGAAATTTTGCAGTAGATATTTTGCCAACGAGCCGCCACCTAAACCGATTAACAACACGTCGTCTTCAATGTCATTAAACAGCAAACTGCTCATCATCGCTTTCGTGTAAGCAAGATGCAGTGCGTCAGGATTTTTAAGCGACATTGCACTTTGTTGGGCAAACGAACCAAAATATAACGAACGCACGTCGTCACAATCTTTGACTTCAATAATGCCGTCTTTGTCTTCGGTTTGGTAAATCAATTGTTCAGTCATTGTTTTAGTTTTTCACATCAATGTTTAATTCATCGACTTTGCGCGTCAACGTATTACGTCCGTAACCGAGCATAATTGCCGCTTCATGCCGTTTATTATTCGTAAAATTTAGCGCGGTTTGAATCAAAATACGTTCCACAGTCGGAATAATTTGTTTGGCAATTTCAGGTGTTTTATTGTGCAAATGCCAGTCAATTTCAGCGCGTAATAATTCTTGCCAATCTTCATTACTGACTGATTTATCGCTAGCATTTTCTAATAATTCAGGCGGTAAATCATGCAAATGCACTTCACGTCCTGCCGCCATCACCGTGAGTAATCGACAAGTATTTTCAAGCTGCCGCACATTTCCACGCCAATCCAGCTTACTTAATAATTCGGCGACTTCAGGCTTCAAGATTTTGTTATCGACTTTTAATTCATCAGCCGCTTGCTGCAAAAAATGCTGTAGCAACAACGGAATATCTTGTTTTCGCTCGCGCAACGGTGGAACGCAAATACGAATGACATTTAAGCGGTGAAATAAATCTTCTCGAAAACGTCCTTGTTCAACCAATTCTTCTAAATTTTGATGCGTGGCGGCAATAATTCGCACATCGACTTTTGTCGGCGCATACGCACCCACCGAATAAAATTCACCATCTGAAAGCACCCGCAACAAGCGAGTTTGTAATTCCGCAGGCATATCGCCAATTTCATCTAAAAATAACGTGCCGCTATTTGCTTGTTCAAACCGCCCTGCTCTACGTTGTATCGCGCCTGTGAACGCGCCTTTTTCGTGACCAAACAATTCAGATTCCATTAAATCTTTTGGAATTGCCGCCATATTTAAGGCAATAAAAGGATTTTCTGCGCGTGGGCTATGGCGATGCAGAGCTTTTGCCACAAGTTCTTTACCTGTTCCCGATTCGCCGTTAATTAACACCGTAATTTGCGACCGCGCTAATCGCCCAATTGCACGAAAAACCTCTTGCATTGCAGGAGCTTCGCCAATGATTCCACTCATTTCGCCTTGTTTTAGGGCTTGCGTTTTTTCTTGTTTGTCACGTTGTTGATGTGAATGCACACAAGCTCTGCGCGTTAATTCGACTAAATCCGTAATATCAAAAGGTTTGGGTAAGTAATCAAACGCGCCTCCTTGAAAGGTTGCCACTGCACTCTCTAAATCTGAATGCGCGGTCATTACAATCACGGGCAATGCGGGATAATTTTCTTGAATTTTTCGGAGCAGTTCCAAACCATTCATATTCGGCATCCGAATATCGGTAATTAGCACATCGGGACGTTCGTTTTTAAGTGCCAAAAGAAGTTCAGCCGCATTTGGAAATGTGCGTGTAAAAATGGCTGATTTTTGTAACGCTTTCTCGATAACCCAACGAATTGATTGATCATCATCAACAATCCATACGGTGTTTGTGTCATTCATGCAGTGATTTTTTAAGATAATTAGGAGGTAAATAAATCGACATTTTCAGTGGCAACTTTTGGCGCTGTCAAACCGAAATGTAAGTAAGCCGCTGACGTTGCCACACGTCCTCGCGGTGTTCGCATAATAAAACCTTGTTGCAATAAATAAGGTTCTAAAACGTCTTCAATCGTGCCACGTTCTTCGCTAATTGCCGCTGCCATCGTATCTAGCCCAACAGGGCCACCCGAAAAACTTTCAATCAGTGTTAATAAAAATTTTCTATCTAAACTATCAAATCCATTGCTATCAACTTTGAGCATTGTTAAGGCTTCGGCGGCGACTTGCTCGGTGATAATTCCGTTACTTTTGACTTGAGCAAAATCACGCACACGACGCAATAATCGATTGGCAATGCGTGGCGTACCGCGTGAACGTTTCGCAATTTCGAGCGCACCTTTAGGTTCGATGCCCATTTTCAAAACATGCGCTGAACGAGTCACAATGCTGGTTAATTCTTCAATCGTGTAAAAAACCAAGCGTTGCACAATGCCGAATCTGTCGCGCAGCGGCGAAGTCAACAAACCTGCACGAGTGGTTGCACCAATCAACGTGAACGGTGGTAAATCAATTTTAATTGAACGCGCCGCAGCCCCTTCGCCAATCATCAAATCGAGCTGATAATCTTCCATCGCGGGATACAAAATTTCTTCAACGGCAGGGCTTAAACGGTGAATTTCATCGATAAACAGCACATCGTGTCTTTCTAAATTAGTCAGCAAGGCAGCCAAATCACCTGCTTTATCGAGAACTGGCGCAGCAGTTTGTCGTAAATTCACCCCCATTTCGCTCGCAATAATCATCGCAAGCGTCGTTTTGCCTAAACCTGGAGGGCCAAAAATTAACGTGTGATCGAGAGCTTCTTGTCGCGCGAGCGTCGCTTCAATGAAAATTGCCATTTGTGTTCGACATTCTTCTTGTCCAACATAATCCGCTAATTTTCTAGGACGCATCGCACGGTCGTGACCTTCTTCACCTTGCCCTGCACTTGCGGTAATTAAACGGTCTTCTTCTATCATTTATGGGATTTTAGTTACGAAAATTGCTCGTAATCTACGTTATAGTGGCTAAAACTGTCCAGATAAATTCGGTGATTTTTTGGCAAAAAAAAGCTCTCAATGCTTAACGCATTGAGAGCAAGAGGTCAAACAGGACAATGAGGAGTCAATGTTTGTTACAAAATAACAGGAGGTAAAATGTTTAGGATTCTTAGCCGTACATTTGACGGTTCAAATATACGTTGCTAGAAATGGCTGCTGATGCAAATAACACTGTTGAAACAATGAATTCACCAGAAATAAAACCGACGATGCCGACGATAAACATCAAGCCAATCAATACGTCTCTATAGAAAGTAGTCATGATAATGTTCCTTATGGTTGTCGAAAAAAATGAAAAATGGGTAAATAACTAACTTGGAGCGTACTATACAGCTGCATCAATTCGTTGACAATATGGCAATTTATAGATTCATAGTTTCCTATTTGTATATAAAGAAAGCCTTTTAACCGCCGATACTTTTGCAGATGACAGGAAATTTACATTTTGAATGAATGATTACAAGACTGGGACGATGAAATTATGATGCTTTATGTTTCGCAATCGCACACGGTTGAAGAGCTGATAAAAAAATCACGTTTTATTGGTGTGATTACGCCTTGTGAAAATGAACAAGATGTTTTGCGTGAATTAAAAACACTGCAAATTGCCCATCCTCACGCAAATCACATAGCATTTGCTTACCGTTTAAAAACACCAAACGGCATTATTTATCGCTTTTATGACGCAGGTGAACCTACTGGTACAGCGGGAAAACCAATTCTCCAGCATCTTGAAGGTAAAAACATCATCAATGTTTTAGTCGCTGTCGTGCGTTATTTTGGTGGTGTGAAATTAGGTGCGGGCGGTTTAACGCGAGCTTATGGCAATACGGCAAAACAAGTCATTGATAGCGCAATACTACTGCCGTTTATCGAAATGGCGACATTAAAATTGACGCTAGATTACGAACAATTTCAGCCTTTTGAATATGCGTTAAAAAAAGCGGATGGAAAAATTATTGAACAAGATTTTGCGGGACAAATTGCATTGACGGTAAAACTTCCCGCTGAAAAAGTCGCCGAATTATCCAATCAATTTTCAACCACATCGACATGGTAAAGACACGCTACATTGCGCGTGACTTTACCATCTTTGGAAATTAAAGCTGAGGCCCAGCCTGAGTGAAATCGAATTCTTGATTTGCACCAGTGTATTTTTTGAAATTCGCTACAAACATGCCTGCTAATTTTTGCGCCGTTTCATCAAATTGCGCTTTGTCTTCCCACGCATCGCGTGGATTTAACAAATGGGTTTCAACACCATCCAATGTTTTTGGGATGCTCAAATTGAAATACGGCATCGTTTCAAAATCGCAGTTGTTAATGCTGCCGTCCAAAATTGCATTGACGCAAGCGCGTGTGCCTTTGATGCTCATGCGTTTACCAACGCCATAACCACCGCCTGTCCAGCCAGTATTAACCAAATACGCATTCACCCCGTGTTTTTCCATTTTTTCACCGAGCAAGGTTGCATAAACAGTGGGATGCAAGGGTAAAAAGGCTTCACCAAAACAAGCTGAAAACGTAGCTTGAGGTTCGGTTACACCGCGTTCTGTGCCAGCGACTTTCGCCGTGTAGCCTGACAAGAAATAATACATTGCTTGTTCTTTTGATAATTTTGAAACAGGCGGCAACACACCAAACGCATCGCACGTTAAGAAAATAATGTTTTGTGGATGTCCTGCGCGTAATTCAGGTTCGTGATTTTCAATGTGTTCAATCGGATATGAAACGCGCGTATTTTCGGTTTTAGAACTATCGTGATAATCCACTTCACCGTTATCGTCATAAACGACGTTTTCAAGTAGCGCGTGACGGCGAATTGCACCAAAAATTTCAGGTTCGTTTTCTTGTGATAAACCGATACATTTTGCGTAGCAGCCACCTTCAAAATTGAAAACACCGTCGTTATCCCAACCATGTTCATCGTCGCCAATCAATTTGCGGTGTGCATCGGTTGAAAGAGTCGTTTTTCCTGTGCCTGAAAGACCGAAAAATAATGCTACATCGCCATCTTTGCCCACATTTGCGCTGCAGTGCATCGATAAGATTTTTTCAAGCGGCAACCAGTAATTCATCATGGTGAAAATGCCTTTTTTCATTTCCCCGCCGTACCAAGTGCCACCAATGATAGCGACATTTTTTTCAACGTTGAAAATGCAAAAAACTTCAGAATTTAAACCGTGACCTTGCCATTTGTGATTGGTGTAATTGCTAGCGTTATAAACGCGGAAATTTGGTTCAAAGTTTTCTAATTCGTCAGCTTCTGGGCGAATAAACATGTTTTTTACGAAATGCGATTGCCACGCGAATTCGGTAATAAAACGCACCGAACGTTGTGTTGCACCAACGCCGCTAAAACCATCAGTAACGTAAATATCTTTGCCTGATAAATAATCAATAACATCGGCATAAAGTTCATCAAAAATCTCGGGGGAAACAGGTTTATTAACGTTACCCCATGCAATGTTTGATTTTGACGGTTCTTGTTCTACAAAAAACTTGTCTTTCGGCGAGCGACCTGTGAATTTCCCTGTGTCTACAGTCATCGTGTCATTGCTTAACACTTGTCCTTCTTTATTGGCGACTTCATGGTCAAACAGCTCGTCATAACTTAGATTATGAAAAACCTGCCCAACGCTGTGAAGTCCCAATTTTCCTGCACTTAATTCACTCATTATTACCACTCCAAAAATGTTTCTAATTATATTTCTCGGGCTTTACACCGATTTCTAAATGTAGCCGATATTGAATTTTTAGACAATTCATATTTGGCGATTTCGTCTCGTTTTACTGACTTGCTCGAACAAAAATCACTTCAAACGTTGCGCTAATTTCGCCCGTTTTTTCTTGCGGATAATTTGCCATCATTTGCGCCAAAGTCGTTTTAGTCGTCACACTTCTTTTACGCTTTGTACTTACGTTATGTGCGCCGATATGTTTGAGTTCGCGCATCAAATCAAGCACCGAATCGTAACGTGAAACATAACGTTTTGTGATGATTTCCATGTGTGAAAATCCCGCTTTTTCTAACGCAAGTTGCAGTAATTCTTGCGTGTAAAATTCATTAACATGCGCGAAATTATCAACGCTTGCCCATGCCGTTTTAAGCTCGCAAAGCGTTTGTGAACTGAACGTACTAAAAATCAATGTGCCGTCAGGTTTTAGAACTCGCTGCAATTCACGCAATGCGTTATCAATCGGGAAACACCATTGCAATGCGACGTTTGAAAATAGTGTCTCAACGCTGTTTGTTGCCAACGCCAGTGACTCTGCATCGGAGCAAAGATAATGGATTGATGAGCCAATTTTCTCGCGTGTTAATTGCAACATCGGCAATGCTAAATCGACAGCCATCAAATCGGCATTTTCACAATATGGCAACAATGTTTGCGTTAAAAATCCTGTGCCGCAACCCAAATCAACAACTGTTCCCGTTAGATTTTCTGACAAAAATGTTTTCAACAAATCCTGTCCCACATCACGCTGCAACTGTGCAACGCTGTCGTAAGTTTGCGAGGCATTACCAAACGATTGTTTGATTTTAGTTTTATCGAGCAAACCGCCCTGCTCTTTTCGAACAAAAGCATGGATAGCATTTAAGCATAAAGTTGGTTGTGTAATGAACGGAATATGTCCCGCTTTTTCTAAAATGGTGAGCTGTAAATGTGGCTGCAACGCTTGCATTTGCTCGCCAACAAAAACAGGAATGAGCGCATCGTTATCACTCAAAATCGCGGCAATTGGACAAGTTAAATTTTTCAAATTTTCCCGTAAATCATTTTTTTTGAGCAATTGCAAACTGGTTTCTAAAATCGGCGTATCGGACTGAATGTGCAGTGCAAAACGTGCTTTGACTTCTTTCAAAAACTGCGGCAAGCCTTGCAATTGCAAGGCTAAAAAACGCTGTAATGTTACCGTCGAATTCGCGTGTAATTGCGTAGCAAAAGCATCAAACGTTTCAAGTGGCATTCCTGCCCAGTCTGTTTGTTCAACAAAACAGGGATTTGCAGCAAGTAATATCACGCCTTGCACACGATTCGAATAGCGCGTTGCCATATCAAGCGCAATCGCTCCACCTAGTGACCAACCAATGACATAAAACGGCTGCGAATCTAAACCTGCGATAATTTCATCGCTAATTTGCGCTAAATTTTCATGGTGCGGCAAATCGATTAACGTGACGCGATAATTCGCCGACAGTTGCTGCGCGAAACTGCCCCACATCCCGCTGTGCATCGCCCAACCATGTAGTAAAACGAAGTGAATTTGTTTATTCAAGATTGAGTCACCGTTTCGTTATGAATCGGAATTTCAAACCAGAAGGTACAGCCCTGCCCTTTGCCTTGAGACGTTACGCCAATTTTGCCATCGTGATGCTCAATAATTTTCCGACATAATGCTAAACCCACACCCGAACCTTCGAAACGGTTCCACGGCTGCAAACGTGAAAAGACTTTAAACAATCGACCAATTTGGCTTGGCTCAATACCAATTCCATAATCTTTAACTTCGACTCTAAACATACTGCCTAAAACGCTCGCCGATACTTGAACCACAGGCGGCTGATTTTTTGAGTGATATTTCAAGGCATTGCCGATTAAATTTTGTAGCAAACGCGTTAATTCATCGTGATTTGCAAGTAATTCTATCCATTCGCCCAAAACTTCAACCTTGCCGTGACTATTTTTTAAAACAGGTGTTAAAAATAACAACGCTTCATCCACACATTCTCTTGTCGAGACGTGCGTAAAAGAGAGCGTTAATCGGTCAACCTGCGAATAATCCAGTAATGACAAAATCATCGAATCCATACGTTTTGCGCCATCGATGGCAAAATGTAAAAGTTGGCGCGTTTCTTCATCAAGTTGTTGATCTAAAGTTTCCTCGATGAGCTTTAAATAACTTGTCACCATTCGCAATGGCTGGCGCATATCGTGCGAAACCGCGTAAGCAAATTGCTCTAAATCGGCATTTGAACGCGCTAATTCCAATTCGATTTTTTTATGTTCGGTAATGTCATATAACGCCACAACATTGATGTTTTCCGCAACTTGCACTGCGCTGGCTAACACGTTTTTCACACTGCCATTTTTACAACAAACAACCACTTCTATAGGTATAAATGGCATCTTTTCACGTCGCATTCTAAGTAACGATTCGCCCCACGCTTCAATTACCGAATTGCGATAACTAGGATCAGGATAGGCTTTTTCCCACCAAATTTGAAGTGAGGGAATATCGGTTAAATCATAGCCAAACGTTTTAATAAATGTGCGATTTAAAAACGTAATTTCAGGCACGTCATCGTTCACCGCTAACGGTACAGGCAACAAATCAATCATTGAACGCAATCGTTTTTCACTTTCGCGCAAATCCTGTTGCTGTAATTCCAAGACTTCAAAGGCGTTGTTTAACGTATCACTAAACACACTGAGTTCGTCATAATTTTTGTCAGTGCGTTTTTTAAGTTCAATTTCTTGACCTTCTACAATTTGATGCGTCATTTTTCTTACGGGTTTTATGACGTAATGACTCAATAACACATAGCTATAACTAATCAATGCTAAAAACAGAATTGAAAAAAGTAACGTAAATTGCATGATAGTTTGCAATACGTCTACTTGCGTCGGTTTGCTGTCAAGCTGCACAAAAACCACCGCGTCTATCAACGATTTTTCATCTAACGATTTAGGTTGACTAATTAACAGTGGCATGGCGATTTCATAATTTCGACTCTTTTCATCGAAATACTCTACTTTAACTTCTGAATTTAACGTGCCTTGAATGCGACTTTTAAGTTCAATATCACTTAAATCCGCTAAAGGCTTGCCTACAAAAATCAGTTTATTCGACGCTAAAATGCGCGCTGGCGTTGTGCCTTCGACAACCAAAATCAAATTCACTTCTTTTTCTGCACCCAGTGACGTGACGATACGTTGTAATTCACCTTCGCGCGATAAACCTTCCGCCGCGTAATTCACGGTATTGGCAACTAATTCTGCGCGAACCGCTAATTTTTCAACAAGTAATTGTTCAAAACGAAGATGAGCAAAAAAAATCACCCCCGCCGCCAAAACGATACCGATAAAAATAAGCGGTAATAACAATTTTTGACGCAGAGATTGTGTAATGAATTTATGCTTGAGAATTTTTAACATGATTAGTTAACAAATCGCGGTGTTATCGTTTCCGCACGATAATCTGCGCCTTTGATTTGTCCTGCTTTACGCATAATTTTGTCTGCCATATTAACGACTGCTTCAAGTTTACCACCTTGTTTTAAAAA
>JAQTXN010000006.1:0-5641 GCA_028688755.1 Methylococcales bacterium | reverse complement strand
GCTTGCGTGACAAGATGTATTCCGTTTGTGATGGCTTCTTTAAATTCTTGCGGTGTAAGCCCTTCACGCTCTGCCATCAAAGCGTAAGATTCATCGGGATTTTGCTGCGCGTAATCAACCGCGCGATAGTAAGCGCGTAATAGCTTTTCAATATCGTCAGGGCGAGAGTCAATAATCGTTTGGTCAATAGCGAGAACATCAACGACTTCACCTGAAATTTCGCTGGTTGAAAATAACGTGTTTGCCTTTGTGTCGCGTTGTAATTGAATGGACATTGGCGCATACGTCACAATCGCATCGAATGTACCTTTACGAAACTCAGCAGTCAGTGAAAGTTGATCCATCGTTTGCATTTGCACATCATCTAGCGTTAAGCCGAATTTATCAAAGCCTCGCGCCAAAATATAAATGCCTAGCGACGCGAGTTCGAGACCGATTTTTTTACCGCGTAAATCTTTACCATTTGTAATGTTTGCATTGGATAAAATCATATCCGCGCCATTTGAATAATCCATAACCTGTATGATTTGCAAACTGCGTGGTGACTCGTCACGCATTTGCAAAACATCCACAACAGTCGTACCTAATCCATCAATTTGCCCACGAACATACGCACGCTGTGCATCGAAAAGTGAGCTAAATTCAATCAGTTTGATGTCAAGATTTTCGTCTTTGAAAAACCCTTTTTTGTCCGCTAAATATAAAAATTCGTAAGTTGCCCAAGTATTTAAGCCAATTCGAAGCGGCTCAGGTGGTTGTATTTCACAGCCTGTTAACGTGATTAACAAAAAAAGAGATTGAATAAATTTAGTCATCGTATTTGGTTCAAAAATTAACTGTTGAACGGGAATTCCAATTCCACCGTTGTTCCACCATTAAGCGTTTCGTGCAAAATTACGCTACCGTTACAACTGTCCATAATGCGTTTTACCGTGGCAAGTCCTATTCCTGTTGAATCTTGATTTTCACTGACTTGTAGTCGCTCAAAAACTAAAAAAACGCGCTCACGATATTCAGGAGCAATGCCAATTCCGTTGTCTTCTACGAAATAATGTACGCTATCACCTTGCATTTTACCAAAAATGCGTATTTTTAAAGAGCAATCTAATCGTCGATATGCCAGTGCGTTTTCAAGCAAAATATCAAAAATATCGAATAAACGCGGGCTATCAATTACTACCGTTGGCAATTCGCCGTATTCAACAACCGCTTGGATTTCTTTGATTTTCGCCGCATATTTTTTCAAAACACGCGCAACAATTAACGAAACATTAACCGATTCCATCACGCCACGCGGCTGCATGGCAGCAAGATAAAGTTGTATTCCTCGAACTAACGCACGTTGCCGTTTTGCACTTTGTTCAATAAAACGTAGCAGTAAGGCAATCGTTTCATTTTTTTTAGCATCCTCGGTTAATTCATCTTCTAATCTTTGAACCAAGCTAACCATGCGACGTGTTGGCTCTTGCAAATGGTGAGCAGCGACATTGGTAAATTGCACAATATCGGCGTTATGAATCGCTAATTTTTTCTCACTACGTTTTAATTCTTGTTCTACTTCGTGATGCTCCGTGACATCCAAAATAAAGCCATCCAAAAATGCAACGCGACCATTTTCATCATACACACCACGTCCACGCTCATGTACCCAACGAATGTTATTGCAACGTGTGACAACGCGGTATTCAAGGACATAAGCGCGATTTTCATGCACCGCTTCACGCACTTGCATATCAACATTGCTCGAATCATCAGGATGAATCACGCTTTCATAAGAACGCACCGCATTATGAATAAAATCACTCGCGGGATACCCCGTTAATTCTTCAACTAAGCCGCTCATAACTAACATTGTCCAGTCTTTATCCAATGCACATCGATACGTCACACCAGGGATGTTTGTGACTAATGAGGCAAATTGATTACGACTGTTTTTTAATTCTGTTTGTCGCGCTTCAATATCATCTGCCATGCAATCAAACGCATGGGCAACTTGAGCAATTTCGTCCTTTCCTTCTATTTCATTGGCAACGCGCACATTGTGATTACGCACATATTCGTTCATGATGTTCGTAAGCGTTTTTATGCGACCTGTAATCGTGCGCCCTGTAATCGTGAAAATTAGCAAACCATTGAGCAAACTCACAAATAAAATCATTTCCAAGATATTGAGAAATAATTGGCGTGTCGGAGCCATAATTTCACTCACTGGCACAAGCTTGTAAAAACGCCAATTGATAGAATCAAATAGCCCGCCAATGACAATATATCGTTTGTTATGAAAGGTGAGATCATCGGTAAGTAATTTAGTCTCAGACGTAAGCGGTTTTTGAAACAATTCTGCCAGCGCAGGTTCATTTTCAAGATTCGGTTTAAATCCTTCGTTTGAACTTTCCAGTTCTTTTTGCCACGCG
This sequence comes from Methylococcales bacterium, assembly GCA_028688755.1. GTDB lineage: Bacteria > Pseudomonadota > Gammaproteobacteria > Methylococcales > Methylomonadaceae > UBA10906. The sequence continues at coordinate 3,227 of JAQTXN010000006.1, read as the reverse complement.
CCTGCTAAAACAAAATTACCTTGATTATCGATGAGAAAATTTTCAGTGTTGGAAAAGAGGTGTGCCGAATGAAACATAAATTCAAGCATACTGGTCAGCGGCATATCTTCGCCCAAACTTCCTAGCCATTCGCCATTGGCATAAAGTGGATAAATTGCGCTAACCATCCAAACTTTTGGCACTGGGTCAAATAATGGCGGTGTAAAACGAATTTCTCGCTCAGGATTGATTTGCGGCGTTGAATAAGTCACCCAAGGCGTTTTCGTGTAATCGTTATCGGCTTTTTCCTCAAAAGCAAAATTGGGCAAGTTTTTATCAAAAATAATTTCGCTGCGTTGTGGTGACAAATACCAGATATTTTCCATGCGCTTATTTGCCGCTGCCCCAAACACGTCTAACACTTGTTTAATTCGCAAATGCCTTATTTTTTCTTTTTCGCTAGCGATAGCCTCAGGTGGTAAAAACATTCCTGCTTCAAATTGTCCGTTAAAATTTAGCTTTTGATTACGCAAAATCCCATCAGCATGACGTTCCACTAATTCCTGAAATGTTTTTAGTTCGTCTTTTTTAACAGGTGTTTCAAGTTCACGTTCCAGCAAGGTGGCTAAACTTTTCAATTTCAGTGTAGATTCTGCGAAGCGTTGTGAGGTAAACAAATTGGATTTTTCGGTGACTTTTTCCAAATTGGCAATTTCCGTTGCTAAGACTTGCTTCATCACAATTTTATAAATCAGAATGGTGCCAATGATTGCACTGAGCAAAATGCCACTCATCACAATCCACATCATTTTGTTACGAATGTTCATATTGTCGTTATTTCAAGAGATGCTGTTATAAGGTAATTCAAACCAAAAAGTACAACCGAATCCTTCACCTTCTGATTCCACACCAATCGTTCCACCGTGCTGTTCTACAATTTTGCGACACAACGCTAGCCCTACGCCCGTGCCTTCAAAGCGCGTTCGTGCGTGCAAACGTGAAAAGACTTTAAATAGTCGATCCATTTGTTCTGTATCAATGCCAATGCCGAAGTCTTGCACTTCAACGCGAAACACATTCTCACCAACAATCGCGCGAACTTGCACTAAAGGCGGCTGATCTTTTTCATGATATTTGAGTGCATTACTGATTAAGTTTTGCAGCAAGCGCGTTAATTCGTCGTGATTTGCCACTAATTCAATCCAATCGCCTGACACGTCAATTTTTCCAGAACTTTCACGCAAAGCAGGTGATAAAAATGCCAAGGCTTCATCAAGGCAATCACGCGACGCAATGTGTTCATAGTTTGTGTTTTGTCGTCCAATACGCGAATAATCGAGCAGTGACAAAATCATGCTATCCATACGTTTTGCGCCGTCTAAGGCAAATTGTAAAAATTGCTGTTGTTCTTCGTCTAAGCGTTTGCCTAAGGATTCTTCTAGTAGCTTTAAATAACTTGCTACCATTCGTAACGGTTGACGCATATCGTGTGATGCGGCGTACGCAAATTGTTCTAAATCCGCGTTTGAGCGTTGCAATTCCAATTCGATTTGTTTGCGCTCAGATATTTGAACTTCGAGCAGTGCTAAAGTACGTTTTGTTTTATCCACATAAGACGCTAACGACACGCCTGACAAAGACAAAATAAATAAATAAAGCCAGCAATTATGCAATTCATTTTCGACTAAATCCGTTGAGAAATAACCGATTTTCAAATAGGCACTAAGTAGAGCCACCATGGCAGTGAAAAGCATTATCAGCGTGACACCGCGCATTCCTAACCGAATTGCGACAACCGTTACGCCGAAAAATAGGAAATAACCTTTAGGCGCATCGCCTAAAACATCATGAAAGAAATCAAGAAAAATAATATGCTCAACAAAAACGTAGCTGCCAACGAGAAAAATCCCTTCAAGCAATTGTTTTTTGTTAATCCCCGTGAATTTTTCTTTCCACCAAATCAAGGCAAAAGGCGTGATGAGTATGACTCCGAGCGTATCGCCCATCCACCAGCGCAAAATATCAGACAGATAATTTTCAGGCGTAACAATCCCAATCTGCAGCAATGTAGACACACCAAGAACACTGCCGACAATGCTTGCAACGCCACCACCTAATAAAATTAACTTTAAATAATTGGGCAAAATGTTGGGGGATTCAACGATTTTCTCTGACAGCAACCAAAAAGCTAAGGCAACCTCAATAATGCTTGCTAGCGAAACGCCTATCGAACCAAGATGAGAATCGATGGTAAAAAAGTTAAAAACAAATGTTCCTATCGCAACGCCCCATAAATATCGCCATCCACCCAGTAGCAATGCCGCCAGAGCTAAACCACTACCGAGCCAGACGATACAAACGATGTTTTGACTAAGCAGATATTCGTAAGTCAAAGCACCTGACAATACATACAGTGCAGCAATTAAAAATTGAAATAACCACTGTTTTGATGAACACGAATGTTTGAATTGAGTAAGCATTTAGGAAATGTAAAGAGCTAAAATTTCAAAATCGTTCGCAAAATCACATAATCCCCTGCGATGTGGTTATTCACACCGTATTCGTGCAACCATTTTGCTGAAAAACTGACATCTTTTTCGCCCATTTTGAGCGTGTATGTTGCAACAGGGCCAATGCTGCTGTATTCGCCTGCAATGGCATCAATAGGAACTCCTGTCCCCGTGTCATTTTTGACTTGTCGATAATAGGAACCCGTAACGCCTAAACCAAATTCGGGCGTTAAATAATAGCCTGCTGAATAATCGACATGAACTTCATCACCTGTCTTGTAATGTGTTGCGGTATTTTCGGTATTTACCATGTAACCAAACGTCATCGATAAATCGAATTTATCGTGCGTCCATGTCGCCGAGAAATTGTTGTCAAATGTCCACGCATTGCGTCCTGCGTTTAAATATCGGTCTTTATCGTATGCCCCTGTGGGGACAACAATGCCTTCAAATGCTAAAAATGACAGTTCTTTCCATTGCCATGACAATAAAATCGGCACCGCGTACATATCGCCTGCCCCGCCGCGTGCATAGTCTTTCTTTACTCCATCCGTTGTCGTGGTAGCGGTTGTATGCAACGCATAAGGAAAAAAACCAAACCAATAAGTGCCGTTTAAAATTTTCTGTTCACTAACGTGCATCACACCAGGTAATTCAAACGCTAAAGAACTGCCATTATCAGAACTTCCTGCCCAGTTATAACCTGCAAAATTACTTAAATACGTTCCCGATTCGGGG
>JAQTXN010000105.1 GCA_028688755.1 Methylococcales bacterium | reverse complement strand
TGAGAAAATTTTTCAGCAAGGATTTTTTCTTCTGGTGTTAAGATTGTCGCCGTGTAATCTTTCCAAAGCGAAGCCGCCTTAGCCATATTTTCTTTGATCTCTAAAGTGTTTTTCTCATTTTCTTCTGCACTGTCAAACACAAAACCTGCATTCACTTTTAATCGTGAAGTAAGCTGCAATGTTCTAATTTCAGATAATTGAGAAACAGGCATTAAGCGATCTTTGTAGATTGATTGTAATCCGTTGTTGCTGTAATGAATGCCGACTAAACCAATACCACTGAGTACAATGGCGAGAATTGATAAGCTGCTAATAATTAAAATTAGCCGTGAGCGAATAGAAAGATTGTTAAACATAAATGTTTCCTTTGAGTAAATGAAAACCTAAACTTTTAGATTGGCATTGTATCGACACGTTGCGCGGTTTTATAAATTCAATCTGATGCTGTTTTACAAAAAAAGGCTGCTTTAAATAGCAGCCTTTTTTGTAAGTTTGAATGCAATCAATTTAAACGTGACTCATCACTTTGGTTGCCCAGTTGATACTTTCGATGTATGCCTCACCGATTTTTGCTTGATCGACGTTGCCAAAGGTGATTGCACCTGTTTCCCAACGTTCATAACCTAAAACGCAGTTTAACGCTTCTCCGCCTAACCCTTTGCGTTCTAAAATTGCACCACTAATATCTTCTTCAAGCGGCAATTGCTCTAAAGCTTCTTCGATTGAAATATCTAAAATACTATCGAGTGAGGAAAGCATTCCGATTAAGAAGAAGTTTTCCGTTTTCTGCCCGATTAATTTAGCCAATAATTCGCACATTTTTCCGCGAATCAGCGCGTTTTGCATCACAACCATCGGTTTATCAGAAAGTGATGAAAGCATCAAAATGTTAATCCAGCGTTTCAATTCGGTCATGCCCAAATAAGCAATTGCTTGATTGATAGATTGAATTTTGGTTGGAATCGAGAAAAATGCCGAGTTAATGTAATGCAATAATTTATAACTTAAGCCAACATCTTCAGAAATCACTTTCGCCAAGGCATCAAATTCAACATTCGGGCTGTTAATGGTTGTCAAAAGACGCACTGCGGCAAGCTGATTTACGCCCATGCGTTTGCCAGCCACTAAATTAGGTTTGCTGAAAAAGAAGCCTTGAAAATACTCACAGCCCAATTCACGCAAATACTCATATTCGTGATGCGTTTCAACTTTTTCGGCTAACAGTTTCAATTTATACGGTGCGAGTTGAGCAATTACATCACGCACTTTTGCTTCGCCCATTTCTAAAACGTCTAATTTGATGATGTCGGCAAATTCAACAAGCGGTTTCCATTCTTCAGTGAAAACAAAATCATCCAAGGCAATTAAATAGCCTTGTTGTGACATTTCGCGCAAATTATTGATAACCCGCAAATCGATTTTTACGTTTTCCAACACTTCGATAACGATTCTATCTTTTGGCAAAGATAACGGTGTTTTTTCTAAAATGTTTTGCGTTGTGAAATTGATAAACGCGCGATGCTCGTCAACGATATTGTTGATGCCCATTTCAATAATCGCATCAGTGATAATCTGATTCGTCGCTTGCGTTGCCTCTTCTCTATCATTTAAATCAAGACTCTGCCCACGAAACAACAACTCATAAGCAAAAATGTTTAAATTACGATCCAGAATTTGTTGTCGTCCAATAATAAAATCAGCCATGTTCTTTATGCTCAAAAGGTTGAGAAAATTCAATAAATGCTTCGGACTTAATGCCCGCCGCTTGCTGCTAGTATATCGTAGATTATGCGATTGATTGAAATTGCGTGAATTTTTATAACTTGTGTATGCCTGTTACACTATGGCTCGCTTCGAAGCATTCATTAAGAAGGTGCAAGAGCGTTTTAACTTAACTAAATGAGGGGTTTTATGTCAAAAATTTTAAATGAAGTATTACTTGCGAATCGCGATTATGTGGCGGGATTTGATAAGGCAGATTTAGCGATGCCACCTGCACGAAAATTTGCGATTTTAACGTGTATGGATGCACGTTTAGATCCCGCAAAATATGCAGGTTTGAGCGAAGGTGACGCGCACGTTATTCGTAATGCTGGCGGTAGAGCAAGTGATGATGCAATTCGCTCGCTAGTCATTTCTTACAAACTTCTTGGTACAAAAGAATGGTTTGTGATTCATCACACCGATTGTGGTATGGAAACATTCACCGATGAAATTATGCGTGATTTACTGGCAAGTAGTTTAAAAACAGCTTCCGTTGACGCAAGTGGTTGGCACGATTGCTGTGAAGGTGGCGGTTCACATGAAGGTAAGCACATTGCGTGGCTAACCATTAGTGATTTAGCGCAAAGCGTTGTGGAAGATGTCATTCGAATTAAAAATCATCCACTCGTACCGTCTGATATTCCTGTTTATGGTTACATTTATGACGTAAAAACAGGTGGCTTGGTTGAAGTACCTGAAGCGACAAAAATTGGTGCGGTCATTTAGTAACTCGTTTTCAATAGATGTATGGGTGAAATAAACTAAAAGTTCGGTTCATTTCACCCACTTTTGCATTCTAATTCTCAGCTATTAACATAAAAATTGCTTAAAAATCAAATTGATATGAAAAAGCAATAAACTGGAATACTTTTCGCTAATGTGAAAAATGAGCCTCTGAATAATAGAGGTGTTTTTAACAATTATGACATTTAAAATTTTTATGTGAGGTTTCTTATGTACTACGATTTTGATTCATTATTTAACTCATTATCGAATTTTAATTCTGCGTTTGACTTCAATCCTTTTGGTTTCAATTCCTTTTTTAATTCGTTTTCACACAAAAAAGCCGTGCCAGTTACAACGGTTTCAGGTTCGGACGTAAATTTAGGCTCAGGACTTTCTTATACGGTAAAAACGAATGATTTGAGCATTCACGGTAATTCTGGTTTTGAATCTGTGACGATAGCTCAAAATGTCAGCGGCATTAAAATTGATTCAGCGGTTGAATCTGTAACGCTAAAAGGCGTGAATTTTGATTCATCTTCAGTTGTTTTAGGACAAGGCAATGTGGTTATCAATTCTGCAACAGGAAATTTGGCGACGTTAAGTCTTGCAGCAAATCACGATGAAACAATCAACTTCTCCAATGCAATTGGTAATGTTTCGCTTGATGCAGCAGGTAATGGTGTTTTCACATTGTCAGAACTGCAATTGGGTAAAAACCAAAATTTCACTGCAACAACAAATGACGTAACCATTTACGGTAATTCAGGGCAAGAAGTGGTGACGCTAGCAAATAATGTCACGGGTGTTTCTGTTTCAAGCAGCGTTGAAGCGGTAAAACTGGGCGGCAATTCGAGTGATTACACTTATGACGTTCAAGGTGGAACAGTTGTCGTTAGTGATAAAGCAACAGGTAATGATGTTGCGTATATTGATGTGAATAGCTCGCCTACAGGTTCACAAATCCAATTTGCGGACAAGACATTAACTGCATCATGGGAAGTTTTAGGGACAATTGGACGTTGGACTTCTTGGGGCGTAACGGTTTCAGACCCCACTGCGCCAGCGGCACCCACCACGATTTCAGGTGGTACAGATTTGCCTTATTCAGTCGATTTTAGTCAGGCAAATTTGGGAAGTTATTTGGCAGATGTTGAAACCAATGTCAAAAACGCATTAGAAAATATCGGCAAATACGTTAGCTCGAAAGCGACATTTAACTTGCAAGTGCTAACGGAAAATACCACGCCGAAAACATTAGCTGAAGCGAATGCAACGATGTTAAATGTTGATGGCACGCAGACCACCGCATTTATGGCAGAAGCAAAAGCTGGCATGAATTTAAACGGTGCAACGCCTGATGCTACGCTTTATATCAATCTTGCTAATATCAACAAAATGTCTTTTGATGGTACGCCAAGCGCAAACGAATATGATTTGACCAGTATTCTCACACATGAAATTTTGCATGGCTTGGCATTCACAGGAAATCTGGATTCAACAGGAGGCGCAAAAACGCCTTATGATGCGTTAGTAACCATGCAAAATAATTCACCTGTATTTACTGGAACCCATGCTATTGCTGCGAATGCTAACGCCCCTGTGCAATTAGATCCTGCAAGTTCGGGTGATGGCTCTGCGTATTATCATGTTGCTTTGCCAAATGATTTAATGTCGGATTCGATTGGAAAAGGCGAAGTACGAGCAATTTCCTCATTAGATGTTGCGATGCTGCAAGACATGGGGCTTACCATTATCGGTACGCCACCTGTAACGCAGATCGTGTAACTTTTCACAACTGCCCACAATGAAAAAAGAATGCAAGTTTTACTCGCTTATTTAGGAATGGTTTTATTGTGGGCAACCACGCCGCTCGCCATTAAATGGAGTGTTGATGGCTTGGGCGTTTTGCCAAGCATTACTGCTCGCATGAGCGTTGGTTTAGTCTGTTTGCTGGCGTTGACGCTGTTTTTTCATAAACGACTGCCTTTTACGCGCCGTGCCGTTTTGGCTTATCTTGCCGTTGCGGTGCAAATGTATGGCGCAATGGTGGTTGTTTATTGGGCAGCGCAATTCATTCCTTCAGGCTGGATTTCAGTGATAAGCGGATTGGCTCCGCTTATCACGGCTGTTTTTGCCGCAATTTGGTTACATGAACGCAGTTTAACCATCGGGAAATTGCTTTCTTATGTGATTGGTTTAGCGGGACTTTTTATCATGTTTGGCTCGGCAGGTAAGTTGAACTCAACGGCTGCATTAGGAATTTTTGGGGTTTTAGGTTCACTTGTCTTGCAAGCACTTAGCGCAATTGGCATGAAGCGAGTTCGTTCTCAGTTGCCTGTTTTATCGCAAGTGACAGGTGGTTTATTGATTTCACTGCCACTTTATTTTGCGACTTGCGCGGTATTTGATCAGCATTTGCCGCAGCAATTTTCGCTAGTTGCTTTTTTATCGATGCTGTATTTAGGTGTAATTGCTACACCTGCGGGATTTTTTCTTTACTATTACTTGCTTTCAAAACGCTCTGCAACGCAAGTTGCATTGATTTCGCTTGCTTCACCTGTGCTTGCACTTTGGCTTGGGCATTCTGTAAATCATGAGCCGATGACATTGCAAATCATCATCGGCACGACGTTGATTTTATTAGCCTTAATTTCACACAATCGCTGATACTTTTTCTAAGACTTCTTCAACGTGTCCATCGACTTTCACTTTGCGCCATTCATGAATTAACACGCCGTCGGCGTTAATTAAAAAGGTGCTACGTTCAATGCCGATTACTTGTTTTCCGTACATATTCTTTTCTTTTAAAACGTCAAATAATTGGCAGATGACTTCATCGTTATCAGAAATCAACTCAAACTGTAGACGTTGTTTGCATTTGAAACCATCGTGAGAACGAATGCTATCGCGTGAAATACCTAAAATAACGGTATTTAGAGCCACAAATTTTTCGTAATTATCGCGAAAATTTTGTGATTCAAGTGTGCAACCTGGTGTGCTGTCTTTAGGATAAAAATACAACACCACATTTTTACCGCGATAATCACTCAATTTTACAGCCTGCTCTTTGCCTGTAATGCTTGCAGAAAAATCAGGTACCACGTTATTTAATTCAATACGCATTGTTAAACTCCCATTTTGAACGGTTCAAAAAGTAAATCGGCATTTAAGCTGTCGCACAAATACATTAACTCATCGCGTAATTGAAATAGTGAATCATTGCCTAATGTCACGATAAATTTTGCAGACATGAGTTGTGCATTCAAATAGGGCGCAGGATACATTCGCGCACTTACTTCTTGCTGCTCAATGTCGCGCTCTCTAAAAAATTGCGTTATTTTGCTAAGTAAGCCACTACTAGCAAGCCCAATGACTTCGACTGTCATTGGCATAACATCCATTTCTTTTGCTGCTTCAACGCGATGCGAATGAATGGAACAATCAAATTTTTTTTGGATGGCATGAAGCGTGCTTTCAAATTTAGAAAGTTGATTCCAATTACCTTCAATCAGTAAATAAGCGCAATTTGTGGTGTTAAAAAGGGACGATTTCAAATCAACGATGTGAGTTTGACTGCTTGTGGTAGCAAAAATAACAGCATCTACAACACCATCGTTTGATTGCCCAAGAATTGTAATTGCAAGTTGCATAATAAATTGCCCTATAAAAGTTTTTAGGAATTTAATCGTAAATGAATGAAAATTTACATCGATTAGTTTGAATTAGCATAACAAAACACAGCAAATATAACGTAACATCTTTTAATTAAACCGTTTTCTTTTTTATAGCATCTACTTTGACCATGACAAATACAGCCAAAAAACCAGCTAAAAAATCTGATACTTTAGATTTAGATTTAGACGCACGCCTTGATAGCGCGACGGCAACGCTTTATTTAGAAGATGAACCTGTTGAAGGCGATATGCTTGATCAAGTGTTAGCGAAGGCTAAAAAAGAATTAGATGCGGTTTTGCCTGAACCTGATGACATCAAATTGGATGATGCGCTGGGCTTGCCTGAAATAGACGATGTTGTGTTGGATGAAATTGAAAAAACAATCCCTCTTCAATCGGAATCACTTACGTCGCTTGAAAATCAATTAGCCGCTGCAATGGAAACACCTGTTATTTCTGATGATGAATTAGATGATTTATTGGGTGGCGAGGGCTTTGATTTTGATTCTTTATTGGGTGATGCGGACGATGAATTAACCATAAATGACGAAGAAATCAACGAAGAATCATTGCTTGCCGCTGTTGATGAGTTGTTGAATTTCGGCATGGACGTTGAACCTGAAGTAGTAGACATTGAACCCGAAGTCGAAGCGGTTGTTGAGCCTGAAATTGTTGAAATCGAACCCGAAGTTGAAGCGATTGTTGAACCTGAAATTGTTGACATCGAACCCGAAGTCGAAGCGGTTGTTGAGCCTGAAATTGTTGACATCGAACCCGAAGTTGAAGCGGTTGTTGAGCCTGAAATTGTTGACATCGAACCCGAAGTTGAAGCGGTTGTTGAATCTGAAATTGTTGAAATTGAACCCGAAGTTGAAGCGGTTGTCGAACCTGAAATTGTTGACATCGAACCTGAAGATGCAGATTTAGAATTAAATTTCGAATTCGAATCCGAAGGATTTTTAGAACCCGAAGTGAGCGAAGTTACTCAAGATAACGTTGATAACAAATCAGAAATTGAATTAACGGTTGAACCTAATGCGGCATTAGACGATTTAGTCGATTCTGTGCCATTTGAAGATACGTTAAAAGTTGGAACTGATGACATTGACGAGTTTTTTGTAGAAGAATTTAATGACTTCGACAATGTTGCCGATATTGCTGCACCCCTTGTAGAAATATCTTTGCCCTCTGATGAAGAATTAGATGTGGCACAACAATTAGATGGTTTAAATGATGCTATGGAAAATACGATTGATGACACCACCGCAGGCTTTGATTTACTTGACGATGCGGATGAAAAAGCAAAGGCAACGCCTGTGGCTGAAAATGCTGAAGACGATTTGGACTGGATGAAACAGCTTGACGAGTTGGATGCCGCTGAAAAAGCGGAACCTGTTGCGGAAGAAAAAACCGAAACTGAAGCGGTCGCTGATGAGGACGATTGGATGAAACAGCTTGATGACTTGGATGCAGCGGAACCTGTTGCGGAAGAAAAAGCAGAAACCGAAGCGGTCGCTGATGACGACGATTGGATGAAACAGCTTGACGAGTTGGATGCAGCAGAACCTGTTGCGGAAGAAAAAACAGAAACCGAAACCGTTGCAGATGACGACGATTGGATGAAACAGCTTGATGACTTGGATGCAGCGGAACCTGTTGCGGAAGAAAAAGCAGAAACTGAAGCGGTCGCTGATGATGACGATTGGATGAAACAGCTTGAAGATTTGGATGCCGCTGATTCACCTGAAGATGGAGCTGATGATTGGATGAAACAGCTTGATAGTATGGATGATCAAAGTGCTAATGCAAATGACACGGCAATTGATGATGATTTTAATATCGCAGATGAAAAAGTCAGTCAAATTGTTGCCCCTGCTATCAACGAAGAAGCTCTAATTGCAAAAGCAGCTGAAATGGCAATCGGGCAGTTTAAAGATGAGCAAGAATTAGCCATTAGCGCACTTAAAGAAAAACAAGATTTAGCATTTTCACAATTACGCGCCGATCAAGATACGCTTGAAGGTAAAAACAGAAAACAATTTGCGGATGCTGAAAGCGGACGCAAAAAAGCAGCAACTTTTGGTTTTGCCGCATTAGGCGTTGGCATTGTTGGTTTAATTGGTAGTGGCGCGATTGGCTATTTATCAATGGGAACGAAAACAGAAACTGAAACACTTGCCCAATCCGTAGCTGAGTTGCAAGAAACGGTTAATGACATCGTGAATAAAGCACCAGAGAAAGAAAAAGAAATTGCAGGTATTAAAACGTCTGTTGAACAGTTAAATCAAAAAGTAGAAAAATTGGTTGCCGCGCAAGCTACAGCGACAGTTGTTGCGCCGACTGAAGCAGCAAAAGTCTCTGATGTGAAAACAACAGAACCCGCGAAATCGTCAGTGAATCTATCAAATGGCAAAACGCCAGTCGTAACGGGCAAAGTTGCACCGCTCACAACAGGAAAAATTGACACAGGATTTGATTCCGCAAAATTAGCTGAAACCGACATTGTTCCACCCGTCGATATTTCGCCTGCACATCCAACAGGTGAAAAAGCAGAGCAACCTAAACTTTCTGATATGGCAAAAAAATCGGCTGATGAAACGAAAGTAAAAGATGAAAAAGTCGAAGCTGAAAAGGTTGCAAAAGCCGCAAAAGCGGCAAAAGCAGAAGCTGAGAAAGTGAAAGCCAAAGAAGAAGCTGCCTTGTTGACTGAAAAATTAACCAAAATTTCAACGATTGCAAAAGCGGCAGCCGCAAGCACCAAAACCGAAGAACCTCGCGCTTCACGTTATACAGGCAAAATGACACGCGGCATGGCAAGAGGTGTTGCAAAAGAACATGAAGGAAACCGTGTTACGGCAAAAACGGATGCGAAGAAAGAAGTGTTAAACACAGCCATTAAACCGCAAAAAGCAGTGCCTGCGGGAAAATACACGGTAAATGTGGTGTC
>JAQTXN010000104.1 GCA_028688755.1 Methylococcales bacterium | reverse complement strand
GCGTTAGCTGACCGTTTAGCTGAAGCCTATGCCGAGTATTTACATTTGCAAGTTCGCAAACAACAATGGGGTTATGCGAGTGATGAAGATTTGGATAATGACGCGCTGATTAACGAAAACTACAAAGGCATCCGCCCTGCTCCTGGTTATCCTGCCTGCCCTGACCACACGGAAAAAGCGAAGTTGTTCAAATTGTTAAACGTGACCGAACACACCACGATTGAACTTACCGAAAATTTTGCGATGTATCCTGCCTCAGCAGTCAGCGGTTGGTATTTCGCCCATTCACAAGCGCAGTATTTTAACGTTGGTAAAATTGATAAAGACCAATTGAGCGATTATGCGCGACGTAAAGGCATGGCTGAAGATGTCGCAGCGCGGTGGTTAGTGGCGCATTTGAATCATTGATGATTTTTCGTGGTGAACAGGCTGAAGGTCTGTTCACCAATGCCGTTTTTGTATTCGTATGATGATTACACGCAAAACTAATATCATCACAAATAAAAGCAAAATTGTTAGCATGCCCGTTTGAATATTCAAATCAATTACTGATTTTGGTAAATGATCAATAATATCCCCAAAAAAATAGCCAAATCCCGAAAACACGCTTGCCCAAATAAAAGCGGCAATCACATTCCAAAATGCAAAACGTTTCCATGAGAAGTGACTCATACCAATAGCAATACTACTCACATTTCGAACACCATACATAAAACGATACCCAAGTATGAAAAGAACAGCATAACGCTCTAAAATGTGCGTTGCACGATTAAGATGTTGTGTGAACGATGATGAATGGTTTAAAAAGTGTGTACCGAAATAACGCCCTAAAAAGAAACAAAGTTGGTCGCCAGTCAAACTACCAAGCCACGCGGATATGAAAAGTGCTTCGATATTCAAATAGCCTTTTTGAGCAGCAAATCCTGCAAAAATAATAAAAGTTTCACCTTCTAAAGCCGTCCAAATAAAGGCTAGCAAATAAAACCATTGCCCATAAGATGCAATTAACGAGTGGATGTCATTCATAATTTTTTAACTTTAAGTTATCCATTAAAACGTACTGTCTGCTTATTGGATTAGCGTCAAACTTCTTTTTCGTTTGTTGCCAATGCCTAACTATATTTTCTATATTTTGAGTGTCTTTTTCGTTTAAACGCGTAAAACACTCGTTACGACGAACAAATGCCATTAAAAAGTTTCCCATTGCACGTTGTTGAGATTGATATTTCTCCAATGTTGCTCGTTTGAGATGTTTTTCTAACACATTCAGATTAAAACAAGTTTGAATATGATGACGTAACGATAACTCATCGGGTAAAAAAAGAGGCTGATTACTCAAATCCACAGGTATTTGAGAATTTGCGCCAGAAGGATAATCGTTTTTCCAGTGAATGAGGTAGGTAAGTAAACGCGGCTCAACAGATGGTAGTTTATGCGTTTGTTCAAACCAATCGTTAATGGCCAATAATGCGAACATGCCTAATCCTGCGTGATCAGAGTCGTTTTCCATGACATCAGGAAATGCAATTAAAGTGGGTTTCATTTCTTTAAGTATCTTAACTAATTCCTCACGAAGAAATTTTCCATCTTGGGCATGACCTCTATCTTCTGCTTCGATATAAGGAATGTGGCTAAATCCCGTAAATTCTGATTTGTCAGGATTTGAATTATTCCAATGTGAAATGAGCATGGGATAAATTGAACCATCTGGAAATCCCAATAAATCTAATTTGATTGATCCTTTCCCCAATAAATTTGCGGCATGACGTGATTCATCTAAACGTTCTTTTCCGTATCGCAGAAAATCAATCGGAGCAAGACGTTTTTTTCCCAAATCATGCTGTATTGCTTCCACATAAGCATCGCCAGCCGTAACGACAACCGATCGCACACTCCCCCCTTTTTCTAATACTCTATGTGCAAGACCTGCCGCACTTAATGTCTCATCATCAGGATGTGGTGCTAAAATCACCAAACGCTCTGCATGCTGAACGTTTAATGATTCAACAGATGAGGCAGCTTGCGAATACACGGATAAGCTATTCAACAATACAAAAAAAAGAACTTTCAAATACATAGTGTTTAACGCCTGAATATGAAAACTAATAGCTACAGAATACATTAACTTGATCGCGTCTAATGATGTGCATCAAATTTTATTTTATGTAGTGAAAGTAATCGATACAAACTGATGAAAAGCTATTTTTACGTCTTAATTTAAGAGGATTTATGAAACAAGTTTTAATTTACACTGCACACCGTTGCGGTTATTGCGTGATGGCAAAAAAATTACTCGACAGCAAAAATGCAATTTACACCGAAATCAATGTCGATGAACAAGCTGGAATGCGCGAAGAAATGATGCAAAAAACGCAACGTCGCACGGTGCCACAAATTTACATTGGTGACTTTCACGTTGGTGGTTTTGACGATTTAAATGCGTTGAACAAAGCAGGCAAATTGGATTCGTTGCTTAACGACTGATATGTTGAAACATTAAAAAAGCCGCGATTGCATTTTGCAACAGCGGCTTTTTTATTCTGTGAAATTTTCAAAATTTCAACAAAATTGCAATTCAATTTTTCGTTTACAGGTTTTTTGAATGGTTTCGTAGACTTTCTGTTGTTGAAACGGTTTTAACACATAGCCTTTTGCCCCTGCTTTTAACGCATCAAGCACCATGTTTTCTTGTCCATGCGAGGTAATCATGACGATTTTTGCATCAGGAAATTCACCAATAATTTCCTGTGTGGCTTCAATGCCATCCATTTCAGGCATGGTAATATCCATTGTCACTACGTCGGGTTGATGTTGTTTATAAGCCGCGACCGCTTCTTTTCCATTCGATGCCGTTTGCACCACCTTATAACCGAATGTTTGTAAAAGTACGGTCAGTTTTTTGACAATAATCGGCGAATCATCAACCACCAATACGGTTAAAATGTCTACATCCATCATCACCTCACTCATTAAAATTGTTTTCAAGCATTTCAGATTGTGCCACAAGGCTGATGTTCATTTTACCTAATGTCGTATTCAAACTCACAGTGTAAAACATAGCATCTTTTATATGACTCGCTTTTTTTGCATGGTTACTATCCAAGATGGTTGGCGGTGTAATGGCAACGCCGTTTTTATCGATATGCAATAAATCAATGGTGCAATGACCAACTATCGTATTGATCACATCACTTGCTGCCGCTTCACGATAAATTCCAATTTCATGCAATTCAATTTCTAATTCTTCGGTCATCTTTTCAAAAATGACATTTAACAAACTACTTTCAAAACTAAAGGCAATCAACAAGTTGATTAAACCGCCAACGTGAATAACGGCTGTAGTATCAAGCAAAGTCATGTTTTCAAATCGACCATGAGCGCAACTATGTTCGGTCAGTTTAATGTCAAATTCACTTTCAAAATAAGCGTGTGTTCGTGTCATGACTGACTGCATCACTTTGGCAATTAGTTTTCTTGCTGGCACGGCTGAAATCCTTCATTTGAATCATCTTGTTGTAGTGGCAACGTAAAAATAAATTGTGTACCTTGCCCAGCGACTGTTTTAACAATCACATTTCCGCCAATTTTTTGTGTTTCGTTCTGCACAGCAGATAAACCAATTCCGCGACCAGCCAATTCTGTAATTTCCTGTTGTGTGCTGAAATTATCCATAAAAATAAATTTCGCCACCTCATCATTCGAACGAGCTTGTACTTCCTTTGCCGAATAAATACCTGTGGCGATAATTTTTTCACGCAACGCATCAAGATTGATACCAGCCCCATCATCGGTAATAGTTAATTTAATCACGCCTTCGACAATGGCGACGTAACAAGTAATTTTTCCAGCTTCCTCTTTTTCAACTTCCCAACGCGCTTCAGGATGTTCAATACCGTGTACAACCGCATTTCTAAACACATGAACTAAAGAACGCAAAAAGGCTTGATAATTATGCGGGTCAATCCAAATATCTGCGCCACCTTTTACAATGATTGGCAACACTTCTTTATCCATACGCTCTGCGGCTTGCTGAACAACACCATTAAAGCCCATCAAAATATCCCTAAAAGACACTTTGCGTAATTTGCTAATTTCGTTCAAGAACGCGCGTATTTCTGCAACAGACGTATCAATTGATTCGCCACGCAACAAGCGCACGGCTAATTTTTCCATTTGCAATGCTTGCCGACATGATAAAACGACGCTTTCGCCATTTTCTAAAAAGTCATCGCCTAAGGTTTTGGAAATAATTGCTAAATCATCCTCAAAAGGTTTGCTTAAATTTTCGGACAAAATCACGTCAGCAATTTGTTTAGCGGTAAGCGCGTCGCCAAGAGCAAGTAACTCCGATAATTGGCTTTCAACAATATGCAAAAATTTTGGCGTTGTCGGAAAACTGAATTGGCTCAACAAGCCTTTGTAAGTGTGAATTTCACGGTAAAGCATTTTGGCTAAAGTGTGAGGCGTGGTGGTGATACTTAATTCTTTCGGTAATTGCGCTAAAAACTCTCGGAAACCTTCAATCGTATCGAAAAAATTACGGCTATCCGAAACAGCTAACACAATCAATTCAAGATGTAACCGTTCTTTTTCAAGCATTGCCGCCATGCGTTTTTCTTGCGTTATATCCGTCAAAATCACCATGAATTTTTCATCTTCAAGGATTTTGTATTCGGCTTTTAAAACGAGGTCATTTTGTTGAATTTCAGCAGGTAGCAAAGAAAGCATATTTTCTCGCACAAATTCGTCTTTTTCGTTCAAAACAGACGAAATAATCGAGCGGAACAACTCTGCTTTGGTTTTATCATCAGGAAAAAAAACCTCCGCCGCATTTTTACCGACGGGCATTTGCCCAAGCATCGTTTCACAGGCAAGACTGTATTCATTGTCGATAATTAAATCTGTACCAAACGATAAAAAACCTTGTCCTGAATTGTCGAGTAATCGTCGAAAATCTTTGTTTGCCCGTTCAAGGTCAGCGGTCATGGTGCGAATAAAATTCATCAACCGAAATACAAACGGCAATGTAATTAAAATCACAATCAGCGATGCGGTAACAATCGTAATGATGTATTGAAGTTGATGCTTACGAATGCTGTTTGCTGAAACATCGATACCGACAATGCCATCGAGTTTCCCCGATGACGTAAAAATCGGGGCAAATGCAGATAACCAAACGCCCCAATCATCTTTACTTGTTTCGTATTCGATATACGGTTTATTGGTTTCAGGCGTGGCATTTAACGATTCAGCAAGTGTTTCGGTCACAGATTCACTGGGATAAATTTCGCCTGTTGCACTCTGGTCTTTTTCCGAGGCATCAACAATAAACGCCACTTCGCCAGTGTCCAATTTTCGCATGGTGTAAGCATTGGCGATTTCCGTCCCATTTGCACGCATTTCACCTAAGTCATGCTTTAATTTTTCAAATTCTTCGGTTTTATTGTCATCGATGGTTTGGATTTTTTTGTGCAAATCGCCATCGAGTTTTTTTGCCATCATCGTGACGACATCGCCAATTCTTAGCCGTAATTCTTCACGCAAAAAACCGCCAACTTGAATGGAAGTCACCACCGTTAAAATCAGAATGCCTAATATCGTCAACCCACAAAGCGAGTAGGTTATCGAGGTGATAGTGTATTTTTGAGGGGTGACAATTTTTTTGCTTTTACCGACGTTTTTTGCCATGACGAAAGCCTTGAAAGAGGTAACTAAAACTCAAATGACCCAGATAACATCCCTTGCAACCACACTTTATTGGCATCGCCGCCTAAGTATTGTTTGCCCGCTTCACCAGGTACAAAGGCTTCAATGCCTGCTGAAAAACTCAATGAATCATTAAATTCCCAATCAGCGAGCAAATTCACTTCGTTACCATAATTTGCCGATGTTAGACCGAATGCCGAAGGATTTACAAACGTGAAATTGTAGTAAATCAAATTAAGCGTCACACTTTCTTCGGGTGTTACAACTAATTTGCCTTGGTGCGTTCTCAAATTTGAATTATAGAGTATCCATTCGCCGTTGATTTCGCCTTGAAACCATGTTCCCCACGTTGAAAAACCTGGTGACATGCTGTCAAAATTTTTGTCTTGAATCGCGTAACGGTAACTGATGGCAGGTTGCCAAAATAAATCGTCACGTTTGTATTCGATTTGTCCAAAACCACCCGACGCATGGACTTTTGTTTTATCTAACGTGTCAGGCGACACGGTACGCGCGGTGTTGATTTGATAAGCGTATTCGGTGTTGATGGTGAAATTTTCTAACGGCGAAAAATCAAATCGGGCGTTGAACGTATCGTTGTCGAGTTTTTGTTCACCGAGCAAATCAATCGAGCCTTCATCGTGCAAAAAATGATTGTTGCGGGTATTGATATAACTCAAGCCGAAAGTAGTGTTTTCAGAATACGCATATTCGATATTTCCACCTTGATAACTTCTTTTTTCAGCAGGATTGAGCGGGCGCGTTTCTAAATAAAACCCTTCAAATTTCAAATCATCGACGTTTAAACGACCGATTAAGGTGTTGTTAAACGCGGTGCGTGGATTTATCCAACCTGCGCCACGATTGCCGCCATTATCTGCGCCGTAATGAATCAAAAAACCTGAACCTAATTTGAAATTTTGCTTACCGCCTGATAAATCAACGGTGATTTTTTCGTCTTCATCGAGCAATTTGCCTGATTTCCAACCGATGAAAAGGTCTTCGGTTTTGTTTTTAAAATGGTAATCGTCATAACTGCCCAACGCGGTGTAATCGTTTTCTTGTAAATAGAGTTCACCTTTTTGCGAATAACCCGACGGGTCATGACCTAACGAACTGCTATAAACATAACTAAAACCACCATAAAGTTGGCTGTCATCAAATAAATTTAACGAGCCGTCAAAATGCGGTTTGACGCTGAGTTCCCAAAAAGAATCGCTTAATGTAGATTTTGCAGAACCGCCAGCTTGATTATTGGCTTCGCCAAAAAAAGCTGTTTGAACTTGCAAACCTGCGGATAAAGAACCGTAATCGCCCTCGTACAGCGAATACTCCGCGTAAGCAATATTTGTAAAAGTCGTTGCAAAAAGAGTGATAAAAGCTCGACGTATCATTTCATTTTCCGTTGAATTGATTAGTTTATAAACGCCACACACAGCCTTTAATTGTGTCTAAACGGGCTTCGTGAGCAAGTAATTCTTCGTTACTGCAACGCAAAATTGGCAATGAAGCACGATTTGCGAGGGTTCGGACAATGTTTTGAGTTGAAGCAATAACATTTTGAGCCGCATTTTCGCTTTCATTCATGAGCGAAAATTGCCCGCCTGTCATTTTTAAAAAAACGTCAGCGAGAATTTGAGCGTCAAGCAACGCGCCGTGTAATTCGCGGTGCGTGTTATTTACATCATAGCGTTTGCACAGTGCATCTAAATTATTACGTTGCGAAGGAAAACGTTTTTTTGCATCGGCAAGCGTATCGAAAATAGTACAAATACTTTCCAGCGGTGGCAGTTTAAGTAAATCGACTAATTCATAATTCAAAAATCCCACGTCAAATGGGGCGTTGTGAATAATTAACTCTGCGCCGTGAATGTAATTTAGAAAGGTTTGTGCGATTTCAGAAAAAATGGGTTTGTCTGCTAAAAACTCGGTCGTAATTCCGTGAACACGCAATGCGCCTTCTTCGCTGTCACGCTGCGGATTGATATAAACGTGAAAATTGTTGCCCGTTAAACGACGGTCAATCAATTCAACGCAACCAATTTCAAGAATACGATTGCCGTCTTTGGTACTTAAACCTGTAGTTTCGGTGTCTAAAACAATTAAACGCGAAGCGTGTGTACTATCCATTATTTTTCATCTTCTTTAAATTGAATCGCGTGCAACCGAGAATACGCGCCATTTTTTGCGAGCAATTCTGCGTGCGAACCTTCTTCAACAATTCGCCCTGCTTCAATCACCAAAATTTTGTCAGCATTTTCAATCGTCGATAAACGATGTGCGATAACCAACGTGGTGCGATTGCCCATCACTTTTTGCAAGGCGGCTTGAATGTAACGCTCTGATTCAGTGTCTAACGCGGAGGTTGCTTCGTCCAAAATCAGAAGTGGCGCGTCTTTGAGTAATGCCCGTGCCAAAGCCAATCGTTGACGTTGACCACCTGATAATTTCACGCCATTTTCGCCGATTTCAGTATCTAAACCTTGTTCGAATTTGTTGATAAATTCGATTGCATAAGCATCTGTCGCCGCTTGTGTAATCGCTTCACGACTGGCGCCTGCTAATGCACCATAAGCGATATTGCTGGCAATCGTGTCGTTGAATAACGTGACTTGCTGATTTACTAGCGCAATCTGCGAACGTAAATTTGCGAGTTTATACGCATTGATATTTACGCCATCGAGCAAAATTTCGCCGATTTCGTAACGATAAAAACGTGACACTAAATTCACCAGCGTACTTTTTCCGCCCCCCGATGCGCCAACTAACGCAATCGTTTCACCAGCTTTTGCGGTAAAACTGATGTCGGTTAAAGCATTTTCTTCGCTGCCGTCATAACAAAATGTAACGTGTTTAAATTCTAAATCACCTTTGCAACGAGGCACGCTGTAAGCTCCATCGTCGATTTCGACTTTTTCGTCTAAGACTTCAAACAACGATTCGGCGGCAACGATGCCGCGTTGAATATCGCTATTTGCGTCGCTGAGTTGACGAATTGGACGAGGTAATAAAAACGCTGCTGTTAAATAACCGACAAATGAACCAACGCTAGCTTGTTCCATAAAAAATAAAGCGGCATACATTAAAATCGCCAAGGCAATCGCAATAATTAACTGCATGATTTGATTATGAATTGCCGAGGTGCTAATCAGTTTTAATGTCTGATTGCGATTGTGCGAACTGCTACCCAGAAAGCGCGTCTTTTCATAATCTTCACCGCCGTAACTTCGCACGACGCGATGCCCATTTACCAATTCAGACGTGATATGCGTCATATCACCAATTGATTCTTGAATTTTTTTGCTGAGCATTCGCAAACGCTTACTGACATAACGCACCAGTACGGCAATAATTGGCGAAATAACTAAAAATATCAGTGACAAACGCCAATCCATGTAAAACAAATAACCTAGCAAACCAACAGCCGTTAACCCTTCTTGCACTACTTTTCGCACCGCATCGGT
>JAQTXN010000103.1 GCA_028688755.1 Methylococcales bacterium | reverse complement strand
AAAAACGGAAAACTCTACAAACAAACGTACAAAAATGGCGAGCCAGTGGCCCCTCTTGCCGAGTTTGGTGAAATTGAAGGTTCAGGTACCACTATTCGTTTTTTGCCCAGCACAGCGACATTTACGAACGTAGAATTTCATTACGATATTTTGGCAAAACGGTTGCGCGAATTATCGTTTTTAAATTCGGGCGTGCGAATTAGTTTGTTTGACGAACGTAGCGACAAAGAAGACGTTTTTGAATTTGAAGGCGGAATTAGCGCGTTTGTCACGCATTTAAACAAAAATAAAACGCCGTTATTCCCTGATGTTTTCTACTTTTCAGCTGAAAAAGAAGGCGTGACAGTTGAAGTCGCCATGCAGTGGAACGATTCGTATCAAGAAAATGTTTTTTGCTACACCAACAACATTCCTCAACGCGACGGAGGTACGCATTTAGCGGGTTTTCGTGGCGCATTAACACGCACAATCAACCAATACATCGAAACTAACGGTTTAGCGAAAAAAGAAAAAGTTGCTACGACTGGCGACGATGCGCGGGAAGGTTTAACGGCTGTTTTATCTGTGAAAGTACCTGACCCAAAATTCTCGTCGCAAACCAAAGATAAACTCGTTTCATCGGAAGTTAAACCGCTGGTTGAATCGACGATGAATGAAAAGTTGCAAGAATTTTTGTTAGAAAAACCGCAAATCGCAAAATTGATTGTTGGCAAAATTATCGATGCCGCAAGAGCGCGTGATGCGGCTCGTCGAGCGCGTGAAATGACACGGCGCAAAACGACCTTAGACATTGCAGGTTTGCCAGGGAAACTCGCTGATTGCCAAGAAAAAGACCCCGCGTTGTCAGAATTATTTTTAGTCGAAGGGGATTCGGCGGGCGGCTCGGCAAAACAAGGTCGTGACCGTAGAACCCAAGCAATTTTGCCGCTCAAAGGTAAAATTTTGAACGTCGAAAAAGCCCGTTTTGACAAAATGATTTCGTCCGAAGAAGTCGGCACGTTGATTACGGCATTAGGTTGTGGCATTGGCAAAGACGAATATAACATCGAAAAATTACGTTATCACCGCATCATCATCATGACCGACGCGGACGTTGACGGCTCGCATATTCGGACATTATTGCTGACGTTTTTTTATCGCCAATTGCCTGAAATTGTTGAAAAAGGTTACATCTACATCGCACAACCACCGCTCTACAAAGTCAAAAAAGGCAAACAAGAACATTACGTCAAAGACGATGCCGAATTGAATAGTTATTTGATTCAACTCGCGCTCGAAAAAGCACAATTGATTACCGAGCCGTCTGCGCCTGCAATTCAAGGGCAAGGCTTGGAAAAATTAGCAAAAGCATTTTTAGACGTGAACGCAATTATTCAGCGTTTAGCGCGACGTTATGACGACGTATTTTTAGACCAATTTTGCTACATTCAACCGTTGACAGATGAAACAAAATCGTCGGCAGAATCAATGCAAAAGTGGCTTGATAACATTCATGCGCGTTTGACCGAAGCGGGTGGTTTAGCGGAATTTAGCAGTGAGTTGGAATACCACACTCCGCATGATTTCAAAATCACCGTGACGAAACGCAGACACGGCACGAGCAAAGTTTTTGTGTTGCCGATGGCGTTTTTCAACAGCACGGATTATCAAAAAATTTCGACTTATGCACAGGAAACGGCGGGTATGTTTAACGCTGAATCTGTGATGCAAATGGGCGAACGTCAACAGCCTGTTGAAAACTTCAAACAGGCGTTTGAGTGGATGATGCGCGAAATCAAAAAAGGGCAAACCATTCAACGCTACAAAGGTTTGGGTGAGATGAATCCTGAGCAATTATGGGAAACAACGCTCGATAGCAATAATCGCCGTTTGTTACAAGTTCGCATTGAAGATGCGATTGCCGCCGATGAAATTTTCACCACGTTGATGGGCGATGTCGTTGAACCGCGCCGTGATTTCATTGTCAAAAATGCGTTAGACGTATCGAATTTGGACGTATAAAAATGCTTGCTTATCCAGCCATTGACCCTGTTGCGATTTCGATTGGTGCTGTAAAAATTCACTGGTACGGCATCATGTACCTGATTGGTTTTGCGGCGGTTTATTTGCTTGGGCAATATCGCGCAAAACAAGCGTGGTCGCCCATCAAACCTGAAGCCATTGAAGATTTAGTGACGTGGGGTGCAATGGGCGTGATTTTGGGCGGTCGAATTGGTTACATTTTGTTTTATAACTTCAGCGCGTTTTTAGAAAATCCGCTAATTTTATTCAAAATTTGGCAAGGCGGAATGTCTTTTCATGGCGGGATGCTCGGTGTTTTTGCGGCAATGGCGTGGTTTGCCAAAAAGCAAAATTGCTCGCTTTTTCAACTCACAGATTTGATTGCGCCGATTGCGCCGATTGGGCTAGGTGCGGGACGGTTGGGGAATTTTATCAATTCTGAACTTTGGGGCAGACCAACAGACGTACCGTGGGCAATGATTTTCCCCAATGGTGGCGATGTGGCGCGTCACCCGTCACAACTTTACGAAGCATTTTTGGAAGGTTTTGTCTTGTTTGTGATTGTGTGGATTTACACCCAAAAGCAACGCCCCACAATGGCGGCAACAGGTTTAGCGGTGATGTGTTACGGCTGTTTCCGATTTTTCGTTGAATTTTATCGTTTACCTGACGCGCATTTGGGTTATCTCGCGCTTGATTGGGTGACGATGGGACAGATTTTGTCCACACCGATGATTGTGATTGGGGCAGGTTTAATGATTTTTGCGTATAAAAAACATGAAAAATTATCTTGAACTTTTAGATAAACTGCTCACCGAAGGCACGCAAAAAGGCGACCGAACAGGAAACGGCACGTTATCGATTTTCGGGCATCAAATGCGTTTTGATTTGGCGGCAGGTTTTCCGCTTATCACCACCAAAAAAGTGCATTTGAAGTCAATTATTCATGAATTGTTATGGTTTTTGAATGGCGACACGAACAACAATTTACTGGAAGAAAAAGGCGTTTCAATTTGGCGTGAATGGAGTGATGAAAACGGCGAATTAGGCGCAATTTACGGCAAACAATGGCGTTCATGGGAAACACCCAACGGCGAAACCATTGACCAAATCTCGCAAGTCATCGAACAATTAAAAACTAATCCAAACAGCCGTCGAATTATCGTTTCCGCATGGAATGTCGCGGATTTGCCTGACGAGAAAATCAGCCCACAAGAAAATGTCAAAAATGGCAAAATGGCTCTTGCGCCATGTCATGCGTTTTTTCAGTTTTATGTTGCGAATAACAAACTTTCTTGCCAACTTTATCAGCGCAGTTGCGATACATTTATCGGCGTGCCATTTAACATTGCCAGCTATGCGTTGTTGACGATGCTGATAGCCCAGCAATGCGACTTAGAATTAGGCGAATTTGTTTGGACAGGTGGCGATGTGCATTTGTATTTGAATCATCTTGAACAAGCAAAAACGCAGTTACAACGCACCCCTCGCGCGTTGCCGACCATGAGAATTAAGCGCAAACCTGCTTCGATTTTTGATTACAGCTACGATGATTTTGAACTAATTGGCTACGATGCCGATACGCACATATCCGCCCCGATTGCTATTTGAGATAGAGCCGTGACCACTTCAACTTTGCACCGTGTTTGTACTTTTTCACTGTTACTTTTGCTCGCAGGTTGTGCATCTGAGCCAGTTATCCGTCCAAGCAAACCACAGCCAGCCGATACAGGACGATTGCCGACGTATGTTGAACCTCGTCCGTTAGTTGGCATTTACGCGAATCAAGCAGGTGTGCGCGAATTTATTCAACACATGGTGCATGATTACGGTTTTTCAGAAGATTATTTGAATGGCTTGTTTTCGCAAGCGAACAAATTGGATTCGGTTTTACATTTGGAAGTTGACCCATTTGTACCACCTAAACCGAAATACACAGGCCCTGTTTCGCCTCAACCCGTTCTGCCACCAAAACCAAAACCTACGCTTGGTTGGTCAAGTTATCGCAAACAATTTTTGGATGACGCGCACATTAACAACGGCGTGATTTTTTGGCGACAAAATGCCGAAGCTCTGCAACGTGCCGCGCAAACGTATCATGTTGACCCCGAATATATCGTTGGGATTATTGGTGTGGAAACCTATTTTGGGCGAAATGTCGGTAAAACCAACACGTTCGATGCCTTGAGTACCTTGTCATTTTTTACCATTCGACGTGCTGAATACTTCACCAAAGAACTCGAAAATTTTTTGTTGATGACAAAAGAAGAAAATTTAAATCCACGTTCCGTAATTGGGTCATGGGCTGGAGCGTTAGGTTTAGGGCAATTTATGCCGAAAAGTTTTCGTAAACTCGCCGTGGATTTTAACGGTGATGGCAAACGTGATTTGTGGAATTCAGAAGATGCGATTGGTAGCGTCGCACATTATTTTAGTAATTCTGGCTGGAAATTTAACCAACTCGTCACCACGCCCATTAACGGCGATATTGATGACGAATACATCATTTTAGGTACAGATAGCGGCAATCAATTTTGGGCAATCGGTAGTAATTTTAATTGCATTAAAAAATACAACAGCAGCAATAAATACGCGATGGCGGTTCATCAATTAGGGCAATCGATAAAGCAGCGTTATTTGATGATGAAATAATTTTTACCCATAAAAAAACCGCTTTTACATAAAATGTAGAAGCGGCTTTTTTTGCTGAAAAATAAAAATTTTATTTTTCAAGCAATGACAACTTACCTTCTTTGCCATTCCATTCGTCAGCATCAGGCAACGCATCTTGAACAGACGTAATCAATGGCCATTTTTTAGCAAGTTCAGCATTTAATTCTGCGAAGACTTCTTGACCTTCTGGCAATTCATCTACTGAGTGAATCGCGTTTGCAGGGCATTCAGGCTCACACAATGTGCAATCAATACATTCATCAGGGTCGATAACTAAAAAGTTTGGACCTTCATGAAAGCAATCCACAGGGCAAACGTCAACGCAATCGGTAAATTTACATTTAATGCAGTTTTCGGTAACAACAAAAGCCATAATCTAAAGTCTCAAAAGTTAAGAAAGGATTTATTTGAACGCGCATTTTAGCAGAAAGTTACTGCTTGCTAAACAAATGGGGTGGCTGTGGGGCCTTTTGTTGCAAACAATGGTATGCCGCGTTTTCGTATTTAATCGTGAGTGACTGTGAACCTTGATGTTCGGTCAAGAATTTTTCGGCTTCAATGGCGGTTAAATCTTTCATTAAATAAGTGGCGACGCATTCACACGCCTTAGCAACGCGCGGTTTGTCGTAGTCTGGATTGTTCGACGTTTTTAATTCGCGTGCAACGCATTGCTTTGCAAACTCGTCTTCAAATTTTTGTTTGTCGCTGGCACTGACTTTCGTTCCAAGTAATGTATGACTAATTGGCTCTTCTGTTACGCCATTTGTTTGCGCTTTAGTTTTCGATTCAGGTTTATCATCTGAGCAGCCGACAATTGCAAGCACGCTTAACATCAGAAATAATTTTGTAATAGTTTGTTTTTTCATAAAATCGAACGTGAAAATTGATAAAATGGCATTATGCTAGAGAATTATAAAAAAAAGCAACGCACTCTATGAATCCAATCACTCAATCGCCGTATAAAGAAGCTCTTGAGGCTTTTTTAAAATACTGCCATCGTAAAACCTATCAAAGCAAAGTCGATATTATCAAAATTGGTGATATTGGTGATCGATTGTTTTTTGTCATTGATGGTTCACTCGCTGTTTGTGCCGAAAATGAAGAAAGTGACAATGGACACGAGTTGATTTTGGCATATTTAGGTAAACATGAATTCATTGGCGAAATTGGCATTTTTAAAGGCGCAGAAGTTCGCAAAGTCAATGTGCGAACCCGCGAACCATGCGTATTAGCTGAAATTAGCTATGTTCGACTAAAACAAGTGTTATGCAACGAATTGTTACCTTTTGCACCCGATATTTTGTATTTAATCGGTGATCAACTCGCAGGGCGATTACTCGCAACCAGCCGAAAATTATGTGAGTTAGCCTTCATTGATGTAGAAGGACGAATTGCTCACGCGCTGCTTGATTTGTGTAAATCGGCTGACGCAATCACGCATCCAGATGGAATGCAATTACATATTTCACGACAAGAACTTGGACGAATCGTTGGCTGTTCACGCGAAATGGCTGGGCGCGTTCTAAAAGAACTTGAACTCAAAGGTGTTATAGCCTCACATGGGAAAACCATTGTTGTTTATAACACCCGTTAGATTTACTTCATTGCACAAGACCGTATGACTACTGATTTTATCGACGATTTTACTTACGAGCATTCTTTTACGACGGCAAAAGAAGATGCCGATAAACACGCTCAAGCTGCTACATTAAAACAAACGCTACAAATGCAATCGCCCGCTTATCGCCTTGCGTATCATGATTTTGATTTTATGATTCGAGACGAGTTGCGTCCTGTACGTTTACAGCTTGAATTATTAAAAGCCGAACTTGCTTTAAATGAACACAAAATTGAATCCACCGTGGTTATTTTTGGTAGCGCAAGAACGTCACCGCAAAATGATTATTACGCACAAGCACGAGAACTTGGCGGGTTAATTGCCAAAAATAATCCTGCTTTTGCCGTGGTAACAGGCGGCGGTGGCGGGGTGATGGAAGCGGCAAATCGTGGTGCGTTTGAAAATGGCGGCAAAAGCATTGGTTTTAACATTGCATTGCCACATGAACAAATTCCCAATTCTTACATTACGCCCGATTTATGTTTTCAATTTCATTATTTTGCCGTGCGAAAAATGCACTTGCTCATGCGTGCGAAAGCATTAGTGGCATTTCCTGGTGGTTTTGGCACGTTAGACGAATTATTTGAAGCCCTCACGCTGGTTCAAACCAAAAAAATGCGCCGCATCCCTATTATTTTGTTTGGTAAAAATTACTGGAATCGAATTGTAAATTTTGACGTGCTAGTTGAAGAAGGCGCAATTTGCGCCGACGATTTAACACTTATTCAATACGCCCAGACCGCGCAAGAGGCGTGGGATTTGATTGCGACAACTCATCATTGTTAACACTTTTTTCAAAAAATCATGACGATTATTCAAAAACGCCTTTCTGAAGTTTTCCCGACGTTATCTTATCTTGAACAAAATCTTTTGCTCGTTTTAGCAGTGACTTATTCGCCGATAGGTCAAATGAATTTAACGAATTTGTTAAAACAAACAGGTTTTGATTTAGAAACTCAAAAAGCAGTGAATCAAGATTTTAAAGAACGTTTTGTGAAAATGGGTTTTTTGATTACGACAAATGAAGGGTGGAATTGTCCGTCTGAAATTGCAAATATGTTAATGCGTCATGCCATTTCTCGTCCTTGGTTTAATAAACTCACGCAACTCATTATTATGGAACGTGAGCCAACTTACGGAACAGCTAGGCAGATTTATTTCAATCAAATCAAAAGACTACGGTTGTTTTTATATCAAGGTAACGAAACAGGTTTTGAGGCAAATCTTGTTTCGCTTTATAACAATTCAACCGATTATTTTGCTAAAGCAATGCTTGATTTGTTTTTTGAAAATTTCAACAAAGAATGGTTCATGTCATTGCCTCAAGGCATTCGTTTTCCCATTTTGAAATACACCATTTGGAGCGATTATTTTTCGTTTGATCCGAATTCAATTTCAAATAAATACAAAATAATCGAATTACTTGAAGAATCATTTGGCAGTGTGAAAAATAGCAATGAAGAAATAACGCATCTTGTTTTAGAACAACGTTTATTTCGAGGAAATGATAAATATGCAGCGCGTTGGTTAGAAAACGATTATTCGGCGCAAGGCTTACAATTAAGTGCCATGCTCGCCATTTTGCAAAATCGTTACGATAACGCACTCGAATTATTTACAGAAGCATTAAGATTGATTCGTAAAGGAAATAAAAAAAATGCTACGTTTGGTAGTTTTTATGATTTTTTCTATGGGTTAATGTTGTTTAGAACTCGCACGTTACCCAATTTGTCTGTGATGGATTCGTATTTACAAATTTGTCTGAAAAAGTCACAGGGACAAGAAGGTTTAACGATTCTGTTGCATGATGCGCTGGAAATTTATCAAGGCAAAAAACCATTTTCCCAAAGTACATTAGTTCATCACAATGCGGCGCGATTGCCTTACGCAAGTTTAGTGCAATTACTGCTGCGCTATTGGCTTGATGAAACTGAAAATTTATCTGAGCCATCCAATCAAGCGACTTATTTCGCACCACTGGCGAATTATTGCCAAGTGGCAAATGAATTAAATAATGTTTGGTACGTTGGCATTGGAACGGCGTTATTAAAACGTTTCAATTACAGTCATAAAGCCTGTGACAGGCTTGCGGCAAAATACGCAACTTTACCCTTCACAGAATTGCTCGAGGCAATGCCAAAAACGGCGGCATGGGAACGTGCGCTTGAAGCCTTGTCACAAATTAACACGCTCAAAACAGCGACAATTGACACGGAACAATCTGAGTCACGCATGGTTTGGACGTTAAGTTTAGAGCGAGACGAATTTTCGTTAGAACCCAAAGAACAAAAATTGGGTAAAAACGGCAATTGGTCAAAAGGACGAAATATCGCACTCAAACGGCTGCACAGTGAATTAAATTCGTTTTCTTATTTAACAGAGCAAGACATTCGAATTTGTAAAAAAATCAAAAAATCATCCCAGTCTAACGATTATTACTACGGTTATGTTGAAACGTATAGCGTTCCAGAAGAAGCCTTATTTGAAGCCATTGGGCATCCGCTGATTTTTTGGGCAAATCAAGTGCAATACAATTCGCCAATTGATATTCAAGCTGCTGAACCGCAACTTTTAGTGCAAGAAGAAGGCGAGCAATTATTACTGATGTTGCAGCCACAAATCACGCCGTCAGCACAAATGGCAGTTCAAAAAACAGCAAATGGCATTTTGCTTTATAAAATCAACGAGCAACATCGCCAAGTCGCACAAACATTGGGGATGGGCGGTCTAAAAATTCCCGTTAGCGCAAGGCAAAAAGTGATGGATTCGATTTCAGCAATCG
Source organism: Methylococcales bacterium (assembly GCA_028688755.1). Lineage (GTDB taxonomy): Bacteria > Pseudomonadota > Gammaproteobacteria > Methylococcales > Methylomonadaceae > UBA10906. The sequence goes on along the minus strand of JAQTXN010000103.1, from coordinate 106 downwards.
CGTCAACGCTTACTGTGCAATCGAATATGGTAGGGCTTGCAACGCAAGCTACAAATGTACCTGTTGATGAACGCTTGCATTTGCATTTACAACCGTTAGGGCAGGG
>JAQTXN010000102.1 GCA_028688755.1 Methylococcales bacterium | reverse complement strand
GTCACGTTTTCGTTGCCATGCCGCCGCTTTATCGTGTCGATGTCGGCAAACGGGTTTTTTACGCGCTCGATGAATCTGAACGTCAGGGCATGTTGGACATAATCAAAGCCGAAAAAATCAAAGGACAAGTCAACGTGCAACGTTTTAAAGGATTAGGCGAAATGAATCCCAGTCAATTGCGCGAAACTACGATGAATCCTGACACGCGCCGTTTGGTGCAATTAACGGTGGATGATTTTGAAGCCACCGAAGGAATGATGGATTTATTGCTCGCTAAAAAAAGGGCAGGGGACAGAAAAGCGTGGCTGGAAGCGAGTGGGCATTTAGCAGAGATTGTCATCTAAACATAAAAAAATTGCCCCACAATAAATATCGATTGAAAAATAAGCTAGAAAATCCCCATTTGTCTTCGCTTTTTATTTACATTTGATATTAAAAGTAGGGCAATACACTATGTTTAACGTCATGAATTATAATTTAAAACGTAATTTGATTTTGTGAACCATTTCACAGTTTTTATAAAAAATCCCCTTTTTTACGCCCTAATCTGTGTAAAATCGCGCCGATGTGTTATTCAATATTTTTAGGAAAAATCATGCGTAGAGTAATTTTTAATCAAAAAGGCGGCGTAGGCAAATCAACCATTACCTGTAATTTAGCGGCAATTAGCGCGTTAGAAGGCAAGAAAACGCTCGTTATCGATTTAGACGTACAAGGCAATTCAACGCAATATCTTCTCGGTCGAAAAGAAACTGACAGCGATAAAACGATTGTCCATTTTTTCAAAGAAACGTTGAGTGTATCGTTATTTGGTGGCGGTAAAGGAAGTGGTTTAGAAAATGCGATTCATGCCACGCCTTTCCCTAATTTATACGTTTTACCTTCGCACCCTGAAATGGAACCGTTGCAAGGTCGTTTAGAATCGCGTTACAAAATTTTCAAACTCAAAGAAGCGTTAGAAAAATTGGAAGGTTTTGATGAAATTTATATGGACACGCCGCCCATTTTGAATTTCTACAGTCAGTCTGCGCTCATTGCCGCGCATAAATGTTTGATTCCGTTTGATTGCGATACCTTTGCACGAGATGCCTTGTATTTGCTTATGCAAACGCTCACCGAAGTCAAAGCCGACCACAATCCAAATTTAGAAATCGACGGTATCATCGTCAATCAATTCCAAAAACAAGCAAATTTGCCGCGTCAATTAGTCAATGAATTGATTGCAGAAGGTTTACCTGTACTCGCTTCGATGCTTTCAACGTCGGTAAAAGTGCGCGAATCACATTCTGAATCTAAGCCGCTGGTACATTACGTTCCCGCTCATAAATTAACCGATGAATTCCGTGCGCTTCATGCTGAAATTCATAGCCGTTAAGACCAGTTTGAAAAATTATTGGTTGCCGATTTTATCGGGCATTTTTATCGGCACCAGTTACATTCCATTTCCGCCTTGGGCGGCGTTATTTGGTTTTGTGCCATTGTGGATTTTTTGGCTGAGACAAACTGAGTTAAAACCTGTGATTTTTGGCGGCATGACCACAGCGTTTGTTTTTACGCTGATTGGTTTTAATTGGATGACGTATTTGCTGCATGAATTCGCGGGGTTGCCGTGGATTTTTGCCGTTGTCGGAATGATTCTGTACGCACTTTTTGCACATACGTTTGTGGCAATTGCTGGCACGGCGTGGTTTTTGTTGAAACGAAAATTGCAATGTTCACCTGCATTATCGCTCGCATTGTTGGCAATTATTACAATTTTAAGCGAAGCGTATTCGTTCACGTTGTTTGATTGGAATTTTGGTTATTCGTGGTTTGGTTACAGTGTTCCATTTTATCAACTGGCTGAAATAGTTGGTTTCAGTGGTTTAAGCGCAATCACGTTAGCATTTAATTTGCCGCTTTATTTGGCGTGGAAATACCGAAATGAACGCAAAGGTAAAATACTTTTCGGTTCAGTAGTCGGTGTTTTTGCGTTGTTAAATCTAAGTGGTTTAGCGTTAGAAGCACGTTTGCCAAAGCCTGATGCAGAATTTAACGTGCTAATGGTTCAAGGTAATGTCGGTAGTATGGAGAAAATGGCGGCAGAATCGGGCGATGGTTACGGGCAAGCGATTTTGAATCGTTATTTATCGCTCACTCATGAAGCGTTAGAAAAACATAAAAATGAGAAAATTGATTTTGTGTTTTGGGCTGAATCGGCATTCCCAACCTTTTTAGGTGAAAATTTAATCGCGCAAAATGATTATCCCCGTCAGTTACAAGAATTTTTAAAAACGCACAACGTGCCTCTCGTCACAGGTGCTTACAGCGTAAAATTCCCCGATAGATTACTGACAAATTCGCTATTTTTATTGAATGAACAAGGTGAAATTATTCCGCCACATTACAGCAAAACCATTTTGCTTGCCTTTGGTGAGTACATCCCGTTTGAGGAATACTTCCCACAAATTCGTAATTTTTTACCGCCAATTGGGCATTTTGCACGCGGGGATGGTGCGACAACGTTGTTTAATTTGCGTGATTTAAAAATGGCACCACAGATTTGTTACGAAGGCTTATTTGCCTATTTTTCGCGTGATTTAGCGAATTTGGGGGCTGACGTGATTGTGAATGTCACCAACGATTCATGGTATGGAACGTGGCAACAACCGTATCAACATTTTTACATGACACTCGCGCGTGGTGTGGAATTTCGCCGACCTGTGTTGCGCGTCACAAATACGGGTATTTCTTCAGTCGGTTTAGCATCGGGGGAGATTTTGCAACGCTCACCTATTCACGAAATGTGGGCAGATGTTTATCGTGTGCCGTATTTGAAAAATCCACCTGCAACGTTTTATCAGCAATGGTTTTATTTGCTGCCAAGTTTGCTGTGGCTAATTTTTGCTGGTTTGTTAATCGTCGCGATAAAACAACGAGTTATGTTGCAAAAAGAAACAAAATAAGTATTTTTTACGATAAAACTGAAAAAAATGTGGCACAAAATTAAATTTTCTTTATAATGTGCGGCTTATCAAGTTATTTGCCTTGGTGGCGAAATTGGTAGACGCAAGGGACTTAAAATCCCTCGTTCGAAAGGACGTGCCGGTTCGACTCCGGCCCAAGGCACCATATAAAAAGAGCTTACGCGAAAGTGTTAAGCTCTTTTTTTTTGCCTTCAATTTTTAGTTTTCACACAGTTGTAAAAATCGTCAAATTGGCAAAATAGTTCTGTTAGACTTTCTCTTTGACAAATTATTATCTCGAACTTAGGTTGATTATGTTCATGCGATTTATTTATAAATTTTCCTCACCGCCTTATTTTTACGCGATTAGCGGCAAAATGTTACCGTGGCTAACGGCATTATTTTTTGTATTGCTTGGTTATGGTTTATACGGTGGATTGATTACCGCCCCAGCCGATTATCAACAAGGCGATAGTTTCAGAATTATTTATGTTCACGTTCCTGCCGCGTGGATGTCGATGTTTATTTATGTTGTGATGGCAATTAGTGGCGGAATCGGATTAGTTTGGCGAATCAAACTCGCAGAAATCGTCAGTATTTCCAGCGCGTCTGTTGGCGCAAGTTTTACCTTTTTAGCACTCGTCACAGGTTCACTTTGGGGAAAACCAATGTGGGGCGCGTGGTGGGTTTGGGATGCGCGTTTAACCTCAGAATTGATTTTGTTGTTTTTATATTTGGGCGTTATCGGACTTTATAACGGCATTGAAGATAAGCGCACCGCGTCACGCGCTGTGGCGATTTTAGCGTTAGTGGGCGTGGTGAACATTCCGATTATTCATTATTCGGTCGAATGGTGGAACACACTGCATCAGGGCGCAACGGTGACAAAATTAGACAAGCCTTCGATTCACATTGATATGTTAATTCCGTTACTCGTGATGGCAGGCGCGTTCAAAGTTTATTATTTCATCGCGCTATTATTGCGTTGCCGAAATGAATTGTTAGAACGTGAACCAAATGGTAAATGGATTGACGAACTATTGGAGAAGGTGAAATGAGCGAATTTTTCGCAATGGGCGGTTACGCCTTTTATGTGTGGACATCTTACGGATTGACGTTTTTGTTATTGCTGATTGGCGCAATCAAACCCTTGTTGGCAAATAAACAAATTTTGCGCGGCTTATTGTTAAAACGCAGACGGGAGCAAAACCAATGAGAATTATCAAACAAAAACGTTTAGGTTTGATTTTGCTGATGGTTGCAGGGATTTCGATAGCCACTTTTTTTGGTTTGCGAGCGTTTAACGATAATTTGATGTATTTCTTTTCGGCAACAGACGTTATCGAAGGCAAAGCCCCAAAAGACCATTTGTTTCGTTTAGGTGGCATGGTCGTGAAAGGCAGCGTTGTGCGTCAACCTTCGGGTTTAACAGTTCGATTTGTTTTAACGGATATGGCAAAAGAAGTCACGGTTGAATACACAGGGATTTTGCCTGACCTTTTCCGTGAAGGACAAGGCATTGTGGCAAACGGTAAATTAGACGCAAACGGCGTTTTTATCGCGCAAGAAGTGCTAGCGAAACACGATGAAAACTATATGCCGCCTGAAGTGGCTGGCAGTATGAAAACGGCACCTGCGGAGACACAAAAATGATGTTGCCTGAATTAGGACAATTTTCGTTAATTTTGGCGGCGTGTTTATCGTTGGTGTTAGCGGTTGTGCCATTACTCGGTGTGCAAAAAGGTGTTGGTAGTTGGATTGCGTTGGCGCGACCTACGGCATTTGGGCAAACCTTTTTCATGATGGTGTCTTACGGCATTTTGACTGCCTCGTTTATCAATCACGATTTTTCCGTGCTTTACGTTGCGTCAAATTCCAACACGCATTTGCCCTTTATGTATTTAGTCGCAGGGGTTTGGGGTTCGCACGAAGGTTCATTGCTGCTTTGGGCATTGATTTTGTCGTTGTGGACAAGTGCCGTTGCGCTATTTAGTAAAAACTTACCGACTGAATTGGTGGCTCGAGTTTTAAGCATCATGGGCGCGGTGGCATTAGGTTTTTTGTTGTTTGTGATTTTTACGTCGAATCCGTTTGAACGTATTTTTCCTATTCCAGCCGAAGGTCGTGATTTAAATCCATTGTTACAAGACCCAGGAATGGCGATTCATCCGCCGATGCTTTATATGGGATATGTCGGTTTTTCAGTGGCGTTTGCGTTTGCGATTGCCGCGTTGATGAATGGCAAACTTGATGCCGCGTGGGTGCGTTGGACTCGTCCTTGGACAACAACCGCATGGTTATTTTTAACGCTAGGCATCGTACTTGGCAGTTGGTGGGCATATTACGAATTAGGCTGGGGTGGTTGGTGGTTTTGGGATCCTGTCGAAAATGCCTCGTTTATGCCGTGGCTTGTTGGCACAGCGTTAATTCATTCTTTGGCGGCAACTGAAAAACGCGGCATGTTCAAAAGTTGGACAATTTTATTGTCAGTCTTCGCCTTTTCACTCAGTTTACTAGGCACGTTCTTAGTACGTTCAGGCGTTTTAACATCGGTTCATGCCTTTGCCAGCGACCCGACACGCGGGATTTTCATTTTAGTATTTTTAGGCATTGTCGTCGGTGGTTCATTATTGTTGTTTGCCATTCAAGCTCCCAAAATTCAAACCGAAGGACATTTTGAACTGGTCTCACGGGATGCACTTTTGCTGGTCAATAACGTTTTATTGGTTGCGACAACCGCAACGATTTTACTCGGTACGCTTTATCCGCTGGTGATTGATGCGTTAGGTTTAGGCAAAATTTCCGTTGGCTCGCCGTATTTCAATGGCGTGTTTGTGCCATTGACCGCACCACTTGCGTTTTTTGTAGGTATCGGCGTTTTGGCACGTTGGCGACAAGATAACGTGAAACGTTTGTGGCAATTAGTCATGATTCCGTTGGCGGCAAGTTTGGCAATCGGTTTAGCGTTAGCATTTTTGCAAACGCATTTTTCGTGGGCGGCATTTATTGGTTTAACGCTTGCTGTTTGGACAGCGATTGGCGCAGGCTTTGGTATTTATGACCGCTTGAAAAATAAAACCGATAAATGGCAAGCCTTGACTCAGCAACCGTTAAGCATTTGGGCAATGACGGTCGCGCATTTGGGGATTGCCGTATTTATTGTTGGCGTGACGATGGTTTCAACGTATTCGGAAGAAAAAGATATTCGTCTTGCACCGAATGAATCCTTGCATTTAGCAGGTTTTGATTTTCTATTTCATGGCGTAAAACCTTCAACAGGTGCGAATTATCAAGCAAATGCAGGACATTTTACCGTGACCAAAAATCAAAATTTAATCGCTGAATTACATCCCGAAAAACGTACTTATAACGCCTCTGGCATGCCAATGACTGAAGCAGGCATTGATGCAGGTTTAACACGCGATTTATTTGTCGCACTCGGTGAACCACTTGGCGACGATGGTTCGTGGGCATTGCGTGTTTATTACAAACCGTTTGTGCGTTGGATTTGGGTAGGCGGTTTATTTATGGCATTTGGTGGATTTTTAGCTGTATTTGATAAACGTTATCGTCGTGAAAATACAGGCATTGCGTAATCACAACACAAACGAGAAAAATATGAACATTCAAACTTATATGCAAACCTTAGGGCAACAAGCCAAAGACGCGGCACGAATTTTAAGTCATGCTGAAACGAATTTGAAAAATCGCGCGTTGATTGCCATTGCTAACGAATTACAAGATAGCAAAGCAACGTTAATCGCTGAAAATCAAAAAGATTTGGTTGCTGGCAAAGAAAATGGCTTAGATGATGCGTCGCTCGACAGATTGACGCTTACGCCAAAAGGCATTCAAGCAATGATTGACGGCTTAATTCAAGTCGCTGCGCTGCCTGACCCGATTGGTGAAATTAACGATTTAAGTTATCGTCCAAGCGGGATTCAAGTGGGGCAAATGCGCGTGCCGCTTGGCGTGATTGGAATTATTTACGAATCACGCCCGAATGTAACGATTGACGCAGCGGCGTTATGTTTAAAATCGGGAAATGCGTGTATTTTGCGAGGTGGTTCGGAGGCGATTCATTCAAATCAAGCGATTGCCGCGTGCATTAAGCAAGGTTTGAAAAATGCGGAATTACCTGAAACAGCCGTGCAAATTGTCGAAACAACCGACCGTGCTGCGGTGGGTGAGTTGATTACGATGAAGCAATTCGTCGATGTGATTGTGCCACGCGGTGGGAAAAGTTTAATTGAGCGTATCAGCAACGAAGCGACCATTCCTGTGATTAAACATTTAGACGGTATTTGCCACGTTTATATCGATGATAAAGCGGATATTGAAAAAGCAATTCGCATTGCTGTGAATGCCAAAACGCATCGTTATGGCGTTTGCAATGCAATGGAAACGTTACTTGTTGCAGAAAGTATTGCCCCAAAATTATTGCCACAACTCGCTGAGATTTATCATGACAAAAGTGTGGAATTGCGCGGTTGTGCAAAAACGTGTTCGCTGATTTCAAATGCTGTTCGTGCAACCGAAGAAGATTGGAACACGGAATATCTTGCACCGATTTTGTCGATAAAAATTGTTAGCGGTATCGATGAAGCGATGAATCATATTCATCAGTACAGTTCGCAACACACCGAAGCGATTGTGACCGAAGATTACACGTTAGCGCGTCGATTCTTACGCGAAGTCGATTCAAGTTCGGTGATGGTGAATGCGTCAACGCGCTTTGCAGATGGTTTTGAATATGGATTAGGTGCAGAAATTGGTATTAGCACTGACAAATTACATGCACGCGGCCCTGTGGGTTTGAAGGGTTTAACTTCACTCAAATATATCGTGCTAGGCGATGGGCATATTCGGCAATAAATGATTGGTATTTTTGGCGGCACATTCGACCCAGTTCATTACGGACATTTGCGTTCGGCGTTGGAATTGAAGGAATTATTTGAACTCGACCACATTCGCTTAATTCCTTGCGCCCAACCTGTGCATCGTGATGAACCCAGCGCAACCGCAGCGCAACGTTTAGAAATGTTGCAAATTGCGCTCGAAAATCAGCCTAATTTTGTGGTCGATGCACAAGAATTAGAACGTTCAGGCGGTTCTTACACCTTTCACACGCTGGAAAAACTACGCTTCGATTATCCAAATGAACCGCTACTTTTGTTTATTGGTCGCGATGCGTTTAACGAATTTACAACGTGGTTTCGCTGGCGCGAATTGTTTAATTTCGCGCATATTGTCGTCATTACACGCCCAAATTCCGCATTGAATCCGTTAGATGAATTTTTTAAATCACGCTTAACCAATGACAAATCACAATTAAAACAACTTGCTGGACGGTTATTTTTTCAAGAAATTACCCAATTAGCGATTTCTGCAACCGCAATTCGCGGTATGATTGCCACTAAACAAAATCCGCGTTTTTTATTACCTGACGCGGTTCTCGATTATATTTTTAAACATCAGCTTTATTTTTAGGAACACAATGCAAACAGAAGCACTTTTAGCCTTAGTTCAAGGCGAATTAAACGAACGCAAAGCTCTCGACTTGACGGTTTTAGACGTGCGTGACAAAACCAGTTTTACCGATTACATGATTGTCGTCACAGGCACCTCGAATCGCCATTTAAAAGCCTTGTGCGATTACGTTGAAGTGAAAGTCAAAGAAAACGGTGTTATGCCGCTGGGCGTAGAAGGTGATATGACTTCTGATTGGGTGCTTTTGGATTTGGGCGATGTGATTGTTCATGCGATGACAGCACAAGCGCGTGAGTATTACACCTTAGAAAAATTGTGGACAGTTGGCGCAGACAAAGAAAGCGTTGCTGCTTAATTTTATTGACACATTTTTGCTTTATTTTGACTTTTTAAACTCCAAACATGGGTGAGATTATGAAAACAAAAGTTACTTTTACACTTCCTGCTGAAATCGTCGGCGATGCAACAAGCGGCGTTTTATTAGGCGAGTTCAATAATTGGAATGAAAACGAAGGCATTGCCCTGAAAAAAAGCAAAAATGGTGTCATGAAAACAAGTGTTTCACTTGAAGCAGGGCAGTCGTACCAATATCGCTATTTGCTTGCCGATGGGCGTTGGGTCAATGATCAAAATGCCCCGAATCAACATGATAATTGTGTTATCACCGTGCCTGAGAAAGCAGAAAAAGTGACTCAAAAAGGTGCGGATGATTTAACCAAAATTCGCGGCATCGGTGAAAAAATTGCGGAATTGCTTATTTCATATGGCATTGATTCATTTGAAAATTTAGCGAATTCGACGTTTGACACATTGCGGGCAATTTTAGATACTTTAGGCAAT
>JAQTXN010000101.1 GCA_028688755.1 Methylococcales bacterium | reverse complement strand
AAATAACCAGCTGATCCAAATGGATCACCAGCCGCTGAGGTATAAGTGGTATTTCGAGTCAGTAACGAATTGACATTGATAACATCGCCGCCGATTCCTGCCATAAAATCGGTGACAACAGGTGCGCTTAAACTGTAAGCACTGACATAGAACTTATCCGAACCTGCGCCACCTGTGATAGTGCTAATGTCAGCAGCATTGTCCGATGTAATCTCAAACGTATCATTGCCCGCACCGCCATCGATAGAATTGCTACCTGAATAATCGTAAAAATTATCATCGCCTGTGCTACCGATTAAGGTGTCATAACCTGTCCCGCCTTGCACGTCGTTGATAATAATTTCGCCAGAGTTATAAGTCGAAACAATGGCAGTAATAAAATCATTGCCCGCATCCCCACTTAGATAACCCGAACCTGTAATTAAGTCATTGCCGCCCGAGCCTGATAACTGATCGGAACCACCATTGCCAGTAATCGTATCGTTGCCCACATTGCCGTGTAACACGTCGTTATTGACTGTTCCCGTTAGCGTTTGACCACTAACAGCTGTGCCTGTTGGTGACATTGGCGTTGAGAAATTATCGAGCGTCACATTAGTAGCTGTAATTCCTGTCAATGTGACTAGCGTTTGCCAAGTATTTACTGAACCTGTCGCGCCATCTTTGTCCCATTGAAATAAAGTATCACCAGTACCACTTGGCTCTAATCGTAAATACCCTTGCGAACCAAAAAGATTGCCACCTGAATAACCAATGCTGCTATTGATAATTTCTTCAATATCGAGAATATCGCCAGATGCCCCCGCAGCAAAATCTGTAATTGAAAGCGAGCCGAGACTCCCCGTGGATAGAATGAAGCGATCTGAACCTGCGCCGCCCGTTAATGTTGAGCTATCAGTTGCATTTTCTGAATAAACAGTAAAAGTATCATTCCCCGTGCCACCATCAATGCTGTTGCTACCGCCATCATCGTAGAAAGTATCGTTGCCATCGCCGCCCAATAACGTGTCATTACCTTGTCCACCGTTGAGATTATCATCGCCAGCAAAGCCATTTAGACTATCATTACCGTTGCCACCATCAAGATTATCGCCATATCCAGATTGGGGATAAACATAGTTTCCACCAATTAAGACATCATTACCTTCGCCGCCGTAAAGATTATTGCTGCTTGTATCAGCATTTGTGCCAGCAACGCCACCAATTAAGGTGTCGTTACCTTGCCCGCCCCAAATATCATCAAAGCCATTGCCGCCAATGATGGAATCATTACCCGCAAAGCCATGTAATACGTCATAACCATCAGAGCCTGTCAGCGTATCGTTGCCAATGTTGCCATTTACGGTTTCACCAGAGGTATTTGTTGCGGTGAGCGAAACGCCAGCAGGAATGGTTGTACCATCTGTGGGAATAGAAGGAATAAAATTCGCGGCTGTAATTCCACTCGTAACACCTACAAATGTAAAAACGGTTTTCCAAGTATTTGCAGACCCTACTGCCCCGTCTTTATCCCACTGAAATAAAGTATCGCCATTACTTGAGACTAACTGAAAATAACCTAATGTCCCAAAAGGATTACCCGAATAATTGCCAATGCTTTCGTTAAGAAGCGACGTAATGTCAACAACATCTTCGCTGCTAAAATCGGTAATGACCGCATTTTCTACGAATGTATTGACGAGGTATTTATCAATACCCGTGCCGCCCGTAATGGTGACATTGCGAGTTGGAGCAGTTCCCCCCATCGATGGATTGTAGTTATTTCTTAGGCGCGATAAATCAAACGTATCATCACCCAAGCCACCAACTAGCGTTGTGAAAGTTGAAAGGTTGCCGCGAAAATCAAGATCAAAATAATCGTTGCCATCACCACCAGTGAGTAAATCGTTGCCGCCTCGGGAATAGAGCCTATCATTGCCCAAACCACCCTCTAACGTATCATTACCGTCAACACCTAATGTTGAATCACTGAAACTACCACCGCCATCTAAGGTATCGTTCCCTGCTCCACCAACTAAACTATCATTGCCATTTCCACCATCAAGCCGATCACCTTGCCCTGCGTAATCACCGCCTATTAAAGTATCGTCGCCGTCTTGTCCATAAAGATAATTTCCACTTGTATCTGCATTCGTGCCGCTTACGCCACCAACTAAAAGATCGTTGCCTTGTCCACCATAAAGATTGTCATGCCCATCATTTCCAATTAACGTGTCGCTGCCTGCAAAGCCATATAAAGTATTGCCGCTCGTACCACTTGTTAACGTGTCGTTGCCTACATTTCCTTTTAATGTGCCACTTGTCGTTAAGGTAAGTGAAACACCTGCAACGTCACTCCCATTCAATGGAATTAAAGGCGAGAAATTAGTGTCAGCAAAATTAGCCACCGCTTTATTTTCAAAGGTGATAACTGTTTGCCACGTTTTAGCCGTTGACGTTGTACCATCAATGTCCCACTGAAAAAGAACATTTGCAGGTACAGCGGCATCTTGAATTAAACGAAAATAACCGTTTGTAGGATTGAAAGGATTGCCAGACGTATCACCGCGATTAGCATTCAATAGCTCTGAAATATCAAAAATATCGGCTGAATCAAAATCAGTGACTCTGAGTTGATTGCCCGAATGAACAATGTATAAATCAGCACCCGCACCGCCGCTGATGAAATTTAAGCCTGTTGACGTTATGTCAAAAGTGTCGTTACCGTCACCACCGACAATGGAATTATTGCCAGCCTCGTCAGTAAAATAATCATTACCTATTCCACCAGAAAGCGTATCGTTGCCTTCACCACCGTTCAGAGAATCATCGCCAAGCAAACCACTTAAATTATCGTCTCCACGACCACCATCAAGATTGTCGCCACTAGCTCCAAAATCACCACCAACTAACGTGTCGTTGCCGTCACCGCCATAAAGATAGTTTCCAGAATCATCAACATTCGAGCCACTTTCACCACCCACTAAACTATCGTTGCCAGCCCCACCAGTAAGATTATCTTGCCCGACACCACCAATCAGCGTGTCATTGCCAAAAAGCCCTGTTAGGTTATCGTCACCTGCTAGACCAGTAATTGAATTGTTCCCGATCCCGCCTGTTAATTGGTCATTGCCTGTGGTGCCTGTAATTGTTTCAATGTCTGTAACGGCACTTCCATTGGTAGGAATTTGAGGTGCAAAATTCGCGCCCACAAAATTTGCAGCGGTTGTGTTTTGTAAAATGGCAATCGTTTTCCAAGAAGCCTGATACTCGTTACCAAGACCATCTTGATCCCACTGTAATAACGTGTCAGAGCCACTAGTAAATAAGCGCAAATAGCTAGATGAAAAAGGATTACTTGAAAGGTTATAACTATTTTTTAATAAATTCGTGACATCAAGAATATCGCCGCCAGCCCCCGCTGCAAAATCAGTGATAGTTATTGTCTTGCTATAAAAATCAGGAAGAACATAAGTGTCTGAGCCTATGCCACCCGTTAACGTATGAAAGCCAAATTCACCGCTCTGAATAATAAATTTATCCGCCCCATCGCCGCCGTTTATTGAATCACTAGCATCGCCATAAATTTCAAAATAATCATCGCCCGCCTCGCCAAATATCGTGTCACTTCCATATCCACCAGAAATAGTGTCATTGCCACTACCAGCCGTGATACTGTCGCCACCTTCCCCGCCATCTATCGAATCCGCAAATGAACTACCGATAATCGTATCGTTCCCTTCATAGCCTGAAATGAAATCGCCTTCTGTTGATGCTGAAGAATCAAGTGTTTCGCCTGCTGTTGTGCCGTAAATGTATGACATGGTTACTTCTCCAAATAAGGATTTGATAATTCTAAAAAACAAACAATATAATTTAGCCTAGCCGTTTTGATTGTACCCATATAAGAAAAGTGGAATTATTCGAAACTGTTGTAATTTTTATCCAAAACAGCAGTAAAAATTTTGCCGCCTTCATTAGTTAGCCGAAGCCACGAAACATCCTAAAAAAAGCGGATATTTTAGATATTGACTTATCTTGCAAGCCTAAGGCACTATCAGCCCGAGTGGTTGTATTAACGTGTTTGATTTAGGAGGTTTTATGAATAAAAGTATTGTGAAAGGCGTTTTAATATCATTGTTGTTACTCCCAACAATTGTGCCAGCTGAGTCACCGATTATGCTGAACTTACCCAAAACAGGTGCGCCTGAAACGCGAATCGGAGGGGGAACGCGCGGCATTGGAAAATCTGAAATTAGTGTGCAAGCACTCGCTCCCGCGCAAACAGCGTTGACTTCGCAAGCGTCACCGACGTTGTATTTTTACGTTTCAGGCAGTTCAAATAACGCCATTGAATTCTCAATTGCATCTGAAAGTAGCGGTGAAACATTAACCGAACAAAACTTGCCGCCTGTTTCAAAAGCAGGCATTCAAGCAGTCAAACTTTCTGATTTCAATGTACAACTTGAAAAAGGCAAAGAATATCGCTGGACGGTTGCGGTTGTGAGTGATGCTGAAAATCGCGGCAAAGATGTGATTTCAAGTGCAACCATACGCCGCGAAGACACCAACATTGCCTTAAATGACACGAAAAAATTAGCGGAAGCGGGCGTTTGGTATGATTTGCTGCAAACATTATCAGAGCAAAAATCCTCGCAAATTCCTGCTTTATTAAAGCAAGTTGATATTCAAATCGGCAAGTAGTTCTTCTCGTGAAAAAGTCGCTCAAAGACTGGTTAGAACATTCGGTTTTAATCTGCATTGCGCTGGGATTTGTCACATCGATTGTGCTATTTGGCATTCAAGCAACGGGAGTTTTGCAAGGATTGGAATTACGCGCATTTGACCAGCAATTATTGCAACGTCCCAAAATGAAAATTGATGATCGCATTACAGTGATTGGTGAAACGGAGCCTGATATTCGCCGTTATGGTCATCCGTTATCGGATCAGATTTTTGCCGACGCGCTGCAAAAATTAGAAACAGAAGGCACGCGTGTTATCGGCATTGATAAATACCGCGATTTACCTGTCGCGCCTGGCAGTGAAAATCTTAAAAATATGCTGGAGAAAAACAGCAATATCGTGTGGATTTTTTTTGCGGGCGATTCAAAACAAACGTTTGTTCCCGCTCCTGCTGCCGTTGCGGGAAATGCGCTTAAAACGGGTTTTAACAACATTCTTGAAGACCCTGATGGCGTAAGTCGTCGGGGTTTGTTATTTTTGGATGTTGGCGAAAATAGTTTTTATTCTTTTCCGCTACTCATTAGCCTTCATTATCTTGCCGCCGAAAATATCCCTGTTCAAATCGATGAGCAGCAAAACTTAACGCTTAACGGCGTTGTCGTTCCAAAAATTGATGCGAATTTCGGTGTATATCGCAACACCGATACGGGTGGTTATCAAACAATGATGGAATTCCCTGCCCTACCCCAATCGTTTCGCACTTTTACCCTTTCAGATTTACTCGATGACAAAATTCCCAAAGACGCATTAAAAGATAAAGTGGTGATGTTTGGTGCAATGGCTCCGAGTTTGCAAGATTTTTGGCTGTTGCCGAATCAAATCACCCGCTACGGCATTGAAAATCACGCTTATTTCGTTAGTCAATTGCTCAATATCGCCACACAAAAAACACAACCCTTACGCGCAATTTCGGAGAAATGGGAATATGGCTGGTTGCTTTTATGGTGTTTGCTTGGCGCGTTAACAGGTTTATTTCGTGCAGGCGTGTTGCAATTTTTGATTTTAGCGGCAGTGCAAATCGTGTTACTCGTTGGCATCAATATCTTTTTACTCAATGAAAGTTGGTGGTTGCCGTTTGTTACGCCATTACTTGGTTGGACATTGTCGATGTTTTTAAGCGTATTTTACTTTTTTACACGCAGTCGAGCCGAACGTGGACAATTGATGAAATTATTTGAACGTCACGTTTCTCCAGAAGTGGCAACGCATTTGTGGGAAGTTCGCGAGCAATTTTTTAGCAAAAATGGCATTCAACCCGACACATTAACCGCAACCGTACTTTTTACCGATTTGTCTAATTTCACAACGATTGCAGAAAAAATGCAGCCGCTCGTTTTAATGAATTGGCTCAATGAATATATGGAAGTGATGAGCAATCTGGTCATGGCACATGGCGGCATGGTTGATAAATATATTGGTGACTCGATTATGGCGATTTTTGGCGTACCTGTGAAACGTGAAACCGAAGAAGGTATTGCAAATGATGCGCGTCAAGCGGTGGCTTGTGCCGTAGAGTTTAACCGCCATTTAATTGATTTAAATGCCCGTTGGAAAGCACAAGGTTTGCCTGAAGTGACCATGCGAACGGGGATTTACACAGGCTCTGTGGTTGCGGGCAGTTTTGGCAGTTCAAAACGCATGGAATATACGGT
Organism: Methylococcales bacterium; assembly: GCA_028688755.1. Taxonomy (GTDB): domain Bacteria; phylum Pseudomonadota; class Gammaproteobacteria; order Methylococcales; family Methylomonadaceae; genus UBA10906. The sequence goes on along the minus strand of JAQTXN010000101.1, from coordinate 2,905 downwards.
TATCGGAGATACCGTAAATACGGCCTCGCGCTTTGAAAGTTTTGATAAAACGGTTGCAACGCCCACAAGCGAAAATCCCTGCCGTATTTTGATTGGTGATTTAACGTATGACTATGTGCGTGATTTATATCAAACAGAAATTGTGGGAGATTGTTTATTAAAAGGGCGCACCGTACCTTCCGTGCTACATCGAGTGATTACCGCAGTAAATAACGAAGCTACTGTTACAAAATAATGCGTTACAAAATGGCGATATTTTGATTTAAATTAACCGTCCAGCTAATAACACCAACGGATGCAAAACGGTTGTGTGATTTGAATTCAAATGAAGCACGCAACCAAAATTGCTACTCACCACCAAATCAACCTTTGCATCATGAATAATTTGTTGTTTTAACTCGCGTAGTTGCGCGGCATTTTCAGGATGCGTCAACATATAACGCCCACCTGAACCGCAACAAATGTGATTATCTGCCAAAGCGACAACGTTTAAATCGGGGATTTTTTGTAGCAAGGCATAAACACTTTGCTGATTTTTGAGGACATTGCGACCACTACACGGTTCATGAACAGCCACTTTTAAATTCGACGATTCCAACTTTAAATCGTCCGACCAATTCGCCAATAAAAATTCATGAATATCAAACAACCGTTTTTTAAAACTTTCGCTTTCATATTCACTTAGCATCGCGCCGCAACCTGTAGCAACGTGAATCACAGCATCAACATTTAACGAATTGAAAACCGCTAGATTATTTTCGATTAAATGTGTGGCAGATTGCCCATTGTGTTGATGAATCGCCCCGCAACAACTTTGTTGTTTTGGGATTTGGACATTGAAACCATTAGCATTGAGTAATTTAATTGCCGCCTCTAATGTTTCACGATCGAAATGCTCTGCAATGCAACCTGTAAATAAAGCCACATTTCCGCGTCTTATTCTATTTGTCGGATAAATTTCAAATAACGGTTTCAACGCAGGTTCAGTAAGTAAATTTTCTGCATTGGCTAAATTGAATTTTTCAAAAATACCTGATCTTCGCAACGGATTTTGCAAACCTGATTTTAAATAACCTTTCAAAAATGGCATGAGCCACGCACGGTGATTTTTGTGTTCGATGAAATAAAAAGCCATTTTTGCCAATGAATTTAAAGGCGTTTGCAATTTTGCTTGTGCGGCATCAAACAATTGCCCGTAAGCCATTTTGCTTGGACAACTCGTTTCACACGCGCGACATTGCACACAATTATTTAAATGCTTCAATTCCTCTGGGCTAACAGGTGAATCTTCAACCAAAATTTTGCTAATTGTGCGAAGTCGGCTTCGAGGCGTTTCTTCATGGATTTGAAACAAACGAAACGTCGGGCAACCACTCACGCATTGCCCGCAACGCATACATTCGCTCGCCTCAGGAATATAAAAACCTGATGATTCGGACTGTTGCGCGTCGTTAAATTCCAAATCCATGAAATCAAACATTGTCGTTACGCTCGCAACAAGGCTTTTGCCATTTTTTCCGAAAGTTGTTCTTCAACAAATTGCGGTTCGTTGGGTGGATAAAATGAATCTTCGTGATATTCAAAACCATTTTCTTCAAACAAAGCGCGTAATTCTTTCATTTTGACAGCCGCTTTTAATTTTGCGCCTAATTCAGCATCTGCTTTTGCTTTCGCAGAAAATTCTTTAATTGCTTGAACACTCATTGAGATAACTCCTTAAAATCAAATAAAAACAAATAATTATGCGACTTCTAACTCTTTAATTCGCATTTGTTCGCCGTCTATGACTTGCAATTGATGACTTTCACAAAATGGACAGCCATCGTAACGTTGTTCAATCACAACGTTTTTTTCGCATTGCATACACCACGCTTGCCCTGAAACTTCAATGATTTCAAGGGTCGCATTTTCTGCAAGTGAACCTTTTGCAACCACTGGAAACGCAAACCGCATGGCATCGGGTTCAACATTTGAAAGTTTGCCAATTTCCAAAAATACGGTTTTCACAGTGGAATAATTTTGTGTTTTTGCTTGTTCTTGCAAAATTTCTAACATCCCTTCACAAAGTGACATTTCGTGCATAATCTTTTTCCTCATCGATAACTAATTTAAAACCACACATACTGGTGTAACGCGGTGTGTTGGCACAAAGTCGTTGTATCGTGAGCAGAAAGCGATTGCAAACTATAAGTTCGGCAATCAACGGAATTGGTAGGTTATAGCGTGATTAGCAAACGTTGTGCCTTTAACGCAATAGATTGAAATATAAGGAAAGTTATAACTTTTTTATTGTGTATATTGCGACAAAAATGATGTTTTTTTGTTGTGTTAATAACAATTGGAGTGGTTTTTGAATGGTACTAATTATTCACTCATGGTTTAGATATTTTTCAAACACAATCACAACCAAAATACTCGCAAAACAATCGATGATAATTTGCAAAATCGTGTTGAGTGAGTGAACCGTATTTTTTAATGACGACATTCTTTGAAACTACAAAGGGTTTGCGAACAATCACTTTTGATTTTTTTGGAATTGAGCCAATTTGAAACATCGCGTTATCAATTTCAAATTCACCTGCAAGCAGTTTTTCTAACTGACTGCTAATCGGCAAACCCACAAAATCATTGTGCGGCAAATTATCTTTCAACACCAAAACAGGACGTTTTTTAGTCGCTTTCAAATCGCTAAAATAAAACTCGCATAACACAACATCTGCGATTTTTACGTCCATATTTCATCCTCGTTTTCGTTTGTCCATTCTTCAATAAGATTCGCGCTGTGATTTGAAAAAGCGAGCGTTTCATTTAAATCATTTTTTTGCGTGACGTGTTGTTCGCAACGTTGTTTTATGAACAGAAAAAAATCGTAAATTTCACGTTGTGCGTGTTCTGGCAAACTTTG
>JAQTXN010000100.1 GCA_028688755.1 Methylococcales bacterium | reverse complement strand
AATGCGAATTCATGTTGGCGCAGGTTATCGGATTTATTACACGCGCCACGATGGTTTGATTTATTGGTTGCTCATGGGCGGCGATAAATCAACACAACAACGTGATATTGAAAAAGCAATCCAACTTGCAAAAAATTTAAAGGAAACAAAATGACAACGCTTACGCCCTTTGATGTTGCAGATTATCTTGATAACGAAGAAACCATTGCCGAATATCTAACCGCCGCGTTAGAAGATGAAGATCCAAAAATGTTTTTGATTGCGATTGAAAATGTGACTCGCGCTCGTGGCATGGCGAAATCAATGCAAGAACCACAGGATTTAGGTTTGGGTGGGATTTTAAAACTATGCCATTCGCTTGGCATGAATTTATGCGTCAAACCCGCAGGTAAGAAAACACTTGCGTTGTCATAACCTCAAAACAAACAAAGAGAAAACAATGAAATTATGTAATTTTGAAGTCGGTTTAGAACATCGCTTTTTTTTAATCGCGGGAACGTGCGTGATTGAAAGTGAACAAATGGCATTAGATACGGCAGGTTATTTGAAAGAACTCACTGACCGCTTAAACATTCCGTTTATTTACAAGTCATCGTTTGATAAAGCAAACCGTTCGTCACACGAAAGTTTTCGTGGTTTAGGTGTAGAAAAAGGGCTGGAAATTCTTGAAAAAGTGAAAAAACAAATCGGCGTGCCAGTTCTCACCGATGTTCACGAAGACACACCGCTTGCTGAAGTCGCGTCAGTCGTTGACGTGATGCAAACGCCCGCATTTTTGTGTCGTCAAACGAATTTTATTCAAGCGGTTGCCGCGCAAAATATCCCTGTGAATATCAAAAAAGGACAATTTCTTGCGCCGTGGGACATGGTGAACGTGGTCAACAAAGCCAAAGCCACAGGCAATGAGCAAATTATGGTTTGTGAGCGTGGCGCGTCGTTTGGTTATAACAATTTAGTTTCCGATATGCGCTCGCTTGCTGTAATGCGCGACACAGGTTGTCCCGTTGTTTTCGATGCCACCCATTCGGTGCAATTACCTGGTGGACAAGGTACAAGTTCAGGCGGTCAACGTGAATTTGTCCCTGTTTTAGCACGCGCCGCCGTGGCAGTTGGCATTGCAGGATTATTTATGGAAACGCATCCAAATCCTGAAAAAGCTCTTAGCGATGGCGCGAATTCGTGGAAATTAGACGAAATGGAAGAACTTTTAGAAACCTTGCTCGCGTTAGACAACGTGGTCAAAAATCCAACTTTTAAACGATAAAACAATGCAAGAAATCAATCCGATAAAAAACAAACTCGCTGATTTAAAGAGCCGCGTGGACGCGCTCAGGGGGTATCTTTGACTTTGAAACCAAAAACGAACGTTTAACCGAAGTTTTACGCGAGCTTGAAGACCCAACCATTTGGTCAAATCCACAACTCGCGCAAGATTTAGGCAAAGAACGCGGACAATTAGAACTCGTCGTAAACGGGTTAATTGAACTCACACGCGGCTTAGACGATGCCGAAGAATTGCTCGAAATGGCGGTTGAAGAAGGTGATGCGGATACTGTTGATATTGTCGCAAACGATGTGGATGGCTTTGACAAACACGTTGCCGAATTAGAATTCCGTCGTATGTTCTCAGGAAAAATGGACGCAAACAGCGCGTTTTTAGACATTCAATCAGGTTCAGGTGGTACCGAAGCACAAGATTGGGCATCAATGATTGAACGAATGTTTTTGCGTTGGGGTGAACGAAAAGGATTTAAAACCGAACTCATCGAAGAATCACAAGGTGACGTAGCGGGAATTAAAAGTGCCACGATTCGCTTTGAAGGTGAGTATGCGTTTGGTTGGCTACGAACCGAAACAGGCGTGCATCGTTTGGTTCGTAAATCCCCGTTTGATTCGGGCAATCGCCGCCACACGTCGTTTGCATCGGTGTTTGTTTCGCCTGAAATTGATGATGACATCGACATTGAAATCAATCCTGCTGATATTCGCACTGACGTTTATCGTGCGAGTGGTGCTGGTGGGCAGCATATCAATAAAACGGAATCCGCTGTGCGTTTAACCCACGCGCCTTCAGGGATTGTCGTGCAATGTCAAAGCGACCGCTCGCAACACAAAAACCGTGATACGGCGATGAAGCAGTTAAAAGCGAAATTGTATGAACTCGAAATGCGAAAACGCAACGAAACCCAACAAGCTCTCGAAGATTCAAAATCGGATATTGGGTGGGGCAGTCAAATTCGCTCGTATGTGTTAGACCAATCGCGCATTAAAGATTTACGCACAGGTTACGAAGTCGGTAACACACAAGCGGTTTTAGATGGCGATTTAGACGGTTTTATTGAAGCCAGTTTGAAAAGCGGTTTGTAACAATTGCAAAAAATTAACCGCTCAAGGAATTGAGCGGTTACATAAAATACCAACTAAAAATTCACGACTTTTGCTTTTGCCGCTTGCAATTTGAATTCTTCTTGCCAATTTTCGCCTGAAAATTTTCGCGCCAATGCAACCGTCAAATGCTCCGTTTCTAAGCCCATATCTTTGTTACGACCTAACCCTTGAATGCACGAAGGACAATTGGTCAAAATCGTGGCTTTGCCCGTTTCAGGCATGGCTTTTTCAATCGAAGCACGTTTGCGATGCAGCATTCCATTGGTAATATCAGGACGTGACAGCGACATCGTTCCCGCTTCTGAGCAGCAATCAGGTACGGTTGTAACCTCGCCAAAACCGCCTAATTTCTCCATCACTTGTAAGGCTTTACCGTCTAGCGAATCATGACACGGCGTGTGATACAAATACGTTTTGCTGGTCACTTCACCTTCTAACGTCAGTCCTTGTTCAAGCGCAAATGCACTCAAATCAACCAATCTGCCACCGAATAAATTTGCAGTTTCCATTTGGTTTAAGCCTTCTTCACACGTCCCACAAGTCACCACACAACCATCAAAATCTAAATGCGCGAACATATCTCGAATTTGATTGAGCATAATCGTCACTTTTAAATTATTTTGTGAATGCAATTCACTCATGCCGTTAGCTTGGGCGGGAAAACCACAACATAAAAACGGCGGTGGCAAAATTAAACGTGTTTTCAATTTTGAGGCAATGTGAATCGCAGCCATTGAAATATCTGAAACCATCCGCTCACTGCCACAACCAGGAAAATAAAATACCGTGCGTTCTGCGGGTTCTTCGGGTTCAAACACCAACACTTCATCGTCTTTGCAAGGCGGTAGAAAATCGCGCAGCGTATTTTTCGGCACACTCGGCATCGCTGAATCTAACAATTGCAACGGATAATGTTTGAATAAACCTGTTTTCGATTTCAATGGTTTTACGACTTGATGAGCAATTTGTTGTCCTTTGATGCCAATGTCTAACACAGCAGTGCGGAACACTTTGTTAAACATCGGCGAATCGCTGTTCAAATAACGTAACGTCAATTTTGTTGCCGCTGGAGTATTTTTATAGCCCAAATCCGCCAAAATTTGCCGCTCTAAAATCGATACTTCGGCGGTATCGATATTCACAGGACACGGTTTCAAACATTTATGACAGGTCGTGCAATGGTCTGACACTTCTTCGAGATATTTGAGCAATTCAAATTTGGTCGAGTATTCGCGTTGTGCGTCAAACAATAACGCTTCGATAATCGCGCCAATCGCCAAATTTTTGTTACGCGGGTGATAAAATAAACTGCCCGTTGGATAAAACACGCCACAATCGGGTTTGCATTTTCCACAACGTACGCAATGCGCGATTTTTCCAGCCAATTCAGCAAGTTGTCGATGTTGCAAAATTCGCGCTTCTAAATCGAGCAAATTAAATGACGGCGTAAAAATGTATTCCAACACGCCCAAATCATCTAATTTTTTTGGATTCATCAAGCCCGTCGGGTCAACTTCTTTGCGATAAGCGCGTAAATCGTCAACGGTTTTTTGCTCTAAATACTTGAGTTTGGTTACGCCAATCCCGTGTTCGCCTGAAACCACGCCTTCTAAACTGATGACTTTTACCATCACTTCATCAATCACATGGTCAGCACGAGCAAGCATATCGCGGTCATTGGAAAGAATCGGCAAATTCACATGCACGTTGCCGTCGCCTGCGTGCATGTGCGTGGCTAGCACAATGCGACGGTCGCGAATTTCTTGATGCGCGTGTTCAACGGTTTCAATCATTTTCGGAAAACCGCGTGCGAGTTCGGCAAATTCTTGTCGAAATTGCGTCAAAATCGAAACTTCACGCAAGGTTTTTTCATCGGCATTTTCTAAACGCTGTTTTGAATTTTCACAAAGTTCTAACGCTAAATGGGCGCGTTCACTAAATGAATTTGGATTCTTTTCAGGTGGTGGATTTTGAATAATGCTTGCGGCGCGATGCAAAAATTTGAGTTGCGCGTAACGTTCTTCTTTCACGTTCATATCATCGATATAACGCGAAAATTCAGGTAACGCTTCGAGCGGAATCACAATGTCTTCGTTCATTTTGAAAGCGTTGGTGCGTTTTGCAATCGCGCCAAAACGTTTGCGGTCAGCCCAAAAACGTTCCGCTTCGGCGGCATCTTTGGCTTCGATGATTTTGGTATTCGGGTAATTTTCTAAAATCGCCCGAATTTTATTGATGCCATTTTGTGTTTGCGTGTTGGAATGCCCTGCAACATCAATCAGCAAAACCGCTTTTGGCGTTTCGAATTGGTCAGATTTCACTTGATAATCAATCGCTCGCACATATTCATCGTCGAAATGTTCGAGCGCGACCAGCGTATCTTCGCCGCTGTCTGGAAATGGAAACGTTTTAGACAATTCAATAATCACACGGCTGGCTTCATCCATGTTTTGCCCGAAAAATTCCAAACAAATCGTTCGCATGGCTTCATATTTTGGATACAAAATAAATTTCGCCGATGTGATTAACCCGTCGGTGCCTTCTTTTTGCAAACCAGGCACACCGCCTAATGCCTTGTTAGTAATGTCTTTCCACAGCCCTTTTTTGCGAATTTCATCACCTTTCAAAACCACGGTTTTAATGATTTCGTTTTGTTCATTGGCAACTTCAAAAGTCACGGTGTCGTGATGCAAAATTTTTCGCAGTTGATGGTCGGTGCGGCGAACTTCCCAACATTGACCGCTCGGCATTGCCATTTTCCACGAAATCAAATTATCAATGCACGTTCCCCAACGCACCGCGACTTTACCGCCTGCGTTTTCAGCGATATTACCGCCGATGGTGCAAGCCCACGCGCTAGTTGGATCGGTCGCAAAAACTAAACCACGACGACTAGCGTATTGATGCGCTTGTTCAGTGATGACACCAACTTCAACTTCTAAAACTTGTGCGGTTTCTGTTTGTCCATTCCAAAGCGTGAATGCCACGTCTTGCGTGCCGCGAATGTGATTGAGTTTTTCGGTGTTAATTACCACGCAATTGTCTTGCAGAGGAATCGCGCCACCTGTTAAACCCGTGCCACCGCCGCGTGGAATCGCTTTTAAATTCATGTTCGCAATGGCTGTTAAAAGCGGTGCAATTTGCTCTTCTTTGTCAGGCATCACGACGGCAACAGGTAAATATAACCGCCAATCGGTTGCATCAGTTGCGTGCGAAACAAACGAAAAGGGGTCAACCAGCACGCTATCTGTGCCAACAATTGCGCCAAATTCTTTTTTCATTTTTCGGCGTAATGGCAGTGTTGCATTTAAATCTTGTTCAAAATCTGCCAATAATTGCCGCGAAGCCGTCACCACTTTCTGCACACGCTCATTATTACTAACGTTACGCGCCACAATGTCTAAATGTTTTTGTGCGTTTTCGAGCATGCGTTTGCGACGCGCAGGTGACGTGAGTAATTCTTCAAACAAATAGGGATTGCGACGGTAAATTAAAATCTCGCCAAAAAAAGACATCAATAAACGCGCCGAACGTCCTGTGACACGCAAACCACGCAACTCTTCTAAGGTATTCGCAATTTCACTACCGAGCAAAAATGACACAATTTGCCAATCGTTTGATGATGTGTAATTAAACGGAATTTCACGGTGGCTTCTGGGAATGTGCATCGTAGAATCTGATTTAGTTTGTGTGTTTGGCAACATGGTAAGTTTATCCAAATGTAAGGTTTTGTAAAAAATTAGGCAATTCGATAGCAATACAACACGGTTTTACGAAAATCGCTCAGATGTAAAATGCTTTCAGGTTGCCAATTTTGGGCGGGAAATGATGATGAAATAAACAACGTTCCCGACTTCATTTCACGTCGTATTTTTTTACTGACTTCGGGCATTGCCGCTGGTGACAAAAAGGCAAAAATCACATCGTAATCAGCAAAATTCGCATTAAAAAAATTTTCACGCAATGCTTTGTAGTTTTCTAAATTTTTACCTCGCCACAGACTTATTAAAAATGGCAACGGCGCACGCTCCCACGCATCAACTTTTAAATTCGGCAGCTCAATTGCGACAGGAATGGCAACCGAACCCACTCCCGCGCCCAAATCGGCAAATCTGTTTGCTTTTTCTTGCTCCAAAAAAATTGTGACGACTTCGGCAACCTCTTTTGAAGACAAAAAAAGCGGCACATCGCCGCGAATCGTTCCCCAAAAAATCAGCGTCATTACAATAACAATCGCTAAATACCACCAAGCGGGAATCGTAAGCGTGAAAAAAATAAACACCAACGGCAAAAACAATAAATGAATCGGAATCCACCACATTGGTTGTCGAATCAATATCGAACCACCAACGGCTAACGTACTTTGCGACAACAAAAAAATAATTGGATGGTGAAAAATCGGCAACCCATTTGCGATTAAAAATGTAATCGTTAAAGCAAGGAATTGGCAGGCGAGAGCTTTTAAGAGAGGCATTTTAATTTTTTAGAAAATGATACGCACCTGCGACAACGGGAATTGCTGCGACGACAAACCAACCGATGTGATTGATATATTCGCGTAATTTGGCTTCAAATTTTTCGCCGCCAAATTTGAGCAATAACGCCACAACACAAAATCGCGTTCCACGTCCAAGCGTCGAAACCAGCAAAAATGGCAACAACGCCATACTTAATGTTCCCGCCGTAATCGTGAAAATTTTGTACGGAATGGGCAAAAATCCACCGATTAAAACCGCCCAAATCCCCCATTTATCGACTTCATTTTTTGCCGACAAATAATCATTCCAATAATGCGTTGTTTGCAGCCAAGGTGAAATTGCTTCAAACAAAAAATAGCCTATGCAATAACCTAAAATTGCGCCCAATGCGGAAAATAACGTTGTTTGTAACGCAAGACGTAGCGCGTTTGCAGGTTGCGCGAGAACCATCGGCACAAGCATTACGAGCGGCGTAATCGGAAAAAATGACGAATCGGCAAAACTGACAAAACTCAAATAGCGCGTCGCGTGTTTATGCCGCGCCCAACCCAGTGTTTTGTCATACAGTTTTTGAAACATGATTTTTACTCACTCACGCATTCAAACAAAAATGGCAAAATTGCCGTCAAATTTTCATCCGAGACAAAAAAGTCAGCATTCTCACGCACTAATTTTCGATTCACTACGCCGCCAAACCCAATGACTTTTGCGCCTGCTTGCTTTGCTTCTAAATCGGTTTTGCCGTCGCCAATCATGACCAAAAACTCTCCCCCCTTTGAAGGGCGGCGGGGGGGATGTGCTTTCAACAAAGCAGATACAACTTCTGCTTTGCCACCATTTCTGGCAAGCGGCGAATTTGTTTCATAACCTGCATAATCGCCGTTTTCAGCAAAATACACATCAACAGCGTGAACATTTTCAGCAGGGACATTTAATAATTTCGCTAACGGTAAAATCGCTGGCAACAAACCACCGCTGATTATGTGAATGGTTTTATCGTGTTGTTGAAGCTGGGCAAAAACATCTTGAACGCCATCGACTAATTCTGAAATATAAAAATCTGCGAGCCACAACATCGCATCACGATTTGGTTTGATTAAATCCAAACGTTTGCCGTAAATATCTTCTAATGCCACTTCGCCATTCATTGCTGCATCGGTGAGTTTGGCGAGTTGCTCGCCTAAACCTACGCGACGTGCTAATTCGTCAATCCCTTCAATTTTGCTTAATGTGCTATCACAATCAAAACAGATAATTTCAAAACTCATAACGTGATTTGCCTTTGATAATAAAAATTTTTCATGCGTTTTGGCTCAAATTAAGGTTTGTGATAACCGCTTGTTGCAGCAGGTTTTGGCGTTGGTTTTACCATCGGTTTAGCCGCTTTTATGGCCGTTACTTTAGTTGAAACAGTTGGTTTTTTAGTAGCAACAGCTTTTGATTTTGGAGCAAATTTTGCGACTGGAGCTACCGCTGTTTTGGCAACAGGTGCAATGGGTTTAACGGGCGGCGCAACGTTAGCTTTTTCTGCTTTTTCGGCTTCTGCTGCAAGCAATGCCGCTTCAGCAGCTTCTTCTTCGGGTGACAGAACGCGAGTATAAATTGCTGTTGGATTCCCTGTTTGTTTTTCAGCTGCTTCTTTTAATGCTGCCTCGTCGTAGGGGGGTAATTCGTCATGATTGGCTTTTTGAATCAACGCTAATGCGCTGGCAACACGTTGTTCTGGCGTTGTTTCTTCGCCTTCTAAATCTGGATGAATTTCAACGTATAAAACATTATCGAGCCAACCCACTTTAATTGGTTGTTTGACGATATAAACAGGTGTGCCTTCATTCACCATGTGAAAAAGCGCGTCAATATCTTCAGGATACATACGAACGCAACCGTGCGTAATTTGCATCCCGATACCGAAAATTTTATCTACATCAGTGCCGTGAATACGGTAATCACCAGGCAAATTCAAATACAGCGCGTAAGCTCCTAGCGGATTATGAATCCCTGCGGGAACGACTTCGGGCAACGGATCGCCATTTGCGGCGTGTTCACGACGAATTGATTCTGGTGGTCGCCAAACGGGATCTTTGACTTTCTTTTGAATCGTGGTTCTGCCGAGCGGCGTTTTCCAATCTTGTCGCCCTACACCGTGTGCAAAAGAATACACTTTGCCATTTGGCGAATAATAATACATACGATATTCGGCGATATTAAGCGTAATCCCAACATGTGGCGAATCAGGCAAAATGCGTTTGTTTGGCAAAGTAATGACTTGATCTTTTTTAATCAGCCAACGGTCTAAATCTTGATTTAAACGAATAATTTCAACTTGCCCAAGCGAAAAACGTCGCGCCACATCAAGCAACGTTTCATTTTGTTCAGCGCGTGTCACCGCAATTTCATTGGGATATTCTGCAATGACTCTATCACCTGCTTTGGCAGGTAAATCATAAA
>JAQTXN010000099.1 GCA_028688755.1 Methylococcales bacterium | reverse complement strand
AAGCCGAAGGCTTGATGGAATTGCCTACTGACGCGCCTGTCGGCACAGATATTCGTGAATATTTGCAACTCAACGACAACAGCATCGAAGTCGATTTAACGCCAAACCGTGCCGATTGTTTAAGCGTTGAAGGCGTGGCGCGTGAAGTAGCGGTTTTGAATCAAATTCAATTTAACGCACCAGCAATTTCACCTGTTGCTGTCACAACGGCTGAAAAATTAACCGTTACCGTTGAAGCAACAGCGGCGTGTCCACGTTATTTAGGTCGCGTGATTTCTGGCGTAAATAACAAAGCGCAAACACCACTTTGGATGCAAGAACGTTTGCGTCGCTCAGGTTTGCGTTCATTGAGTCCGTTGGTTGATGTGACAAATTATGTGTTGCTTGAACTCGGTCAACCGTTGCACGTTTTTGATGCGGCAAAATTAGCAGGTGGCATTACCGTTCGATATGCTACAAATGGTGAAACCTTAGAATTATTGAATGCTCAAACCGTGATGTTTGACGAAAAAAGTTTGGTGATTGCTGACGATGAAAGCGCGTTAGCGTTTGCTGGCGTGATGGGTGGCAATTATTCGGCTGTTCATGAAGACACCACGAAAGTCTTTTTAGAATGTGCATTTTTCACACCGCTGGCGATTGCTGGCAAAGCGCGTCAATTTGGTTTGCACACCGATTCATCGCATCGTTTTGAACGCGGCGTTGATTTTGAATTGCAAAATCGGGCGATTGAACGTGCGTCACAATTGATTTTAGAAATTTGTGGTGGTCAAGCGGGTGAAATTACCGAAGTCACAACAACATCTGAATTGCCAAAACGTGAGCCGATTACGTTACGCCAAGAAAAACTCAATAAAATTTTAGGCATTTCGTTTGAAAATGAAACCGTCACAGGCATTTTGCAACGCTTAGGAATGCAAGTTGCCGCGCAAACTGACGGCTGGAAAGTCACGCCGCCGAGTTTCCGTTTCGACATTGCCATTGAAGCGGATTTGATTGAAGAAATTGCGCGAATTTACGGTTACAACAATTTGCCGAACAATCAAATTTTGGTGCGTTCAGCGTTGAATCAAGCAACCGAAAACGTTTTAGATTTAGAACGTGTAAAAGATTTGCTGGTTGACCGTGGTTATCAAGAAGCGATTACTTACAGTTTTGTCGATGAAGCGATGCAAACAGCGATTGCACCTAGTGCAGAATTTGTGAAATTGCAAAATCCGATTTCTGCTGAGTTAGCAGTAATGCGAACCACGTTGTGGGGCGGATTATTAACAGCGGCGTTGCACAACACAAATCGCCAACAAACGCGCGTGCGGTTGTTTGAATCAGGTTTGCGTTTTGTGCAAAAAGACGGCGAAACGCTGCAAGAAAAAATGCTCGCAGGTTTGGCGTTGGGCAATGTTGCCGCTGAACAATGGGGCGAAAAAGAACGCGCTGTTGATTTTTATGACGTGAAAGCTGATGTTGAAGCGATGTTTGAATTAACAGGCTGCAAAGTGCAATTTGTCGCGGATTCAAATGAAACCTTACATCCAGGTCAAAGCGCGAAAATTTTAACTGAAACAGGCGAAGTCGTTGGCTGGCTCGGCATGTTGCATCCGAATTTAGAACAACACCTCGGTTTTGAAACGCCTGTATTTTTGTTCGAGTTAGCGCAAGATTTGTTATTGAAAAAACAACGTGCAAGTTTCAAATCATTGTCAAAATTCCCGTCTGTTCGTCGTGACTTAGCGTTGCTTGTCAAAGAAGAAATCAATGCTGGCGAAATCATTGGTGCGATTGAAGCGTGCAATGAAGCACTGTTGCAAGAAGCGGTGATTTTTGACGTGTATCGTGGAAAAGGCGTGGACGAAGGGTTTAAAAGTGTGGCATTAAGTTTGGTGCTGCAAAATCAAGCACAAACGCTCACTGATGCTGAAATTGAAACGGTTGTGAATACATTCTTAGAATCGTTAGCCGTAAAAACAGGCGCGAAATTACGCGATTAAAAAACACCTGTTTTCGACAATAAAAAACCTGCCTGATTTTCAAACATTCGGCAGGTTTTTTTGTTGGTGGCGAATTCATTTTTCATATCAGCCGTGAGATTGCCGCCTTGATAAACGAGATAAATGCCTTTTAATTATTTTCATCCGCAACATCCTTTAGTTTTGTTGTTTGTTGTGTGAGTGTTTTGAACATCACAGCTTGTTGGTAGCTTATTTTCAGCTGTTTCTAAATGCTCATAACCACTTGATGGTTTTGCACCGCCAGCCAATTTTAAAATTTCTTCGACCTCGTTCCAGTATTCGCTGGTGTTATCTAGCTTTACAACTCGAACATTCTTCCCATATAGGTACTTGTGTAATTCTGGTGCTATGTCTTTAACTCGCTGCCCGTTGTCATCAAATAGGATAAATTTGTCAAAAATTACATAGGGATGACCATGTAGGGAATTGATTGAATGCTTTTTTGCACCAAGTCCAACATAGCTTATTTTGTTAGCAATACCTTCATTATCTTTCAATGGTTTTTTTCCACCGATACCGATAACAGCATCAAACTTCCAATTTCTTACACGTCCCATGCAACCATTTACACCAAAGATTCCTCCTTGGTCTGGGTCGCCTTTATGAGTTCTTTTATATATTAAAACAACGGGATTTTCTTTTGACATTGCATAACCCTCTTTTGATATGTTGGAGGTGGCTTCGCAGTTTCAGAACAAGAATTGAAGTGCTTGAATCTGACGTTACGCGAGGCTTTTGCGTTGGAAGCAAAAGCCTTGAGCGAACTGTATTTGAGAACAAAAGACTAAAATTTCATCCAGCGCAAACGGTTTGCATTTGAAACCACAGTCACCGATGACATTGCCATTGCAAGCCCTGCAATCATGGGGTTTAACAGCATTCCAAAAATTGGATAAAACAAACCTGCTGCAAGCGGAATACTGATGGTGTTATAGAAAAATGCACCAAGTAGATTTTGTTTAATGTTGATAAGCGTTGCCGTTGATAAATTCATCGCTTCGGCAACTTTTAGCAGTGAACCTTGCAAAATCACAATATCGGCACTTTCAATCGCCACATCCGTACCGCTGCCAATTGCCATACCTACATCAGCTTGCGCGAGGGCAGGGGCATCGTTAATTCCATCGCCCACCATGCCAACGCAATAACCAAGTCGTTGCAAATCTTTCACAATCGCCGCTTTGTATTCGGGTAAAACTTGCGCTTTCACTTCAGCAATGCCCGCCTGTTTCGCAATCGCATTGGCAGTAATGTCATTGTCGCCCGTAACCATAATCACTCGAACGCCCAGTTTTTGCAGAGCTTGCACGGCTTGTTTTGAATCGGTTTTAATCGGATCAGCAACCGACACAACACCAACAATTTGGGCATTAACCGCCAAAAGCATCGGAGTTTGTCCGAGCGCAGATAATTCGTTAAGCGTGTCCAAATATCCAGCAACCGCAATTTGCTCTTCAAGCATCAGCGTTTTATTACCAAATAAAACAGGTTTGCCTTGCCATAATCCCATCACGCCACGTCCTGCAATGGCTTTAAATTGCTTGATGCGTTCGAGCTTTAAATCCTGCTCTTTTGCTGCATTTAAAATGCTGCTTGCTAGCGGATGCTCTGAACCTGATTCTAAACTTGCCGCAAGTTGCAGCACGGTTTTTTCGTCGAAATCATTAAACGCTAAAACGTTTGCAACCGTTGGTTTGCCTTGCGTCACAGTGCCTGTTTTGTCGAGAATAATGCAATTTAATTTCCCCGCCGTTTGCAACGCTTCACCTTGACGAATCAAAATTCCCGATTGTGCGGCGCGTCCCACAGCCACCATCACTGAAATTGGTGTTGCCAAACCTAACGCACATGGGCAAGCAATCACAAGTACCGTCATCGACGTGACAAACGCATAACCCAACGCGCCATCGCCGCCAAAAATTAACCAAAGTAAAAACGTCGCGCCTGAAATGGAAACAACAGCGGGAACAAAAATGCTCGCAATTTGGTCAGCTAAACGAGCAATTTTGGGTTTGCTACTTTGGGCTTGTCGAACGCTTTTAATAATTTGCGCTAGCGCGGTATCTCGTCCAATGCGTGTTGCGGTAAATAAAAAACTTCCTGTTTGATTCATCGTGCCACCTGCAACCAATGCACCAACCGTTTTTTCAACAGGCATCGATTCACCCGTGAGCATCGATTCATCAACGCTCGAATGTCCTTCACTTAATACGCCATCGACAGGGATTTTTTCACCAGGTCGAACACGCAACGTTTCACCTAAACCCACTTCTTCAATTGGCACGTCAATTTCTTGCCCATCCCGAACGACTCGCGCAGTTCTTGGTTGCAAACCAAGTAATGCTCGAATTGCCCCTGACGTTTGCCCACGCGCTTTGGTTTCGAGCGCATTACCTAAATTGATAAACGCTAAAATGACGACTGCCGCTTCAAAATACGCGTGTTGCGAAAGTGCTGGGAAGGAATCGTAATAATCAATCATAATCGTCGAATATAACCACGCACTGCCTGTTCCAAGCGCAATTAGCGTGTCCATGTTGTATTGTTTTAAACGAAACGACTGATACGCGCCTGTGTAAAAATGCCCGCCCGAATACGCCATAATGCCTAACGAAATGGCTGAAACCACTGTCCAAAAAACGGTGCTGTGCGCCATTCCCATCATTGGCATCAAGCCTAATTGTTCGAGCAACATTAAAAATGCCCCAAAACCACCTGCAATTTTCGCTTTTTTCATTAGCGATTCATAACGCGCTAATTCTTGTGCTTCTTGTTCTGCGGGGTCTTCAAAACCTTCCATGACTGCCGCATCAAAACCTGCGGATTTCAACGATTTTTTCAAGGCTTCAATATCGGGATTGCCTTTGACGAGGGCAGAATGGTCGGCAAAATTCACACTGACCGATTCAACGCCCGCGACTGAAGTTAATGCGCCTTCAACGCTAGCAATACAGCCCGCGCAACGCATTCCTAAAATGGATAAACGTAATTCTTGTGAAGTTGAATCGGTCATGACATTTACTCTACGCCAAAGCCAGCCGCGATAATCACGTCTTCTAAATCGTCAACCTCGATTTTTCCAGCTTCAAATTCAACACTGACGTGATTTTCTTTGCAATCTGCAACGGCACTAATTACACCGTCTAATGCTGTTAATTTTTCGATAACGTTATTTTCACAGCCGCCACATTTCATGCCTGTAACGGTAAAAACTGCTGTTTGTGTCATGTATTTTTCCTCTTAAAATGAAAATGAAGTACCACCATGATTCGTGACACGAAATCAGGCAGCGTCTCAAAATTAAAACCACAGCCATTCTACTTTATCACACGCATCTCAAAAAAAAACACGCGCTTGATTAAGATTGAAACCCTCGTTTAAAAATTTATTCAGAAAATGATTATCCGCATCGATTCAATTATTATGGCAATTGAAATTGTTCATTTAATTTAGGAGATAGATTATGAAATTGCCAAAAATTACGTTAGGTTTCGTGACGTTTGCCTTGAGTTTAAACATTTTTGCAGCAGATTTAACACGCACAGAAATCGAACAGACATTAAAAGCCGCTGACAAAACGCATGTTGCTGATTTACGCAGAAAAGATTTTCGCGGCTTGGATTTATCAAAACTCGATTTTCGTCATGCGGATTTGTGGGGTGCGGATTTGCGTGATGCGAATTTAAATGACAGCGATTTGTCGAATTTGAATTTAGATTTAACGGTGATGACACGCATTCATTTTGCGCGAGCGAATTTGTCGAATACCAGCATTTTCGGCGTAAGTATGATGGATTCTGATTTAAGTGACGCAAATTTAAGTGGTTCGCGTTTTATTGCCAATTTAGATAAAGCGAATTTAAAAAGCGCGAATTTACAAAATGCCAATTGGGGCGCAGATATGAAAAATCAGCCGATGGGCTTGATGCGCGTGAGTTTGAATGGCGTGAATTTATCGGGCGCAAATTTGACGAATGCAAATTTAAACCGTGCGTTGATGAAACGTGTCGATTTAACGAATGCTAATCTAACGAATGCCGATTTAACCATGGCAGATTTGAGCAATGCAAAGTTAGACAATGCCAATTTCAACGGCGCGAATTTGAATGGAACAAAATTTGGTTTTGTGAAAGACAAAAGCGTTTTTAAAGGTGCATTGAATTTGAATACGGCTGTTTTTGAAGAATGACGAAAAAACGCCACCGTCACACATTTGGATGACCGTGGCGTTTTTGTTTGCGTTAAATCAATCCTCGCGCCAAATCCGCTTTAATATCGTCAATCGATTCTAAACCCACTGAAATACGCACTAAATTATCACTAATGCCTGCTTTTTCTCGCGCTTCAGGCGTTAAACGTCCGTGCGTTGTGGTGGCGGGGTGCGTGATAGTCGTTTTGACATCGCCTAAATTTGCGGTAATCGACAGCATTTGCGTCGAATCAATCAATTTCCACGCGGCTTCTTTACCGCCTTTGACTTCAAAACTTACTACGCCACCGAAATGACTTTGTTGTGATTTCGCTAATTCATGCTGGGCGTGCGTTTTCAAAGCAGGGTAATTTACTTTTGAAACATTGGGTTGTTCAACCAACCATTGCGCCAACGCGGTTGCGTTGTCGCAATGCGCTTTCATTCGCACCGCAAGCGTTTCCAAACCACCTAAAAATACCCACGCATTAAACGCACTCATCGTTGCGCCACCCGTTCGCAAATACGGATAAATGTGTTTTTCGATAATTTCATCACTTGCCACCACCGCACCACCAACACAACGTCCTTGACCATCGATATATTTTGTTGCCGAATGCACCACAATATCTGCACCTAACGTTAAGGGTTTTTGCAACGCAGGTGTGCAAAAACAATTATCGACAACCAACAACGCACCATGCGCGTGTGCGACATCTGCCAATGCGCGAATATCGGCAATTTCAATCAACGGATTCGACGGTGTTTCTAAAAACAATAAGCGCGTATTTGGCTTAATCGCAGATTCCCACGCGCTGACATCGGTCAAATCCACAAAATCCGTTTCGACACCGAATTTGCCAAAATAATTTTGAAACATTAAAACCGTATTACCAAATACGCCGCGAGAACACACAACATGGTCGCCTGCTTTGAGCAAGCCCATTCCGACCGCCATAATCGCCGCCATACCTGACGAAAAGGCTAAGCAACGTTCACCTTTTTCCATCAATGCCAAACGGTCTTGGAACGCGGCAACGGTTGGATTCGTGAAACGCGAATAAATGTTACCTGCTTGCTGCCCTGTAAAACGTGCCGCCGCATCTGCTGCACTTTTAAACACATAACTCGACGTGGCAAAAATCGGCATACTGTGTTCATCTTCGTGCGTGCGATGCTGACCTGCGCGAATGGCTTGGGTTTCTAAAGCGTATTGAGTCCAATCGATGTCGTTCATGATGTTTTCGGGTGGCTAGAAATAAAAAAAGCCGCAAGCGGCTAGTATTTGTGTGTCTATTCTCTGGAGACGTTGCTATTGCAACGCCTCGACAGATTGTGTTTAAGCTGCGCCTAAAACTAACGCTTTAACTTTTGCGTTCAAACGGCTTTTACCGCGAGCCGCTTTATTTTTGTGAATAATGCCTTTCGTAACCGATGAATCTAAAACAGATTGTGCTACGTTGAATGCTGCTCTCGCGCCTTCTTTGTCGCCCTCTTTAATAGCAACCAATACTTTTTTTACAAAAGTGCGTAATTTGCTGCGTTGGCTAGCGTTACGTTGACGGTTTTTTTCTGCTTGTCTTGCACGTTTTTTAGCTTGTGGTGAATTAGCCATGATGTCTCTATGAAGTTAATTTTAAAAGGATTTGAAAGGGGCGAATTATGTT
This sequence comes from Methylococcales bacterium, assembly GCA_028688755.1. Taxonomy (GTDB): domain Bacteria; phylum Pseudomonadota; class Gammaproteobacteria; order Methylococcales; family Methylomonadaceae; genus UBA10906. Next base: position 1,477 of record JAQTXN010000099.1, on the reverse strand, counting down.
GCTAAATGCTATGATTGTCAATCATTTAACGGCATTTTAAACACTTACAGGTCGCGTCACATTTGAGCAAAATACTTTTCAAATCAACCTTACTCGTTAGCGGTTTCACGTTATTTTCACGAATCCTCGGTTTTGTGCGCGATATGTTAATTGCCCGTTATTTTGGTGTCGATGCCGCGACGGATGCGTTTTTTGCTGCCTTTCGATTTCCAAATTTGCTACGTCGCTTGTTTGCTGAGGGCAGTTTTGCTCAAGCCTTCGTGCCGATTTTGAGTGAACACAAAGACCAAAATTTGCAACCGATTATCAATAAAATGGCGGGGCATTTAGCGTTATTACTCGCATTTTTAACAGTAATTGGCATTATCGTTGCGCCTGTTTTGATTTGGTTGTACGCGGCGGGTTTTGAATGGCAAAGTGAACAACATATTTTAGCGACACGCCTTTTGCAAATCATGTTGCCTTATGGTTTTTTTGTCACACTGGTCGCCTTTTTAGGCAGTATTTTGAACGCGCATTCTAAATTTTCGATTCCTGCTTTTACGCCCGCGCTGCTAAATTTATCAATGATTGGCGCAACCATTTTTTTATCACAACATTTGCAGCAACCTATTTTCGCGCTGGCAATTGGTGTTTTAGTCGGTGGTTTTTTGCAATTATTATTTCAGCTTCCCGCCTTGTGGCGATTGGATTTATTGCCAAAATTTCAACTCGACTTTAATGATTTGCAAGTTAAACGAGTGATGAAAAACGTGTTGCCAACGCTTTTTGCAACGTCAGCAACACAAATCAATTTGTTAATTAACACGTTTATCGCGTCATTTTTAGCAACAGGTAGCGTTTCGTGGCTGTATTACGCTGACCGATTACTCGAATTTCCGATTGGAATTTTAGGTTCAGGACTGGCAACGGTGATGTTGCCAAAACTCGCACAAAGTCATGCCAATCAAGATAAAAAAACGTTTTTGCTTACGTTGAATTGGGGCTTGCGCTGGGTAATTTTGTTGGGTATTCCTGCAACGATGGGGTTAGTTTTTCTGGCAGAACCGATTTTGCGTTTGTTGTTTGAATCGCCAGAATTTACAGCCGCAGACGTTCATGCTTCCGCGCAAAGTTTGCAGGGTTACGCGCTAGGTCTGATTGGATTTTTAACAGTGAAAGTTCTAACACCTGCGTTGACGACGCAAAAATTACATTCTGTTGCGGTGCGTTATGCGTGGATTTGTGTGGGCGCGAATTTAATTTTTAATGCGCTATTTTTTGTGCCGTTTGCACACGCTGGCGTTGCGTTAGCAACAGCGTGTGCGGCACTTTTGAATGCAGGAATGTTACTGCGATTTGTTCGCCAAAATTAGTCGCGTAACAATTCGTTAATACCTGTTTTGCTGCGTGTGCGTTCATCAACTTGTTTGATGATTACCGCGCAATACAAACTGTATTTGCCGTCTGCTGAAGGTAAATTACCTGAAACGACAAC
>JAQTXN010000098.1 GCA_028688755.1 Methylococcales bacterium | reverse complement strand
CTTGTGGACGCATTTCCACGCCGCCTTGCAACAAATAATACGCATAATCGGTACGCTGACCGACGATAAAAACAACCGATTCAGCAGTGTAATGCAACGTTTTATGCTCAATTTGCGCCAAGGTACTTTCAGATAAAAAACGCAATGGCGCGAGTTTGCGAAGCAAACTGGTTGGTTGCGGATTTTCGGTATTGGTAAAAATTGGTGTTGTACATTGTGTTGGAACAACGTGCGTAACATTAGCAGATTCAGGTTTGCTAGCCTCTTGTTCGGCAAGTAATTTGTTAAAAATCTCTAGCGCGTTTTCAGGCGTTATTTCAACATGATCAGGCGATTTTTGCACATCCCCTAACGGCAGCAAAAATAGACTTTGTAAAAAAGCGAGTAGTTTTTCAATCATTAACCAAACATACTCATTGCTTCATCAATGCGTTGTTGCGCTTTGACTAAAATATCAAGGGAAAAATCTGGGCTGAGTTTGCCATTTTTGAGTTTTGCGTAAGCGGGAATTGAATTGATAAATGGCAATTCTTTCGCGCGGGGTGTGCCGAAATAACTGTGTAATTTTGCCAAAATAACCACGTCGATAAGCGTTAATTTGTCACTATTACTTTCGTAATACCAATCTTCGGCGTGTTTAGGAATTTCAGTAATTTCCTTTGCAAAACCTAGCGTATGCAATACGAGCGAACCGACAGGTGGGTTTAAATAAGGCATTACGAGTTGTAAATCATCTAAATTGGGATAACTTTCAGGATGTTGCTCGGCAAAATGAATTAACGGAATTGCACCAATATCGCAAATTAACCCAGCAAGTAATGCGTCTTCTGGATTTACGCCGCCTGCTTCTTGCGCGAGAACAAAGCTCAAACTCGAAACGTGCAAACTTTGTTTCCAAAGTTGCTGCATTTTTGACATTAACTCAGGCGATTTGCATTGGAATAATTGTTTGACGCTAATGCCCATAACGATTTTACGCGTTGTTTCAAGTCCTAAGCGTGTGACGGCATCGTGGCAATTTTTAATTTGTGATGTGGGGGCATATAACGCACTATTTGAAACTTGAATGAGTTTCGCCACAATCGGTGCATCGACTTGAACAATTGAAATAACTTCTTTTACGCCAATATCGGGATTTTCCATTGCTTTACGCAATTTAATGGCAACTTGCGGCAACGAAGGCAAACTCAATTTATTCTCGCGGTAGGCTTGCGCGAAACTATTAAAAAATTGGGTATCAGGAATTTCAGCAGGGAATTCAATGTCAATAACTTCTAATGTGCCGCCTTCTTGTTGATTTTTACTTTTGTTAATCCACCATTGCACAACGGTTGTTGGAATGGATAGCAATGTACAGGGTTCTTTCGTCACTGCGGTTGCTCCGCATATTTTTCCACTATTAAGCGGTAAATTGGAAAGCGCAGAACCTGCAACAATGGAATAACTTGCCCCACCATCAGACTCTAATTCGACATTGCCTTTAAGTAGGTAATAAATATGCTCGCTTTTTTCGCCAAGCGTAAAAATAACGGAATCTGGCGCATACGTTGACGTACTTTGTTCAATTTGTGCAATGTCACCTTCAGGCAAATCACGAATTGGTGCGAGTTTTTTTAAAACAGCTAACGGTTGTTTTTCATTACTCACCGTCAGTGGCTTTGCATTCGCTTGTCCTGCGTGCATTTCAGTTGCTTTTCCAGATTCTTCTGTCTTTTTAGAAAAAAGATTATTCGCCCACAATGCCATAATGATTAAATCCGTTAATTTTTATAAAAAATATCTGTTTTAGAAAATACGTCATGCCAACAACGTTTATCCTTTCTTAATGCCCAAGCAAAACCTATTCCTAAGACTGCCCATGAAATTATCGCACTACTAAAACGTAAAAATGCTTGTTGCCATGTTATCGATTTCTTATCTATTGTTAAAACCTGCAGTTTCCATGCCTTCAATCCCAATGTTTGTCCACCGTGTGTCCAAAACCAGCCATAAAAACCAAAACTCACACACAATAAATAAAGCGAATAAAGCCAGCTTGTTGAAAATGCTTGTCCCGCGTTAAATGGCAAAATTAACGCGGTAGACAAAAATAAAACGCTAAGTAATAACAATGAATCGTAAAAAATAGCTGCAAAACGACGCAATAAGTTTGGTGTAGACATTAAAATTTCGGCATTTAAATTTTAAATAACGCTAATTTTTGTCCAAAGTACAAACAAAGCGTAATCAAAACGCTAAATAATAAAAATGAGGCGATAAACGGCAAGCGTGGACCTAACAATAACACTAAAAAATCACTTAAAAATACACTAGTTAAAATGGGGTGATCAATCAAGCTGGCGAGAACATTTTTAAACATAACAACTCCAAAATTAAAACGTGCATACTTTGTCGCGTATGCAAAAGAATAAAAAACAACGCGATTTTACTCTATTCAAAAGGGCAAAGTAAAAGAAAACAAATGTTGATTAACTGTGCATGAATTGCAATCATATTAACCACATTGTGAACAAAAAATTGAGTGTGAACGCCATTTTAACTTTTTTAAAAAATTTCGTAGATACTGACGAGCCTGAAAGAGTTCCGATTCGATCAGCAAAAATTGCGCGTGAAAAATTAACCCGAAAAGACCCAGTCATTCCTCGCGTTGTAACAGAAACATATAATGGCGCAGCCGTTGTTTCACGCGATCAGCATACCGTTTCACGCAAACAAATTAGTGAAAATGCCTTAAAAGTTTTATATAAACTCAAAAAAGAAGGCTTTGATGCTTACTTAGTGGGCGGCTGTGTGCGAGATTTGCTACTAGGACGCGAACCAAAAGATTTTGATGTGGTGACAAACGCATTGCCCGAGCAAATTGCCCGACTCTTTTCAAATTGTCGAATCATTGGCAAACGTTTTCGATTAGCACACGTTATTTACGGACGGGACATTATTGAAGTCGCCACATTTCGTAAAAGCGGTGGTGAAACGGCAAGCGATGCCGCGCGACTAACCAAAGAAGGACGAATTCTTCAAGATAATCTTTACGGTGGCATCGATGACGACGTGTGGCGGCGTGATTTCACCATTAACGCGTTGTATTACAACATTCGTGATTTTTCGATTGTCGATTATGTGGGCGGAATAGCCGATCACAAAGCGAGTTTAATCCGTTTAATTGGCAACGCGAGTGAGCGTTTCAAAGAAGATCCTGTGCGAATGCTTCGTGCTGTGCGGTTTGCCGTGAAATTAGGTTTTAAATTGCACGATGATTGCGAACGTGAAATTGCATTGAACGCGCATTTATTATCAGGTATTCCAGCAGCGCGTTTGCATGATGAAGTCGCCAAATTATTTTTAACGGGTTACGGTGTGCAAACCTTTGAAATGCTCCGTCATTATGGTTTGTTTGAGGTTCTTTTTCCTGCGGTTGAAAAAATCTTGGCACATGAAGAAGCGCATTTTCCGAAAATGATGGTGATTAACGCGCTACAAAACTCAGATAATCGCGTTGCAGAAAATAAGCCTGTTACAACGTATTTCTTGTTTGCCGCGTTGTTGTATGAACCCATGTTGCAGCTTGCAAAGCAAAAAATGTCGCACGGTTTAGATGAAACAACCGCATATTTTCAAGCGGCAAGTGAGATTCTTACGCAGCAAGTTCGTCGAACCATGATACCGCGCCATTTGACGCTTGCGATTCGAGAGGTGTGGAATCAGCAAGCAAAATTTGAATTTCGCGTTGGTGCAAAACCGAGCAAATTTTTAGCGCATCCGCGTTTTCGAGCCGCGTATGACTTTTTAATGCTACGCGTTCAAGCAGGCAGTGCGCCAACAGAATTGGCTGAATGGTGGACAAAATACCAGAGTGTAAATGATTCTGAGCGGCGCAAAATGACGCAGCCTCAAGCGCAACCGAAATCCGATAAGCCAAAGAAAAAACGTACTTATCGTAAAAAAGCCAAGAAATCTGAAAATCCATCAGGTTCAGAGCAATAAAAAAAGCCTCGTTTGCAATGCAAACGAGGCTTTTTTGATATTCAAAAACTAAGGCAAATGAGCAATATCAGAATTATCTTTTACGGGAATCATCAAATCCGCAGGGCTAACGCCTAACAGCAATGCCGCAGGACTTGCGATAAAAATTGATGAGTAAGTACCGAAAAATACGCCAAATAAAAGCACTAACGCGAAATTATGAATGGTTTCACCACCTAAGAAAAAGAGCGATACCAACACCAATAAAACGGTCAATGAAGTCATAATGGTGCGACTTAATGTCACGTTCACGGAAATGTTCATAATTTCTTCAGTCGATTTATCACGGAATTCACGGAAACCTTCGCGGATTCGGTCGTAAACCACAATCGTGTCGTTGAGCGAATAACCAATTAACGCCAAAACAGCGGCTAAAACGGTTAAATCAAACTCCAAGCCCAGAATCGAAAATAAGCCAAGCGTCACGATTACGTCGTGAAACGTAGCGATAATTGCACCGAGTGAGAATTTCCATTCAAACCGCCATGCGATATAACCTAAAATCGCAATGGTTGAATAAAGCAATGCTAAAAAACCATCTTCTGCTAAATCGTCGCCAACTTGAGGGCCTACAAATTCAACACGACGCAAACTGGCTGTTTCTGCGACATCTTTGTTAATTGAATCTAAAACCTTTGTGCTTAAATCCGCGCTACTTACGCCTTCTTGCAGTTTAAGGCGAATTAAAACGTCTTTTGCACTGCCAAAATTTTGCACGGTTGCATCTTCAAAACCTTCCGCATCAAGTTTTTGACGCAACGCATTTAAATCTGCGGGTTCTTTATAACCGACTTCAATCAGCGTACCGCCTGTGAAATCAATCCCCATGTGCAAACCTTGTGTTGCAAGCGAAATAATTGAAATCAGCGACAGTAGCCCTGAAAAAATTAACGCGATATTTCGATTGCCGATAAAGTTGATATTTGTTGTTTTCATTTTCTATAAAAATTTCGTTTTTAATGCCACGACAATGAAAAATAAAGGCGCGATTTATCGCGCCTTTATTTCGTAATTAGGAATTACTTTTTAGGTGCTTTTTCCGCTGCTTGTGCTTCAGCTGCTTTTTTTGCATCCGCATCTTTAGCTGCGTCATTCTTTTTGCCAGCACATGCGCCTTCCGCTGTTTTTGGTGCTGGTGCATCCATTTTCATGTCTGCGCCGCATTTCATTTCGGCGGCAGCAAGCTGCATATAACCCGCTGGTAATTCTGTTGCGCCAAATGGATTTGCGTTTGCGTGTGCAACGCCTGAAATTAACGCTGCGCCAATGGCAAACGAAGTTGTAATTTTTTTCATGTCGAGACCTCGATTATTTATGTGCTGGATGAACATCGTATAACGGCGAATTGTCTAACGCTTTCGTTGGGCTTGGTTTTACGCCGTTGCTATGATCCATGCCGCTCATCATACCGCCACATGCGCCTTCTTTCATTGCACCGTGCATTTCACCACACGCGCCTTCTTTACCTTTCATCATTGCGCCGCAAGCTGACTCCATGCCTTTTTTCATTTTGTCGCCATTCATCATGTCGCCGCATTTGCCTTCAGGTGCTGATTTCATGCCAGCGCACGCGCCTTCTGCGGTTTTAGGGCTATCCATTTTCATGCCTGCGCCACATGCCATTTCAGCGGCTGCAAGCTGCATATAACCTGATGATAATTCAGTTGCACCAAATACACTTGATTCAGCGTTTGCAGCTGTTGCACCAACGCTAGAAATTAAAGCTGCGCCCATCGCGGCAGCAAAAGGTGTCATTATTTTTTTCATTGTCAAAGCTCCTAAGTCGTAAATTTTATTGTTATTAAAAACATCGACACGCAAGGCGTTATCGAATCGAGCTTATGATACCAAAAAAATCTAACTTATCGTCGCTGCTTAATTTCTTGGCTTAATTGGAAAGCTGCCATTGCATATAACGGGCTGTGATTGTAGCGCGTGATAACGTAAAAATTATGAAATCCTAGCCACAATTCGTCGCCGTCTACCTGTTCGAGCGCGACTAATTTCACTTTTGTTTCAGCAGGGATATTTTCCATTGCATTAACGCCCGTGTGTGCTAATTGCCCAACCGTTGCGTTAGGTTTTAAATCTTTATTCAAAAAGGCTTTGTATTGCGAGCCAATAGCGTTCGCCTTTTTGGCAACATCTTGACCTTCTTGCCAACCGTTTTGTTGAAAATAATAGCCAACGCTCGCAATGGCATCGCGTGGATTTTGCCAAATGTCACGTTTCCCATCATGTTCAAAATCTTTGGCAAGTGCGCGAAAACTACTTGGCATGAATTGCGGATAACCCATTGCTCCCGCGTAAGAACCTAGTGGTTCGCGCGGGTCTTTATTTTCTTCACGGCACAAAAGTAAAAATTGTTCGAGTTCGCCTGTAAAAAAAGGACTGCGCGGTGGATACGCAAAAGCAAGCGTTGCCAATGCGTCTAAGACGCGATGATTGCCCATATTTTTACCGTAGCCCGTTTCAACACCGATAATTGCCACAATTATTTCAGGTGCCACGCCTGTTTGCTGCGAAACTGTCGCTAAGGCTTGCGCGTTTTCTTGCCAAAATTTCACACCACTATCAATTCGCGCTTGGGTAAGGAAAATTTTGCGGTATTTATGCCACGGCAACCCTTCAGATGGCGAAGAAATACGTTTCAAAATATCGTCTTTAATCACTGCCGATTGCAATAATTGCGTTAAATCGCGTTCATCAAAATGATGTTTTGTCACCATTTGTCGAACGAAATTTTTAACATTTTGATTGATTGAAAGCGGCGTTGTCGTTGCTTCAGGCACCGTCGGTTTTACAATCGGTTGCGGCTCAACTTGAACAGGTGGCGCAATGTCTTTCGGTTTTTGAATTGGCGTAATTTCATGTTCTGGTGTTGTCGAACATGACGTTAAATTCAATGCCACACTAACTGTCAGTGTATATGCGAAATGACGTGAAAAATTTTTGATGGACATAAAGCTATTACCTTTTAGAGCGAATGTAATTATTTCACACGACGTTTTTTAACTTTTTTACGCGGTGTGGTGACAATATCTTTTGTTTTTGCAGGACGCATTTTTAGTCGAGCCAATAACAATCCAATTTCAAACAATAACCACATTGGCACGGCAAGTAATGTTTGCGATAACACATCTGGTGGCGTTAAAAACATTCCAATAATGAATGCACCAACAATAACGTAAGGGCGTTTTTCCGTTAAGCTTTCAACCGTTGTAAAACCCGACCAAACCGCGACGATCGTAAAAATTGGCACTTCAAAACACACACCAAACGCAAAAAATAACGTTAAAACAAAATCCAAATAGGCTTCGATGTCTGTCATGACCGTCACGCCAATTGGCGCAGCAGCGGTGAAAAAACCTAATGCGAGTGGTGACACAACAAAATAAGCAAATGCCACGCCGCAATAAAACAAAATTGTGCTAGCAATTAGGAGCGGGAAAATCGCTTTTTGTTCATTTTTATAAAGTGCAGGCGCAAGAAAGCCCCAAAATTGCCCCAAAATAAACGGCACAGATAAAAACACGGCTGTGAACAATGACAATTTAAACGGTGTCATAAACGGCGAGGTAACGTTGGTTGCAATCATCGAACTATTTTGTGGCAAATGTGCCATCAATGGCTGCGCGAGAATGGCGTAAATTTCATTTGCATACAGCGAAAGCGGCAACGCAAATACGGCAATACACATCACGCAACGTAGCAAGCGATTACGCAATTCAATTAAATGCGATAAAAAGGGCAGATCAGCGGTTGAAAAATTGGGATTACTCATGTGTTTTTTCTGATGTGTTTATTTTTTCTGTTTTAGGTGGCAACGCATCCACTGTTGTTTTGTCATCATCGTTAAAATCTATTTCTTGATTTGCTTTGAGCAATTGGCGAATTTCCTCAGCGTGCAATTCTTGAGCAATTTCAACTTTTACATTAGCAATCATTTGTTGCATTTTTCCAAGCCAATAGCCTGCAACTCTTGCTACTTTAGGTAATCGCTCAGGGCCAATCACGAGCAAACTTACTAATCCCACCATGATTAACTCTGAAAATCCGACATCAAACATATCTTCTCCTTTGGTTTTGTTTTACACGATTAGTCTAACGTAATTTTGGAAAAATTTTTTAGCGCATGAAAAGCAAATCGTCTGCGACGTTTTGTTCTAAGAGCATAAAAGGCAGTTTTGTTGTGCTATTCTTTTTCAAAAATTGCACTTCAATCAACAATGAACGTAATTAACAATGATTAAACAACGCGGTTTTTCGCTTTTAGAAATGATTATCGCCTTTTCGATTTTGGCGGTTTCGCTGGGAATTTTGATGAAAATTTTTTCGTCTGGCATTACGACCGCGCAAGTGGCTGACGATTACACTAATGCAGTGCAAATTGCCCATAATTTGATTGCCAAAACAGGTATTGAAAAACCGCTAAAAATAAGCGAAGAAATTGGTGTTGAAAATAATTTTTATCATTGGCGTGTGCGCGTAAATCAAAAAACGTTCATTTCACCTGAACTTGATTTACGCGGTTTGCCTGTGGACGTATTTAATGTGAATGTGCTGATTTGGTGGGGCGATGAGGCAAAAACTGACGATCGCGTTTTAGAACTTAATACGTTAAAACTCGCCCCACCGCCTGAAATTTAAGGTAACAAATCCGATTCTGAAACTTTGTCGTAATCCACGCCGATACTCACGATAAAGCTACTTGCTTCTTCAATATCCATGTTTGATTTAATGACTTTGCTTTTATCCACAATTACCGTAAAACCTGATGTTGGATTGGGTGAAGTGGGAATAAACAATACATATTTATCGTTATGACGATTAGTTACATACGCGGGAACCCAAACACCATCTTTTGGATATTCCACATAAACCACCTCTTTTGCCACCGCTTTATCTTGTGATGAAAACATACTAATGACTTTTTTCAATACGCGATAAATTGTATTTAAAAAAGGAATTCTTTCGATAATCGCATCGATTAACGCTAAAAACCAAACACGCCCTTCAATGGCTAATTTATGCCCAATTGAAATGAGAACCACGCAGCTCAACGTCAAAAAGATAATGGTGTAAACAGTATTGTCAGCATAGCTGTAGACAAATCGCACCATATCAGCAAGCAAATCTTTCGTGAAAAACACGATTTTGATGACAATTGCGAGCGGAATAACAGCAAAAATGCCGATTAAAAAGTAGTTCAGATATTTTTTTATTTTTTCTTTCATGACCTAATCCTCCTCAAAAGTGATGTGAAACAACCCTCATTCGCGCAATCGTTGCAGCGGAAAAGCGCATTGAAAACAACTGCCTTTGCCTAAATCACTGCGAATGACAAGTTGTGCATCATGCCGCATTAAAACGTGTTTCACAATCGCTAATCCTAATCCTGTGCCGCTGATTTTTTTATCACGGTTGGTTTCGACACGATAAAACCGCTCTGTGACGCGCGAAATGTCAGCTTGTGCAATGCCTTCACCTTCGTCAATGACATCTAAAA
>JAQTXN010000097.1 GCA_028688755.1 Methylococcales bacterium | reverse complement strand
TTTAACTCGAGCAAGTGGAGAAGATAAGGGCATTTACGCCATTAGCAGCACGTTGGACAATCCGAACTATGCGATTGCTTATATGCCCGCAGATTTCACGATTACCGCCGCGACGCTTCAATTAGCGATTACCGCTGACAATAAAACGCGCGTGTATGGTGCGGTGGATCCAACTTTCACTGGTCAAATTACAGGACTACAAGGTAATGACACATCAGACTCAATTGGTTTGTCATTTAGCACCACAGCAACCCAATTTTCAAATGTGGGTGATTATTCAATTATTCCGACAATTACCAGCCAAAACTATGTTTTCAATGGCACAAATGGCGTTTTGAGTATTACGCCTGCGAGTTTGACATTAACGGGATTAAGTGCGGATAACAAAATCTATAATGCAACGACAAGTGCTGTGTTATCAGATGGAACGTTAACGGGCATTTTAAATTCCGATGCTGTTGCCTTAGCGAGTGCGTTAGTCGGTCAATTCGCTGACAAAAATGTGGGCGTGGACAAAAACGTCACGATTTCAAACTACGGTTTAACAGGTGCAAAAGCCTCGAATTACACATTAGCTGAACCAACTGGGATTGTGGCGAGCATTACACCTGCAACATTGACTGTTAGTGCAGCTGGTAGCAATAAAGTTTATGACGCTTCAACGACTGCAACTGTCAATTTAACTGATAACAGAATCAGTGGCGATGTTTTAACAACGAGCTACATAACGGCGGCTTTTGCAGATAAAAATGTCGGAACGGGTAAAACAATTGATGTTGCAGGCATTACCCTAACAGGAACAGATGCAAGCAATTACACATTCAATACAACTGCAACGGCAAGTGCAGATATTACGCAAGCCGCGTTAAGTATTACCGCTAACGCATTAAGTAAAACCTATGGCACAACTGACCCAACCTTAACGTACACGGAAAGTGGCTTACTCAGTGGCGATACGCTGACAGGCAGCTTAACTCGTGAAGTGGGTGAAAATGTAGGGACTTATGCGATTAGTTTAGGAACACTTACTAATACGAATTATGAAATCAGTTTGGTCAGTAACAATGCCGAGTTAAGTATTACGCCAGCAAGTTTGTCGATTATAAATTTGAGTGCGGCAAACAAAATTTATGATGCGACAACGACGGCAACGTTAAGCGAAGCAACGTTAGCAGGGATTTTAAATTCAGACGACGTGACGTTGAGTAGTGGTTTAACAGGAACGTTTGTAGATAAAAATGTTGGCACGGCAAAGGTCGTAACTGTTTCAAATTACGCGCTTGAAGGCACCAAAGCAAACAATTACACGCTTGTTGCGCCTGCTGATTTAACCGCAGATATTACAAAAGCGGCATTGAGCATCACGGCTAACGCATTAAGTAAAACCTATGGCACAACTGAGCCAACGCTGACGTACACAGCAAACGGTTTATTTTCAGGCGACACATTGACGGGAAGTTTAAGTCGCGAAGCAGGTGAAAATGTTGGAACGTATGCAGTTTCCAGTACGCTGACTAATTCAAATTATGAAATTAGTTATTTACCTGCAAGTTTTACGATTGAAAAATCAGCAGCCCAGATTGCAGCTGAGCAACAAGCGGCTGCAGACGCTCAAGCTGCCGCCGATGCCAAAGCGGCTGCTGATGCAAAAGCGGATGCTGAAAAATTAGCCGCCGAAGAAAAAGCTAAACTTGAAGCGGAAAAATTGGCTGCCGAAGAAAAAGCGAAAGCGGATGCTGAAAAATTAGCCGCCGAAGAAAAAGCTAAACTTGAAGCGGAAAAATTGGCTGCCGAAGAAAAAGCGAAAGCGGATGCCGAAAAATTAGCTGCGGAAGAAAAAGCGAAAGCGGATGCCGAAAAATTAGCCGCCGAAGAAAAAGCGAAAGCGGATGCCGAAAAATTAGCCGCCGAAGAAAAAGCGAAAGCAGAGGCAGAAAAATTAGCTGCGGAAGAAAAAGCGAAAGCAGAAGCTGACCGTTTAGCAGCCGAAGCCGCAGCAAAAGCAGAAGCCGACCGTTTAGCAGCTGAAGCCGCAGCGAAAGCAGAAGCTGACCGTTTAGCAGCCGAAGTCGCAGCAAAAGCAGAAGCTGACCGTTTAGCAGCCGAAGCCGCAGCAAAAGCAGAAGCTGACCGTTTAGCAGCTGAAGCCGCAGCAAAAGCAGAAGCCGACCGTTTAGCAGCTGAAGCCGCAGCAAAAGCAGAAGCCGACCGTTTAGCAGCTGAATCCGCAGCAAAAGCAGAAGCTGACCGTTTAGCAGCTGAAGCCGCTGCCAAAGCCGAAGCGGATCGTTTAGCGGCTGAAGCAAAATCAAATAGTACAAATCCTGTCGCGTTTGAAACAGTCGCATCAATAGCGAAAGATATTACGCCCAAAGAAGCCGAAAAAGTGGTTGAAAATATCGACAACACAGCAAAAGAACAAATGGGAGCGGTCATTTTGAATTCAGGCTCGCAATCGACATCGGGTGCAAACATAACCTCTATACCGCAAGACACCTCTCAAAATTCAAAAGGGAATTCGGCAAGCGATTCACCTAATGCGAAAGATGGCGATAAAAAAGAGAAAAAAGATGTTGACGTGACTGTTGCTTCGACTGCTAATGACAACAAAGCCTCAAAAGCACCACAACAATGTAAATAATGAAAGATGACTAAATTACAACTAACGCCTCATACGCAAGCTCAAGCCTTGCTTGATTTTATCGACGTAAGTCCTAGCCCGTGGCACGCGGTAAAAACCATCGAAACACAATTAGCGACATTTCAATTTCAACGGCTTTACGAAACAGATACATGGCAGCTCGAAACAGGTGGTCGTTATTATGTTGTGCGTGGCGATTCGTCAATTATCGTATTTGTTCACGGTCAAAAAGCAGTTGCTGAAACGGGGTTTAAAATTATTGGTGCACACACGGATTCGCCCAGTTTGCGAATTAAACCAAATCCGACAACTGTAACGGCAGCTCTTGAACGTTTAAATGTTGAAATTTATGGCGGGGCAATTTTAGCGACGTTTGCAGACCGCGAATTAAGTTTTGCGGGACGTGTGAGTTATCAAACTGAACATGGCGAGTTAAATCACGAATTAGTAAATTTTTCACAACCGCTTTTGCGTTTGCCAAATTTAGCGATTCATTTAAATCGTGGTGTGAATGAAGAAGGTTTGAAATTCCAAAAACAAAATGAATTAAGTTTGATTTTGGCTAATGTGTCCGAGCAATTGCCAGCATTACAATTTATGACCTTGTTACAATCTCAGTTACCAAATGCTGCAAAAATTTTAGCGTGGGATTTAAATGTTTTTGATACGCAAAAAGGCAGTTTTTGGGGGGCGAATAATGAATTTTTCGCAAATGGGCAAATTGACAATTTAGCGTCATGCCACGCCGCGCTTCGTGCGCTGCTTGATGAAAGCGTATTGCAAAATGACAGCACGTTGGTTTGTGCTTTGTTTGACCATGAAGAAGTGGGTAGTGAAAGTCATTGTGGCGCGTCAGGTAGTTTTTTGACGGATACGTTGCGCCGAATTAGTGACGCGACCTCGGAAAATTCACAAGATTTTTCCCGCGCAATGGCACACAGTTTCATTATTAGTGCAGATATGGCGCACGCTTTTCATCCGAATTTTCCGAATGCTTACGATGGTCAACACAATGTTCACGTCAATCAAGGAGTAGTAATTAAAGTGAATGTAAATCAGCGTTACACGTCGGATGGCGTTTCAGAAGCCATGTTTATGCAATGGTGTGAGCAGGCAAATGTGCCATATCAACTGTATTCGCATCGAAATGATTTACCGTGTGGCAGCACGATTGGTTCAATGGTTTCCTCTAAATTAGGCGTGAAAAGTGTCGATGTCGGTAATCCGATGTGGGCAATGCACAGTTGCCGTGAAAGTGCGGGCGTTTTTGACCACAGCGCAATGATTCAAGTAATGAAACAATTTTTTCAAAATTAGGTTTAACAAATGACCGTTATTAAACAAAACGACCTTATCGATAGCATCGAACACGCGCTGCAATTCATTTCGTATTATCACCCGCAAGATTTTATTCAAGCTCTCAATGCGGCATATCAGCGCGAAGAAAGCCCAGCGGCAAAAGACGCGATGGCACAAATTCTCATCAATTCGCGCTTGTGCGCCGAAGGCAAACGCCCGATTTGCCAAGATACGGGCATTGTGACGGTGTTTGTGAAAATTGGCATGGCTGTGCGTTGGGAAAGTGAATTGAGTTTAACCGACATGATTAACGAAGGCGTACGAAGAGCTTATCAAAATGTCGATAATCCGCTGCGAGCCTCGATTTTAAGTGACCCCGCAGGCAAACGTCTAAACACCAAAGACAATACGCCTGCCGTGATTCACACTGAAATTGTGTTAGGCGATAAAGTCGAAATCGACATTGCCGCAAAAGGTGGTGGCTCGGAAGCTAAAGCCAAATTTGCGATGCTTAATCCGTCTGACGACATTGTGGAATGGGTGTTAAAAACTGTTCCGACGATGGGGGCGGGTTGGTGTCCACCTGGTATTTTAGGCATCGGCATCGGCGGTACAGCTGAAAAAGCGATGCTGCTCGCAAAACAAGCCTGCATGGGGTCAATTGATATTCAAGAGCTGCAAGCGCGTGGCGCGTCGAACCGTTTGGAAGAATTGCGTTTAGAACTTTATGAAAAAGTGAACGCGCTAGGAATTGGCGCACAAGGTTTAGGCGGTTTGACGACCGTTTTAGACGTGAAAATGTTGGATTATCCAACGCACGCAGCAAATTTACCGATTGCGTTGATTCCAAATTGCGCCGCGACGCGCCACGTTCATTTTGTGCTTGATGGAAACGGTGTTGCTGAATTTACGCCACCAAAATTGGAAGATTATCCGCAAATTAGTTGGGACGTTGGTGCTGCGCGGCGTGTGAATTTAGACACACTAAAACCCGAAGATGTCACAAATTGGAAGGTAGGCGAAACCTTATTATTAAGCGGCACGATTTTGACAGGACGCGACGCGGCGCATAAACGATTATGCGAAATGCTTGAGCGTGGAGAGGCGTTACCCAATGGCGTAGATTTTGCTGGCAAGTTTATTTATTACGTTGGGCCTGTTGATGCGGTGCGAGATGAAATTGTCGGCAGCGCAGGCCCTACGACGGCAACGCGCATGGATAAATTTACCGTGCCGTTGCTGGAAAAAACAGGCTTGCTTGGCATGATTGGAAAATCTGAACGCGGTGAAGTAGCGACTTCTGCAATTAAACAACACAAGGCGGTTTATTTGATTGCAGTGGGTGGCGCGGCGTATTTGGTGTCAAAAGCCATTAAGAAATCAAAAGTAATCGCGTTTGCTGATTTAGGTATGGAAGCCATTCATGAATTTGAGGTGGAAGATATGCCCGTAACGGTTGCGGTAGATTCGCAAGGTGTTTCAATTCATCAAATCGCGCCAAAAGAATGGCAAGCAAGAATTGGTAAAATTCCTATTGAGATAATCAGAAAATGAAAACACGTCGTTTATTTTTAGTTAGTTTTTTAATTGTTACGGTGTCGATGTTAACGGGATGGCGGTCGCATCATCGACATAAAAAACATAAAGTAGAAGAAGACATTACCGAAGTTTCTATGCCGAAGACGTTAGATTTATCGTTACCGTTAAAAATAGAGGATAAAACAGAAATATCCATGACACAGGCAAAGTCTGATTTTAAAATTGAAAAACCGAAAAAAATTGAACGGGAAGTGGAACTCGATACACAAGCAATTATGTCGATTGAGCCTGAAGCCGATAAAATAAAATCATTCGATGGCGCGGCAATTACGATTAACGTGAAACGTTAAATTTTTTTACGACCAAACATAACAAAATGACTTTCCAAACACATCAAGCCGCTTTTGCTGCTTATATTCGAAATCCCCAAAAAAATTTGTTACCAGTTGGTGTAAAACCGCAGCGAATGGAGATGTATCGAGAATTATTTTTTAATAATATCGAAGGCTTTTTAAGCGCGAACTTCCCCGTTTTACGAAGTTTGTTTGATGAGAAAACGTGGCAGGATTTTGTCCAAGATTTTTTTGCGAATCACGTTTGCACAACGCCGCATTTCTCTGAAATTCCTGAAGAGTTTTTAGCGTATTTGCAAAATAAACGAAACAAAGAAAATGATTTGCCTTTTTTAGCGGAATTGGCTCATTACGAATGGGTTGAAATGGCATTATCCATTAGTCATGAAACGTTCGGAAAGCGTGAATTTGAAAATTTAACTACGTCGAAATTAAAATTGTCCCCGCTTGCTGTGGCGTTAGCTTATCAATTTCCTGTTCATAAAATTTCAGCGCAATTTGCACCTCTGATAAGTGAACAACCGACATTTTTAGTTGTTTATCGCAATGAGAATGATGCAGTGCAATTTTTGGAAATTACGCCGTTGACGTTTCAACTTTTGCAATTGATTGAAAATACGCCGCAGCAACTTGCTGAAAACTATTTTGTTGAATTGGTAAATCTTGTCCCAACTTTTACGCTGGAAACATTAAAAGAAAATGGGTTGGGAATTTTAGAAGATTTTGTGAAGCGGGGCGTGATTGTCTAGGCGTGAATTCACACCTAGACACAAAAGCGTTACTCTTGATTTGCAGAGGCTTTGAAGCTACCTTTGATGCTACCAAAGAGTTCTTTTAAACCACTGAATAGATTTGTGACGTTTAAGTCTTCTTTTAACATCACTCGATTACGCAATACTGCAATCACTAAGAATGCGATAACTTGTGGTGCGAGTTCGAGATAAAGCGATTTTAAAACACCAAAGAAACCTTGGTAATCCCCTTCATTTTTGCGATCTGCACCATTGACAGCTTCGTATGCAGAACCACCTTCGCTACTTCTGAATGTTTCAAGTAATGAAATATCAAAGTAAATCAGTAAGAATTGCGTAACGAAAAAAGTCGCTGCGCCACCTGCTACCCAATAAAAAACGTGTGTTGTTTTTGCGCGTATTGCCGACTGATAAATCCAGATGGCAACAAAAATCATAAAAATTGCACCGATCATTGTTTTATACCCTTATAGTTTTATTATTTTTTTGTTAAGAAAAGAAACAGATTTGTACATTTTAAAACCATGTCAGAACCTTCTCTTTGAACCACTGAGCAAGATTCATATTTTTCACGTCCAGGTGAAAGCTGTTTTTTAATCAAGCCATCTTCGACGGTGTATTTTACAACAACAGTCATTTCTTTTGTTCGACCGAGCGAATCGGTTGAGACAGAGGTCAATGTTCCATCATTTTTAAAATCCCACGAACTTTTAATCAGCTTTTTTTCGCCGTCGAGTTTGAGCGATTCGGCAGAAACAACCCAGTGTCCGACAATTTCGCTGCTATCTTTCAATGCGACATCAGCATAAGCCGCTGACGTAAATAAAAGTGCAGCAAGTGATACGTTTTTCACGCAATTTATTATTCTCATTTTTTACCACCCTGTTTATGTTTTAAATACAAATGTAGCGGCGCAAATTATAGCATCATCTAAATGGTCGCTTTAAACTTTTAGCGTTTAAAAAGCACGCAACAAGCCTTGACTTTCATGGATTCTAACGTATTATGCACATTCCGTTTATGCTAGTTTTTTAGCATACTTTTAAAACAAAAAATTATAGGAGAATGAAATGGGTGCAATTTTAGACGTAACAGAAATGTTAAAAACGCCAGTTGGCGCGACAATTGGATTGGCAGTTGCAGCTATCGGTTATTTCTTCGTGAAATGGGTTTTTGCAGCAGGTCCAGAAGACGAAAAATAAGCCATAGACTTTCAGTCTTTGAGTGAAAGGTCGCAACTTGTGTGTTGCGACCTTTTTTTTGGTCAAAATTTTTCCTTCCCACTTTAAGATTCGCCTTATGTACTCTTACCTTTCTACTAAATTTTTCACGCTTCTTAATAAACAAGTTCCTGCAACAGGATTAGGGTTGTTTCGTATTGGTTACGGCTTAATTGCGTTGCAAGAAATTTGTTTTTTGCTTTATTTCAATCATTTAATTTTTGATCCCATTCCATATTTAGACGTGGAATTTCCAATGATTCCCGCATTTTTAGGATTGTGGGCAATCGTTGCTGCTTGTGTCACATTAGGCTATCGCTATCAAACAACGATGCTTTTGAATTACGCTTTGTGGATTTTGTTTGTGAATTTCACACCGATGCAACGTGATTTCGACGGTGGCTTTGATACCTTCATGATTGGTGCGGGATTTTTTCTACTTTTCATGCCTGCTGATCGGGCTTTTTCGCTTGATAATTTACGGTACAAACTGAGCAATCCTTTCAAACATTACAGTTATTATCAAAAACAAACAGTTACCGCGCTTGCTTATTTAATCCCTGTCGCGATTTGTTTAGGTTTTCTTTATTTTGATTCTGCTGTTCATAAAATGTTTGCACCGCATTGGCGAAATGGTTTAGGTACATGGCTTCCTGCAACCCAACCTTATTACGTTTCTGCATTAGATTTTTCATTCCTTCTCAATCAAAAATGGTTTGAAAATGCGTTTAGTTACACCATTTTGGTTTTCCAATTTACGTTTCCATTTTTCTTTTGGCATCGTCGCGCACGAATCGTTTATTTATTGATTGGAATGTCGTTACATTTGGGCATTACGCTTTCATTCAACATTTATCCGTTTGGTTTGGGAATGTTATGTTTTTACTTGTTGATGATTCCATTTGCGTGGTGGCGTGCGATTGGTAATTTTGTTGTGGCAAAAGAACCTGTTTTAACTGTTTTTTATGATAAAGAATGCCCACTTTGTAATCGTACTGTTTTGATTTTGAATCATTTTGATATTTTCAAACGCATTGATTTTAAAAATGCTCAAGACAATGCTGCAAATAATTCTGCGATTTCATCAATAGGTTTAGAAACACTTTTAACTGATTTATACGCGGTGGATAAAAAGGGAAATGTGTATGCGGGTGTTCAGACTTATGCTCAGATTCTGCAAAAAATGGGTTATTTAAAACCGATTGGTGTTTTGCTTGCCTTGCCAATTATTCGCACTATTGCAGAGAAAAAATATCGTGCTATTGCAGACAATCGCGTGCGTTGTGATGTGAATTGTTTGGTTGCAAAGCCACTTGAAAATACCACTTGGTACACAAAATTATTTGAACAATCGTTTTCAAAAAAGCCGAAATCTTTTACACGAAAATTTATTAAAATTTTGTCGTTATTTTTGATTTTACAACTCAATAGCACGATTCATTTTGGTTTAATTTATCGTTTCAAGTTGCATAATCCATTGCTTACGCCATTGGCACAAGCAAGCGATGCGATTGTGTTATGGTCAACGACGTTTGTAGGAATTGTGCCTCACGCATTGTATTTGCATGATCATTTTTCGGGTTACGACCATATTTTGGCGATTACTTATACTGATGAAAGTGGTCAGGAAAAATGGTTGCCATTTGTGAATGAGCAGGGCAGGTTGCTTGCGCCGAATTGGGGACGCGTGCATTCGATGTGGGCAAATATTGCCGTGACACCAAACATCGATACTTGGCGTTTGAAAAAATTGATGACCAAAGTGATTGCATTTTATGGACTGAATTTAGGGCTAGATTTGAATAAAACAACGTTTCATATTCAGATGAAAAAAATCAATGCACCCGATGTTTGGGAGCAGGATTTATTGCATAAAAACCTAGCGGGAGCTTGGTCAATCATTGGTACTGCACGGTGGATGAATAAGTCTGTTCAGATTGACTTACCTGATGATATTAACGTGCTATAAATTTGCCAAAATTGTTG
>JAQTXN010000096.1 GCA_028688755.1 Methylococcales bacterium | reverse complement strand
GTTCAATCATGGTTTTCGTAGCAGGAATTGCCATTGCAACCAAAATCAAGGTCGGGATAATTGTCCAAATAATTTCGACGGTGGTGTTTTCATGGAAATTTGCGGCTTGATGACCTTTTGATTTACGGTGATGGTAAATCGAATAAAACATCGTGCCAAAAACAGCAATCCCAATAAACACACACACCCATAAAATAAGCATGTGCAGGTCAAAAATGTCATGACTGACCGTTGTGACCCCTTGCATTAAATTTAGTGCGTAATCCGCATGTGCGTTTTGCAAACCTTGAGCGGCTAACATCACACCTGCGGACAGTTGTTTAATTTTTTTCACGGAGAGAACTCCTCTAGTAGTTTAAAAACTTTATCGTATATCCATTGGTAATTTAAGGAAAAAATACATCTTTTTCCTTGTTCCATTTACCGAATAATTATTACAAATAATCGGGTTAATTCTACCCCATTGATGCCTTACTCGGCTAGTTTGATGCTGAAATTAACAACATCCGTCAATAATTTTATGTCTCTATCGGGAATTTTTATTTTGTAGTGATATTGTTCATCATTTCAATCAATGCGCAAACATCAACAGGTTTTGAGAGATACCCGTTTGCCCCAGCCTCCAAACAAAGTGAATCATCACCTCTCATAGCTTTTGCCGTAATAGCAATAATTGGCAATTCGTTATAACCGAGCGCGCGCACACGTCGTATCAATTCGTAACCGTCAATGTCGGGCATCATAATATCGGTAAGCAATACATCGAACGATTCTTGAGCGAGTAGTTCCAAGGCTTTTAACGCATCAGGCGCAACTTCGATTCTAAAGCCTTTGGCTTTTAACACTTTCGTTAACGCAAATAGGTTTCGTGCATCATCATCAACAAGCAGAATTTTTTTGTCTGTTACTAACTCAGAGCTTGACGGCGTGACAGATGAATTTAAATGATTGAGTAAATATAAAACTTCCTCTCGCAAACGTGAATTAAGCGCATTTTTTGTGACAATACTTTCGGTCACACCTTTTAATTCAAAGACTTCACGCTCCGTTAATTCACGAGCCGAATAAACAATGACTGGTGGAGGATTGAGATATTGTTTTGCTTGTTCAATCCATTCAAAACCACTCATGTCAGGTAACTTCAGATCTAAAATTACCATGTCTATGTGTTGTGATTGTAAAAGTTGAAACGCTTCGTTGCCTGTTTCAACAGCCGTAATTTCTATCGATTCATCTTTTAGCAATTTTTCGACATTTTTTCTGTCAATGGCATTATCTTCAATCAGTAAAATCTGTATCGAATCTGAAGTATTACGGTTTGCCGTTGTCGGGAACGACATTTCACCTTCGTGTTGCACCATAATTTTTAACGATTCCACAATGGTTTCACGAGTCACGGGTTTTTTTAAAAATCCCAACGCGCCAAGCGTTTTTGCCTGCCCTGTATCGACGCTGCCCGACATAATAAACACGGGAGTTGTGGCAAGTTGTGGATTTTCTTTTATGTATTGCAATAATTCCATGCCGCTCATTTTTGGCAAACCCAAATCCAAAAATACCCCCGTAATTTGTACTTTCCCCAGTTCAATCAAGGCTTTTTCCGCTGATTCCACAGGAATAGCATTAAAACCTAGCGCAGTAATCATTCGTCCTAAAATGGTCAGCAGGCGCGTATCGTCTTCAACAAGTAAGATATTTTTGCTTGTTGAAACTTCGTTTTTAGAGGAAATTAAAACGGGTTCAGCGACTGCCGCGTGGGAATCACTTTCTCTTCGCGCAACACCCGAAAAAATATGTTTAAAATCAACAGAAAATTGACTCCCAACGCCAATTTCACTCGTGACACTAATTTCCCCATCAAGCAAATGAGCGAGATTTCGACTAATTGCAAGCCCTAACCCCGAACCACCATATTTACGACTGGTTGAACCGTCAAGCTGTTGAAATGCACCAAAAATATGTTCTAACTTTTCATCAGGAATCCCAATTCCCGTATCAATCACAGTTATTTTTAAATGATCGTTTAATTTTGCAAACGTGATTTTTACGCTTCCTGAATCGGTGAATTTAATTGCATTCGTGAGCAAATTAGTCAGAATTTGCGTTACCCGTTGTCTGTCGGTATAAATCAATTCTGGTACGTCTCCTGCAACTTCGATAGTAAATTCCAGTTGTTTCTTTTCAGATTGCGGTAAAAATACCCGTCGCAAATAAGTGACCATGTCAGTAAGTGAAAAAATTTCTTTCGATAATTCCAATTTCCCAGCCTCAATTTTTGACAAATCTAAAATATCGTTAATTAACGTAAGTAATTGCGTTCCACTTTCACTGATAACACTTGCGGATTCAATTTGATCGTCGGTTAAATTATTAGTGTCATTTTCAGCTAAACTTTTCGACAAAATCAAAATGCTATTGAGTGGCGTGCGTAATTCGTGCGACATATTCGCCAAGAATTCCGATTTGTATTGATTTGAACGTTTTAATTCTTCTGCTTTTGCTTTCGATTCAGCGATGAATTCTTCAAGCTGTTTACTTTGCGTTTCGAGCAATTGATTTTTAAGCAAGGTTTCTTCTTGTTGAGCGCGAAGTTCTTCTTGATTTGAACGCAATTCTTCATTTTGTGAGCGCATTTCTTCAGATTGTCCGCGCAATTCTTCGGTGAAGGCTTGTAATTCCGCATTGCTTTGTTGCAGTAATTCTTGTTGCTCAAGCATTTTCTGTTCAGCGATTTTTTTATCCGTTACATCGCGGGCAGCAGCGAAAATACCTGCAATATCGCTGTTGTTATCGTAATAAACACTGGCGTTATAAACCACGTCGGTGACTTTTCCACTGACGTGTTGAATCGCTAGTGCATAATCGGTAACAAAACCATGAGAAAATGCTTGCTGATAACCGCGCCGCGCTTGCTCAGGATCGGTGAAATAGTCACAAAAATCACTGCCAATGAGTTGTTCACGCTCAACACCTGTAACATTTTCGGTTGCTGCATTCACATCCATGATTTTGCCATCAATGCTGATTGTAACTAGCGGATCAAGGCTTGCTTCAATCAAACTACGCGCATAATGCGAACTCGCCTGCAATTGTTCTTGTTGCTCGCGCATTTTTTGTTCGGCAATTTTTTTGTCCGTTACATCGCGGGCGGCAGCAAAAATACCTGCTACATCACCGTTACTATCGTAATAAACACTGGCGTTATAAACGACATCCGTCACTTTTCCGCTTGTATGCTGAATAGCAAGTGGATAATCCGTAACAAAGCCATTTGCAAACGCTTGTTTATAACCTGCTCGTGCATTTTCAGGTTCGGTAAAATACTCACAAAAATCGCTACCAATCAGTTGTTCACGTTGCACACCAGTAACATTTTCGGTTGCTGCATTCACATCCATGATTTTGCCATCAATGCTGATTGTGACTAGCGGATCAAGGCTTGCTTCAATCAAACTGCGTCCATAAAGAGACGTTTCACGCAATTCAAGGGCTTTTCGTTTGGTTTCGTTCAATAGAAGAGCGTTATGTTCAGCGGCTTGCAAATTAGCAAAATGCAAACCGAGTGCTTCAGAAACAGCTTTGAGAAATTCATATTGTTTTGTACTCAGTGAAACCGTCGCAGCTAATTCGATTACGGCTAGCACATTGTTTTTATGCGGAATGGGATAAACAATCAACTCGTGTGGTGAAAATTCAGCCAGCCCCGTGCTAATAATTGTTAAACCCGCTGGCACGGGGGATAACACAATCGCTTGATTACTTTGGACACATTGCCCAAGTATTCCAACGCCTGATTCAAAGCTGGTTTCTGACTGATTGCTTCTGGCTAAACCATGCGTCGTAATCCGATGATAAATACCTTTTTCAGCTTGCACATAAATCGCACCAACAGGAATGTCGAGCAACTGACACAGTAAATGTAAAACCTTATTTGCAGCTTGTTCAACGGAACTTTCCGCAGAAACGACACTGGTTAAAATAACCACATTTTCACTTAACCAATGCTCATGTTCGAGCTGCTGAGAAATCGAATGAAAAGTTTGAGCAGCTTGGGCAATTTCACCAATCTCATCGGTACGCTTTAATTCGGGTATTTCGACTTGCTCACTTTTCGCTAATTTGGAGAGAGCATTGGTAATGCGAATGAGTGGTTGTGTTATCGAACGACCACTTAAAACACTTAACAAAATGGTGAGTAGCATCAAACCTACTGTTGTCACGAGTAAGATATGCAACAACGTATTGTATTTTTTTAATACTTCGGAATACTCAATTTTGGCGATAATTCCCCAAATAACTTGATTATCATCAAGGCTGTTCAAAAAGGGCGAAAAAGGTTTAACCGCTGCGAGAATTTCAATTCCCTGATAATCAGGTGTAATGAGCGTTTGTGTTTTGCCTGCAAGAACCGTTTCTGCATCTTTAGTTTGAATTTGTGTTTTTAAGATAGTGCTTTCTTTGGAAAAACGTGAATCACTCAGCATCCAACCGTCTTTCCCCACAATAATTACTTCGCCTGTTTCACCCAAGCCTGTTTTATCCATCACTAATTCATCGATTTGACTAACAGGAATTTGAATCGCGACAACACCTAAAAAGTGATGATTTTCAGAATCAAATAGTGGGGTGGCAACAAAACTTGCAGGCTGTTTTTTTGGGGCATATTGACTAAAATCAGAAAAACTAAATTGTCCTGCGATGGCATTGTTTAATAATGGCAAGACGGCTTGTGCTAACCCCGTGTTTTGCCACACACCTGATTTTAAATTCGTGGCAAAGTCTGCGTCATTTTGATAACTAAATATCACGTCACCTTGTGGATCGATTAAATAAATATCATCCCAACCGTAGGCATTTTTACGAAAAGAAAAATAGCTCATCGCCTCTTGACGTAATTTGTCGTAAGTAAAAATCGCGGCATCTAATTTGGTTTGGTGTGCGCTGTTAGCAGAATAGTTTTGTTGTAACAAATTTTGAGCATTATTACCGAGCTTTTGGAATTCGATGCTGAATTCGCCTGTCAACACTGTTAAAGTGGGAGAGACGGCGAAAATAGATAATTGTGCTTGCAGCGTTTTAGCCCAATGACTTAGTGCGCTATATCGTGCTTCTAAGACAGTCGTTAATTTTTCTTGAGCAGCCTTTTCCAGTGCCTCTTTGGTCAAATATGAAGTGAGCAGTAGGGTGATAATCATTATAAATGCGGTTTGTGAAAGCATTGATAACAATAAGCGGGCTTGAATTTTCATTAACGTTGTCCAAAAAATACCAATTTGTTCGAGATATTCTACACAAATGAGTAAAAGTTAATGAAAAGTTACAGTTTATTTAAACTCACTTTCAACCATCGCCAGCCATAAAAACGAACCAGTAACAAACTCCCAATTAAAACCAGCAAGAAATTCACACTCGTTAAACCTAACCATGCGGGAATCGTTTGTTTTAATACCCAACTTTGCGACACGCTGAGTAAATTTCCGTAACTAAAATAGATTAAAAAACCAACGAGCATATTGCCGTAAATGCCTCCGCGTGGTGATAATTCTGCCAGTGGCACCGCAATAAAACCCAGTAATAAAATACCTAGCGGAACTGCAAAACGGCGTTGAATTTCAGCCGCATCAACGCTGGTATTTGATTGCCACAATACAGAAAATGGTACGGCTTGTTTTGCGCTAATGAGCGGATTAACCGTGGTATCAATTCGCACCGCATAATCGTCAAAATGCTCAATCGTATAATTCAACTCACCAGCTTTGCCTGTAATACGCTCACCATTTTTTAAAACGATGTACTGACCGTCCGTTAAATCCATTAAATTTCCAGATTGCGCGTTGATAATAGCAACGGAATCTTTTTGGCGATGCTGTACAAAAATGCGATGCAATTGTTTTTGCTTATCAATTTCTTCAACATAAAACACAATATCGCCGTGACTGTATTCGCTAAATTTTCCCGCCACTAAACCACGCAAATCCGCTGATTGTGCGTCATGGTAAGTTCTTGCTTCAATTTGGCTTTCAGCCCAAGGTGCAACGTTCAGTGATAAGATGGTTGCCAATATACTTAATGGAAAAAGCACTAAAAAAAATTGCTCGATAAATGGTGAATACACCGCCGCCTGCTGAAGCAATTGCTGCCATTTCCTGATCTCGATACATTCGCCCTAAAACCATTAAAACTGCCATAAATGTAGCCGCTGGTAAAAAAGTCACACCTGCAACCAGTATTTTCAAGCTCAAAATAACAAACAACGTATCGCTCGCAATTTGCCCTTCAATAACTTGGTCAAGCACGCGGATGAATTTCCGACTAACAATAATCACGACTAAAACAGATAACACGGCGGTTAACGTTTTGGTCAAATCACGGGCAATCATTTTGTTAATGACAGTAATCAAGCGTTTTTCTCCTTAAAGCTAAGTTAACAAGTTCAAAGTTTGCATTTCTCAAACAAGTTTTCGCCCTGTAGAATAAGTGAAATCCCACGTTTTGACGAGTTCACATGAAAAAAATCCCACGTTTTCTTTTTGTTTTAATCACACTTTGTCTTTTACCTACGTTGAGTTTTGCTGAAGAAACGAATGCTTTACCTCTAAATCTCACGCAACATTGGGTAGGTTATGGCGCATTAGTCTTATTTGCAGGTGCTTATCTTCTAGCCATGACGGAAGAAATGACCGAATTGCGTAAATCAAAACCCATGGTTTTTGCTGCTAGCAGTATTTGGATTTTGATTGCCATTGTGTACGCACAAGGCGGAATGACGCAGCAGGCAGGTTTAGCATTTCGGGCATCGCTTGAAGGTTATGCCGAATTATTTTTGTTCATCATGGTTTCCATGACCTATTTAAACGCGATGGAAGACAGAGGCGTGTTTGAAAATCTGCGCGTTTGGCTATTAAGTAAAAACTTCACTTATCGCCAATTATTTTGGATTACAGGCATTCAAGCATTTTTCATTTCTTCAGTTTGCAATAATTTAACAACAGCCTTACTTATGGGTTCTGTTATTTTGGCAATGGGCAAAAATAATCGTCAATTTGTAACGCTTGCGTGCATTAACGTAGTGGTTGCTTCAAATGCGGGCGGTTCATTTAGCCCATTTGGCGATATTACGACGTTACTTGTTTGGCAAAAAGGCGTTGTTCCGTTCACCGACTTTTTTTCGTTGTTAATTCCCGCGATTGTTAATTTTGTATTGCCTGCTGCAATCATGAATTTTTGGATTCCACGCGAAACACCTGACAAAGTTTCTGAAGTGCAAAGAATGAAACGCGGTGGTTTTATTGTGATTGGTTTGTTTTTACTGACGATTGTCACGGCAACGTGTTTTGAAAATTTCTTAGATTTACCACCTGCTGCGGGCATGATGCTGGGGTTAACTTATTTACAATTCTTTAGTTATTATTTGCAACAAACGGATAAAAATGAAGAAATTACCAATGCCTTGAATTTAAACGCGAACATGCAGGTGCCAGTGCAATCTGAACACTCTTTTGACGTGTTTCAAAAAGTCGCAAATTTGGAATGGGATACGTTGCTGTTTTTCTACGGTGTCATGCTGAGTGTGAGTGGTTTAAGTTTTATTGGTTATTTAACGCTCACATCACATTATTTATACGGGCAAATCGACCCAACAATTGCCAATATTATGGTTGGTATCGCTTCAGCATTTGTTGATAACGGGACGATTATGCTTGCTGTGTTAACCATGATGCCCGATATTTCACAAGGTCAATGGTTGCTTGTGACGCTCACAGCAGGTGTGGGTGGAAGTTTATTAGCGGTTGGTTCTGCGGCTGGAGTTGGTTTAATGGGACAAGCAAAAGGGATTTACACCTTTACCAATCATCTGAAATGGATGCCCGTTATTGCATTGGGCTACGTTGGTAGCATCGTGGCACATTTTTTAATTAACGGACGATATTTTTAATTTTGTAGGGGCGAATTATATTCGCCCTGCAAGAATCGATGTTTGAAAATTCCGTGCATTGATTGGGCGAATATGATTCGCCCCTACATTTATTCTCTGCGCCAGCGTGTTAAACCATCTGGCGAATCTTCCAAAATAATACCTTGTACTTTCAACTCATCGCGGATTTGGTCAGCCAACGCCCAATTTTTCGCTTTTTTGGCATCGATTCGCGCTTGAATTTTCGCTTCAATTTCTGCGTCATCCTCATTTTCACCTTTTAAAAAGGCTTCTGAATCATCTTGCAATAAACCTAAAATGCTAGCGAGTGACTTTAACGTCGCTGCTAAAACAGGCGATTTCGTTTTATTGAGTTCTCTTGCAATGTCGAACAAAACGGCGAGTGCAACGGGCGTATTAAAATCATCGTTCATTGCTTCTTCAAAGCGCATTTTATATTCGGCATCGATTTCTGCTTCAAGAATTTCAACATCACGCAACGCGGTATAAAGTCTTGTTAAACCTGCGTTTGCATCATTCAATGATTCATCCGAATAATTCAATGGACTACGATAATGGCTCGACAAAATGAAAAAACGTACGATTTCAGGACGATATTGTTTTAACACTTCGCGCACGGTGAAAAAATTACCGAGTGATTTCGACATTT
Source organism: Methylococcales bacterium (assembly GCA_028688755.1). Lineage (GTDB taxonomy): Bacteria > Pseudomonadota > Gammaproteobacteria > Methylococcales > Methylomonadaceae > UBA10906. Next base: position 1,206 of record JAQTXN010000096.1, on the reverse strand, counting down.
TTTCTTCGTTGATTCGCACAAAACCGTTGTGCATCCACAAATTTACGAATTTTTCGCCAGTTGCACCTTCGGATTGCGCGATTTCATTTTCATGATGCGGAAATTGCAAATCCATCCCGCCGCCGTGAATATCAAATGAATTTCCCAAACAACACGTTGACATTGCAGAACATTCGATATGCCAACCAGGACGACCATTGCCCCACGGCGATTCCCAAAATGGTTCGCCTTCTTTTGCCATTTTCCACAGCACAAAATCCATCGGATTGCGTTTTGCTAAATCCACATCGACGCGCTCGCCTGCTTGCAAATCGTCTAAATTTTTACCCGACAATTGCCCGTAGTTTTTGAATTTATCTACTGCATAAAAGACATCACCATTTGTGCCAACATAAGCAAACTCGTTAGCAATCAATTTTTCAATCATAGCGATGATGTCGTGAATTGAAGACGTGGCGCGAGGTTCAATATCAGGTCTCATAACAGACAATGCGTCTTCATCTTCGTGCATTGCGTCGATAAAACGTTCGGTTAGCGCGTGAAAATCTTCGCCATTTTCATTCGCGCGATGGATGATTTTGTCGTCGATGTCGGTGATATTTCGCACATACGTCACGTCGTAATCTAAATAACGCAAATAACGCACAACGGTATCAAAAACCACCATCACCCGCGCATGTCCAACATGGCAATAGTCATAAACGGTCATGCCGCACACATACATACCGACTTTGCCCGCAACGCGCGGTGTGAAAATTTCTTTTGAACGAGTAAGCGTGTTGTAAATTTTTAACATTCTATTTTTCTATAGTTTTTAAGTTTTATAAGCTCATTTCATCGCCAGAAATTGGTCGATAATTTTTGTCACATTGGTTTTTTCAGACATCATTTTTTGAGTCAGATTTTGTCCAATCTCAATTTGCGAGACCGACATTTCATTAACTAAACGATTGCGAAGTTCGATGGCAGGATTATTTGTCGAAGCGTCAATTGCTGCGGATAAATTAAAAAGCGAATAAGCAACAACTGAATTTTTAGGTACGACCTGTCCTTTTTCATACAGCACACCAAGATTATATTGTGCAGCAGCGTGACCTTGATTGACGGCTTTTTGATACCACTGAATGGCTGCTTCAAAATTTTGTGGCACGCTTTGCGCGTGGATATAAGCCGCATCCGTATATTGTTAACCGTCATTTTGACTCG
>JAQTXN010000095.1 GCA_028688755.1 Methylococcales bacterium | reverse complement strand
GCGTACAAATGTTGTCGCTTTCAGGGGATAAAATTTATTCACCCAAAGGTTGTGGTGCGTTAATTGTGGATAAATCCGTTTCGATTTCGCCGCAATTGTTAGGCGGTGGACAAGAACAAAATTTGCGTTCAGGCACTGAAAATGTTGCCGCCATTGTCGGTTTTGGTAAAGCGTGTGAGTTGGCAAAAAACGAACTCGAATTCCGACAAACTCGAATGTTGTCATTGCGAACAATGCTGGAAAATAAACTCGCTCAATCATCAAAAGTGACTATTTTCGCCAAAGATGCGCCGCGTTTGCCAAACACCGTTTTATTTGGCATCGACGGCGTTGATGGCGAAACGGTGTTATTAAAACTCGACCAAAAACGGATTTGTGTTTCGAGTGGTTCAGCTTGTGCGAGCGGGGAAACTACGCCAAGTCACGTTTTGCTCGCAATGGGAGTTTCTGAGCAACAAGCCAAAACGGCTCTGCGCGTGAGTTTAAGTCATCAAAATACAGCAGGCGAAGTGCTAGAATTTATCGACCTTATCAGTCAATTTGGAGTTTAAAAATGTCTATTTCCGTTACAGAAAGTGCCGCACAACAAATTCAAAGACAATTAACCAAACGCGGAAGTGGTTTGGGGTTGCGTTTAGGAGTAAAAAAATCAGGCTGTTCTGGCTACGCCTACGTTTTAGATTATGTTGACGAAGTCGCTGCTAACGACCAAGTTTTTGAGAATTTTGATGTAAAAATTATTGTGAATAATGACGATTTGTCATTGTTAAACGGCATTGAAATTGATTACAAAAAAGAAGGTTTAAATGCCGCATTCAAATTTAATAATCCGAATGTCAAAGGAATGTGTGGTTGTGGCGAGAGTTTTGCCGTTTAAAGCATATAAAAAAGCCCGTTTGAAACGGGCTTTTTTGTTTATTTACGGAGCTAACGACTCGTCTTTAGACGATGGCGTTAAAAATATCTCAGGATCAAACTCTGGATTTTGCTGCAATTCAATTGGTTTTTCAGTGGCAATAAATGCCGAATCTGGCAAATCATTGACTTTTGATAATGTCGCCATTAACGCCGCATCATGTCCATAAATATCATTGTAAAACGTCAATTTGTCGCCTCTTTCATAAAACGCGGTTGAGTAAAAAAACAAAACAGGAATCGTGGTTTTTAAACTCACTTGTCGATGTTGATCACTTTGTAACATCGAATCAATTCGTTCTTGCGACCAACCTTCTTGATTTTTCAACACAAATTGCGCTAACTGATTTGGATTTTGAACACGCACACAACCGTGGCTAAAATCACGTTTTTCACGACCGAAAAGCGATTTTGATGGCGTATCGTGTAAATACACACCGTCAGGATTGGGAAAAATAAATTTCAACCTTCCCAACGCATTTTTACCACCTGGACGTTGACGCACGCGCATTCCGCCATTTTTAAGCGAAACGACTTCCATATTTTGCCCCGCTAAATAACTCGGATTATTGGCAAGTTTTGGCATAATTTCTTTTTTCAAAATGCTTGGTGGCACATTCCAATAAGGCATAAATTCAACCGAATTCATTTCAGCCATAATGACTGGCGTTTGCGTTTTAGCTGCCTTTCCGACAACAACGTTTAAATTTAAAGGGGCAGAACTTGTTTGTTCGCTTGAATCCATGCCCCACAATTTAAATGCAGGAATGTTGACGATAATGGATTGTTCAGCATTGATCTCAGGCAACCAACGTAAGCGTTCCATTGCCAACTCAATTTTTAAAATTCGCTCTGCATTATTGACCGATTTTTTCGCTTTTTTATGCACTCTTTCTTCAATTTCAGGTACAGGCGTACTCATCATTTCTCGATATGTTGCCAATGCTGAACGTAATTGCTGATATTGCGGAAATGTCGGTTCAACTTTTAACGCAAGTTGCGACACGCTGCCTTCATCTAGCGCAGTTTTAATGATTTGCGGTAAATCGAGGTCTTTTTTCGTGCGTAATTTAATTTTAAAATCCAAACTGTGCGGATTGATACGACCGTAATGCACATCATGTAAAAAACGTACTAATGATACCGTTAATGCCGTGTCATATAACGCTAAATCTGTGTAGGCATCCGATTTTAATAACTGCACAAATGCCAATTTTTGTTGTAACAAATTTACTGAGTAATCTTCAGGATTTAAACCTTGCGACGTAGCATTGGAAAGTAACGCCAAAACATCGGCGATATTTTTTTCAGATTGAGGATAATCTAACCACAACGGCTTGTAATCGTTGGTTTTATAAAGTGCCTCAACATCTTCAGCGCGATATTCGAAATTTGGACGATTCAAAATGCCATTTTGTTTCGCTATTAAAATAGTCGAAATTTCATGTTCTATCGTTTGTGGTGGCGTAAAAATTAACGACGAATAATCTTGGGCATACGCTAGCGATTGGCATAAAAAATAAAAAGGTAAAAAGTAGCGCAGCACTGCAAAACGTGGGGTCATTGAAATGAACTCGAAAAAAAGGCAAGAAAAAGAAATTTGTGCGAGAAATTTTACCATTAACGCTTAATTTTATTAGGCGAATTTCAAACTATTTTTGCAATCCACAACAGCAAGAATTGTAAAAAAACATCGAATAAAGTTAATTACCGATATAATTACTCAAGTTTTAAATACTGAGCGTGAGAGTTGTAGAAAAAACAATATGATAAAAAATATACTGGTTTGGGGTGTCATCTCGATGTTGTTGATGTCACTGTTTAATAATTTTAATAGCACTAGCACTCAAAACGAACGCGCTGACGCGGGGTTGTCTTATTCCCAGTTCATTGATGCTGTGAAAGCAGGGCAGGTGCAACAAGTTGTCATCGATGACAATACGATTAAAGGTAAATTGCAAAATGGGCAAGTTTTTAGAACCTTTGCGCCAAATGACTTGCATTTAGTGGATGATTTGCTTGCCAATAATGTCGAAATTAAAGTTTCGCCACCAGAACAACCGACGATGTTGATGCAATTATTGGTGTCGTTTGGACCGATGCTTTTATTGATTGGCGTTTGGGTGTTTTTCATGCGTCAAATGAATGGTGGAATGCCTGGTGGCAAAAACCCAATGACGTTTGGCAGAAGCAAAGCGCGTATGCTTGAAGAAGACCAAATCAAAATCACCTTTGCCGATGTGGCGGGTTGCGACGAAGCAAAAGAAGAAGTTGAAGAAATGGTCGATTTTTTACGCGACCCAGCCAAATATCAAAAATTGGGCGGCAAAATTCCACGCGGCGCGTTAATGATTGGCCCGCCAGGAACAGGTAAAACGTTGCTAGCGCGTGCAATTGCAGGTGAAGCGAAAGTACCTTTCTTCACGATTTCAGGTTCTGACTTTGTTGAAATGTTTGTTGGTGTGGGCGCATCGCGTGTGCGTGATATGTTTGAAACCGCTAAAAAACACGCTCCGTGCATTATTTTCATCGATGAAATCGATGCTGTTGGTCGTCAACGTGGCGCGGGATTGGGCGGTGGAAACGATGAACGTGAACAAACCTTAAACCAATTGCTCGTTGAAATGGATGGTTTTGAAGGCAACGAAGGTATTATCGTCATTGCGGCAACTAACCGCCCAGACGTTTTAGATAAAGCGTTATTGCGTCCAGGTCGTTTTGATAGACAAGTAACGGTTGGTTTGCCCGATGTTCGCGGTCGTGAACAAATTTTGAATGTTCATATCAAAAAGGTACCTAGCTCGGACGATGTTGAAGTGAAATACATCGCGCAAGGCACACCAGGTTTTTCAGGTGCCGATTTAGCAAATTTAATCAATGAAGCGGCATTGTTTGCGGCACGCATGAATAAACGTGTTGTGAGCATGAGCGACCTCGAAAAAGCTAAAGACAAAATCATCATGGGCGCGGAGCGTCATTCAATGGTGATGAATCTGAAAGAAAAAGAGATGACGGCATATCACGAAGCGGGTCATGCGATTGTCGGGCGTTTAGTGCCAGAACACGACCCTGTTTATAAAGTCAGTATCATGCCGCGCGGTCGCGCTTTAGGTGTGACGATGTTCTTGCCTGAACGTGATTCGTACAGTGCCAGCAAACAGAAATTAGATAGCATGATTTCCAGTTTATACGGTGGTCGAATTGCAGAAGAAATTATTTACGGCGCAGAGCAAGTCAGCACAGGCGCATCAAATGATATTGAACGTGCAACCGAATTAGCGCGAAATATGGTCACAAAATGGGGCTTTTCGCCACGTTTAGGGCCATTATCTTACAGCGAAGAAGAAGGCGAAGTCTTTTTAGGTCGTTCTGTCACGCGTCACAAAACCGTTGCTGAAGAAACGTCGCACAGTATTGATGAAGAAATCCGTTCGTTTATCGACAAAAACTATGAGCGTGCAGAAAAAATTTTGAAAGAAAACGAAGATATTTTGCATTCAATGGCAGCTGCGTTAATGAAATATGAAACCATCGATAAAAATCAAATTGATGATTTGATGGAACGCAAAGAAACCGTGCGTGAACCAGCAGGTTGGAATGATCCCAAACCACCTAAAGGTGGCTTGCACGTTGTGGTTGATGACTCTATTCCTGACAACATTATTCCAATCGGAAAGCCTGTCGAACAACATTAAAAACGATTAACTTCGTAAAAGGAGAGGCGCATAGCGTTTCTCCTTTTTTTATCACTGAATTTTGAGGGAAGACAATGACAAAAAAATACTTTGGCACTGACGGTATTCGCGGCAAAGTTGGTACACCACCGATTACACCTGATTTCGTTTTAAAACTCGGTTGGGCAGCAGGGCAAGTGTTTGCCAATGAAGGACATAATTTTGTGTTAGTGGGGAAAGACACGCGCATTTCGGGTTATATGTTTGAATCAGCGTTAGAAGCAGGTTTAACCGCCGCAGGCGTTGATACTCGTTTGTTAGGGCCAATGCCAACACCTGCTGTTGCCTATTTAACCCGCACTCTGCACGCGAAAGCGGGAATTGTGATTAGCGCGTCGCATAACCCGTTTTACGACAACGGGATTAAGTTTTTTTCTTCGCAAGGCACGAAATTACCTGATGATTTGGAACAAAAAATTGAAGCCTATTTAGATGCACCGATGATTACGACGGTGGAATCGTCAAAACTTGGCAAAGCAAAGCGCGTATCTGATGCGGCGGGACGTTATATTGAATTCTGCAAAGCCAGCGTTGCAGCGGGAACGACATTTGACGGAATGAAAATTGTCGTTGATTGCGCTCATGGCGCGACCTATCACATTGCGCCACCTGTTTTTACTGAATTAGGCGCAAATGTTATTACCATCGGCGCAGAACCAGATGGTTTAAATATCAACGAAGGTTTTGGGGCAACCAGTACGCAAAATCTTGTTAAAACTGTTTTAGAAGAACAAGCGGATTTTGGTATTGCGTTAGATGGTGACGGTGATCGCGTTGTAATGGTGGATCATAAAGGCGAAATTGTTGATGGCGATGAACTCATTTACATCATTGCTAAAGCACGCTTGAAAGCAGGTTTATTAACTGGGCCAATCGTTGGTACATTGATGACGAATTTAGGAATGGAACACGCGCTCAAAGGCTTAAATTTGCCGTTACTTCGCGCAAACGTTGGTGATCGCTACGTTATCGAAATGATGAATGAATACAACAGTGTGCTTGGCGGTGAAAATTCGGGGCATATTATTTGTTTAGATAAAACCTCAACAGGTGACGGGATTATTGCGGCATTACAAGTTATCGCAGAAATGCAAAAAACGGGTCTTTCGTTGCACGATTTAAAGTCGGGAATGCAAAAATATCCGCAAGTGTTAATCAATGTTCGTACAGAACAAAAAGTAAATTTAAGTCACGCAGGAATTCAAAGCGCAGTGAAAGCTGTTGAGCAAGCATTAGGCGATTCGGGAAGAGTCTTGCTTAGAGCATCGGGAACAGAGCCTTTGATTCGCGTGATGGTTGAAGGGCGTGATTTTTCAACGGTTGAAAATTTTGCAAAGCAATTGGCTGAAGATGTGAAAAAGGCAATCGTTGCTTGAACAAAATCAGGTTAAACGCTATCATACGCGCCACTTAAGCCGCATAAAGCGGCGCATTTTTTGCTTTTACAGTTTGAGTTAATATGTATCAAGTCATTATTGTTATTCATGTTTTATTAGGTTTAGGCGTTATTGGCTTGGTGCTAATGCAACAAGGTAAAGGAGCTGATGCAGGCGCAGCATTTGGAACGGGTTCATCGGGTTCTGTGTTTGGCGCACAAGGCGCGGCATCATTTTTATCGCGCTCAACAGCCATTTTAGCAACGTTGTTTTTTACGACGAGCTTAGGTTTAGCGGTAATGAATAGCCAACAGTCTGCTGAAAAAGAATTAGTGTTGAATCCTGTTAAAGCAGAGCCAGCGGAGAAAGTTGTTTCTCCAGAAGTACCTGTTCCAGTTGAGAATGCGAAATAAAGATTAAAGCCGACGTGGTGAAATTGGTAGACACGCCATCTTGAGGGGGTGGTGACGCAAGTTGTGCTGGTTCGAGTCCAGTCGTCGGCACCAAATAGGCATCCAGTGAGATGCAAAGAAGTCCAAAAACCCGCAAGTTATCTAACTTAGCGGGTTTTTTATTGTCTTGCAGTGTCTAACATAATCTATTGACATACCGTCATCAAAGGCGGTATTTTTGACGGCATATTTTTATACCGTCTAAAAGATACCGTCATGCCTTTGTCAGATACCGCAATTAAAAATGCAAAAGCTAAAGAAGCTGCTTATAAATTGCCCGATGAAAAAGGAATGTACTTATTAGTTAGTACAAGTGGCGGCAGATATTTTCGTTTTGATTACCGTTTTGGAGGCAAACGCAAAACATTAGCCTTAGGTGTTTATCCCGAAACCAGCTTGAAACAAGCACGCGATAAACGAGACGATGCACGCTCACAACTCGCTGATGGTATCGACCCAAGCGAAATTCGCAAAACTGATAAAATCACTCAAACCTACACTTTTGAGCGCATGGTTAGAGAATGGTTTGCATCCAATAGCCATACCATTACGTCACTAACGCACCATAAAAAATTACGCCGATTTGAAATACACGTTTTTCCTATTCTTGGGAACATAGCTGTTAATGCTGTCAAATCACCAGATGTTTTCAATCTTATCAAACCGTTAATTGCTAAAGGTGAATTAGAAACCGCTCACCGCATACGCAGTGAAATCAGCAGCGCATTTGCTTATGCAATTGCTCACGGCTTAACCGATTACGACCCCGCGCAAGCTGTAGCAAAACAATTACCTGCCCAAAAAGTCAAACACCGCCCCGCGTTAATTGAACCTAATCAAGTTGCACAATTGTTGCGTGATATTACTCACTATCAAGGTACGTTTGTTGTGCAATGCGCTCTTAGGTTATCGCCGTTGCTATTTCAGCGACCTGGTGAAATTCGGCAAATGGAATGGAAGGATATTGATTTAGTGGCGCGTGAATGGCGATACCTTGTTACCAAAACAGAATTTAATCACATCGTGCCACTCAGTACGCAAGCGGTTGAAATTCTTGAAAGCATCAAGCCATTAACAGGTTCAGGGCGTTATGTATTCCCGTCTAGTCGTGGTGATGGTCGTCCTATGTCAGATAACACTATCCGCGTTGCACTTAGAACATTAGGTTATGACGGTGACACCATGACAGCACACGGATTTAGAACTACGGCATCAACATTGTTAAACGAACAAGGCTGGTCGCCTGATGCAATCGAACGCCAATTAGCCCACGCGCCACGCGATGCAGTTCGAGCCGCTTACAACCGAGCGCAATACTTAGAAGAACGCCGAAAAATGATGCAGTCATGGGCGGATTATTTGGACGAATTAAAAGGACAGAAATGATGTTTTCGGAAATTGATGCACTAAAGAATCGCCTCGATAGTTTGCGACCATTACCCGAAAACACGGTGCGAACCCTGCGAGAACAGCAAATTTTAGAGTGGACATACCACTCGAATGCGATTGAAGGCAACACGCTTACCTTAAAAGAAACAAAGATTGTTTTAGAAGGTATCACGATTGGCGGTAAATCGTTGCGTGAACATTTCGAGGTAATAAACCATAAAGAAGCTATAGATTACGTCGAAGAGCTTGTGCAAACACGCGACCCTTTGAGCGAATGGCAGATTAAAAGTATTCATCATTTGGTTTTAAAAAATGTTGATAACAAAAATGCTGGCGCGTATCGACAAGAAAATGTATTGATTGCTGGCGCGACACACAGACCACCCAATTTTATAAGCATTCCATCCGCCATGAATACGTTAATGGCATGGTACGAAAGCGCAGGCGATTTACACGCCATTGAACGCGCGGCACGGCTTCACGTTGATTTTGTTGGTATTCATCCTTTTGTGGACGGCAACGGTCGCACTTCACGATTACTTATGAATTTTGAATTGATACGGTCAGGTTATTTGCCTGTGATTATTCCCGTTGAAAATCGTTTGAATTATTACGACGCGCTTGATACGGCTCACACCACAGGCGATTACAGTTTATTTATTGCGTTAGTTGCAGAATTAGAAAAACAGGTATTACAACAATACTTGGATTTGATTTTAGACAACTAACAAAATTTTACCGTCGTCAATCACACAGGATGCAATATGTACGCAGAAAAATTAAAACAATTTGAGAACGTCGAAAACTTAGGTGGTAAGGCATGGGAACACGCAATAGCGTGTGACGTAATTAGTCAAACGCCTGTCAAAGATTGTTCACTTCACTGTTTTCATTATCAGCAAATGTTTGAATTGTTGTTTAAGCACTTGCTTGAAACTCGCACAAAATACGGCGCATATCCACGCACACACAAGTTAGATAAATTATTGCTACAGGTCATTGATGACGCGGGTTTTAATCCTGAATCGAGCAAATATATCGACACACTTAACGCCATTACGGTTTGTGTCGAAGCGTATCGTTACAACTTCCTACTGGACTGCAAGACGTATCAACGCAGCGTCGAAATTCTTAATCCGTTGTTTGACGAACTAACAGAATTCGCAAGCAACTAAAACCCCATAACTAAGCCTAGCCCGACGGGGCGATAAGTCGGATATGCCTTAACCGATTGGCTTAGTTTCTTTTTTTAAAGGCTAAAACATTAAAGGCGGTGTTTATTATGAATAATTCTTATTGTATCGATAACCTTTGGAAACTTCACAGTTCTTATTCAGTACAACAAGCGGCGGCGTTGATTGCTGGATTTGAACCAAACAAGTTTTATTTTTCCGATGACACGCATTTACACCAAAAAGATGTTTTTTTAGAAATAAAGAACAATTCAATTGCTGCTGGAGTTGAACATAAATGCGGATGCGAAGAAGCGATTAAAGTGAAAATAGCTTATTCTGCGTTAATAAACTCAATTAAAGACAAAACGCTTAATGCTCAACTGAATTACTTAACTTATTCAGGCTATGAAATGCGTTTAAAAAATACCAAGCAAAACAGTGAAAATGTACCACTAGACCCAATAACACAAGATGAATTTTTTTCTAATCCTACAATTGATTGGAGTGAAACAACAGTTACACGCGAAGATTTGAAACAATGGATGTTATCGAAAAATTTCACATCATCAGAATTTTTCTTTGATGGGTTGGCAAGCAACGAACCTGACTACATGAACCCACAGCACGCTAGATATTCAGAGGAATTAGCCGCCGCCGTAAAGGCTTGGCAAGCAATGGAAGATGAAAATTTATTGCTCGGAAAATCATCTCCAAAAATCGCAATGATTGACTGGCTAACAACTCGATATAATGAACTTGGCTTAATTTATGAGGGCAAAATCAGTAATGAAGGAATTAAAG
>JAQTXN010000005.1:13636-44453 GCA_028688755.1 Methylococcales bacterium | reverse complement strand
TCCAACCTTGTTGGAGCGCGACTTTAATTTGCCGCCACTTTCTGAATTAGTTGATGAAGTGAAACAAATTAAATCACTCATGTTGTTCTAAACCTTCTAAATACTGAGCAATCACTTTTCCTGCAATTGGCGCAGCAACCGAGCCGCCGTGTCCACCATTTTCAACGACAACTGCAACAGCAATTTTGGGATCATCAGCAGGTGCGAAAGCAATAAATAAGGCATGATCGCGTAACTTAAAATCGATGGCATTTTCGTTGTAACGCGCATCTTGTTTGATATTGAAAACTTGTGCAGTCCCCGTTTTTCCTGCGATTTGATAAGTAATTTTCTTGCCGATATTTTTTGCCGTGCCGTGTGCGTCATGCACCACGTCAATCATCGCATTGGTGATATTTTGTACATTGATTTTTTTAAGTGTAATCGTATTACTTACCGCTTTTTCGTTTGATAGCGTTTCATCTTGAGTAACAATTTTACCCACCAAAAATGGCGTGACGACATTGCCACCGTTAGCAAGTGTCGCGGTGGCACGCGCAAGTTGCACAGGCGTGACTTGCAAATAACCTTGTCCAATGCCTGTAATTAACGTTTCACCTGGATACCAGTTTTGCTTTTTTTGCTGTTGTTTCCATTCACGCGAAGGCAATAAGCCTGCTTTTTCGCCGATTAAATCAATACCTGATTTTTCACCAAAGCCAAACTGTTGCAAAAAGCCGTGCAAATTATCAATCCCAATCGTTGACGCAAGGCTGTAAAAATAAACGTCGCAGGATTCCGTAATCGCGTCATTCATATTGACCCAACCGTGACCACCGTGTTTCCAATCGCGGTATTTGTGCGGCACATTTGGTAATTGGTAAAAACCTGGGCAATAGGTTTTTTGTTCAAACGTTACTGCGTTATATTCAAGCCCTGCCAAGCCAACAAAGGGTTTTAACGTTGAACCAGGTGGATATAAACCCCGCAAAGCGCGATTATAAAGTGGCTGGTTTTCAGACGATTGCAAAGATTGATAGCTGTCGTAATCAATGCCGACAACAAACGGATTGGGGTCAAAACCTGGGCGACTTGAAAAAACTAATACACCACCTGTTTTCACATCAAGCGCGACAACTGCACCGTTATAACCTTCGAGCGCATCGTATGCCGTTTTTTGTAAATCAATATCGAGCGTCAAATAGAGATTTGCGCCTGAAATCGCGGGAACAGTGTTGAATGTGTTAATGGCGCGAGATTGCACATTCGTTTCCATTTCGGCATAACCTGTTTTGCCGTGCAACTGCGTTTCGTAAAAACTTTCAATTCCCAATTTACCGACATGACTTGAGCCACGATATTCAGACATTGGTAACGTTTTCATTTCTGCCTCATTGATTCGGCTAACGTACCCGACAACGTGAGCAGCTAAATCACTGTAAGGATAATGACGTACAAGGCGTGATTGAATATCAACGCCTGTGAAATAGGGACGCACTACGGCGAATTTTGCAATTTCTTCGTCGGTCATGCTCAGTAAAAGTGGCGTGCTAATAAAGCGTTTTTGCCGTTTACGTTGTTTATGAAATTGCTCGATTTTCTCATTTGGAATGTTGAGCAATGTTTGTAAACGTGCCAGCGTATCATCTAAATCGCTAATTTGTTCAGGGATGAGTTCGAGGCTAAACGATTGGGTATTTTCAGCGAGAATTTTACCGTTACGGTCGTAAATCATGCCGCGTGTTGGCACAAGAGGTTGAATTTTGACGCTATTTTCTTTAGCGAGCGTAGCGTAATGTTCGTGTCCAACAATTTGCAGATAAACCAAGCGGATACTCAGACCAATCGTCAATACAACCACAATGCAAAACGCGGCAATAATGCGATGGATGAAGAATTGATTTTCAACAGAATTGTCTTTGAGCGTGTAAAGGCGTTGCATGGGTCAAAAACGTCGAACAAATCGCATCATGTGATAAACAAGCGTCCAACAAAAAGTACCGCTTAAAACAGGCAACCAAAAAGTACCGTGTAATTGAGCAGGAGCTTTAAGATTCTCAAACCAAAACAGTAATAATTGCGAAATCAACAGGCAGGCAAACACAAACACGCTTTGTTGAAATTGGGGAAATTGCCGCAATTGCCGATGCCAAATTAGCACCAAATAAATCACCAGCGAATAAGAGAGTGCGTATTGTCCGAATAATCGTCCCATTAAAACGTCGGTTAAAATGCCAAAAATCCACGCATAACTAATTCCAACTCGTTCAGGAATTGCAAGACTCCAATAAATCAAAACCAATAACACCCAATCAGGATTAAAGACCGCTAAACTTTCAGGTAACGGCAAAATCCGCAAACACATTGCAAAAATTAACGTTATGAAAATACGCCACACGCTGTGCTGATTATTCATGTGGTTCAGGTGTTTTAATGGCAGGTGTTGATAACTGAATGGGTGCGTTATTTGTCCAAACAATCAATAATTCTCGGTTACGATCCAAATGCGCTTTTGGTGTGGCGGTAATATGGGTAATCGATTTATTGGAGGTTTGCGGAAAATCATCGACGACCGCAACGGGATAACCTGCTGGAAATGTGCCACCCAAACCTGAGGTGATGAGCAAATCACCTGCTTGAATATCGGCATTATTGGGTAAATACGGCAAATTCAACTGATTGGCAACGCCACTTCCCACCGCAATGGTGAGCAATCCATTTCGATTAACTTGCACAGGAATCGCGTGATTTGGGTCAGTAATCAACATAATTTCAGACGTAAAAGGCAGAGCGCGAAAAACTTGCCCCACTACGCCGTTTGAATCTAAAACAGGTTGTTGTTGATGTACACCAAAGCGCGTGCCTTTATTGACGACCATTTTATGTTCATACGGCGCGAGATTGATTGACAATAATTCCGCAATCAAAACCTGTTCGCCTAATTTGAACGAATTTTCCATCAACGCACGAAGGCGGATATTTTCTTTTTCGAGAGCTTCAAATTTGAGTAATTGCGTTTGATTTACCAATTGTTCTTGACGCAATTTATTGTTTTCAGTTTTGAGTGTTTCGTAACTGGTCAGCGTTTCGGAGAATTTTTCAAATAAGCTAGCAGGTAAATCGACGGCGTATTTGAGTGAATCGGTCAAAACGGATAGCGTCGCACGCACAGGAAGTAAGCGTTCGCTACGATATTCGGTAATCAATAATGTGACGGATGCAAGAATTGCAATCAACAAACGCATATTGATTGAGGAACCAGTCGCAAATAAGAGTTTAATAACGAACGCCTATGAAATTGAGGTAAAACGAAAAAAGGAAATTATTCTAATGAAAACGTTGAAACGCCTTTTTTGTCGAGCATTTCTAAAATCATACCGCCACCACGCGCTACGCATGTTAATGGGTCACTCGCAATGTGAACGGGCAAGCCCGTTTCTTCAGCAATTAAACGGTCTAAATCGGTAAGCAACGCACCGCCACCAGTTAAATAAATGCCACGATTTGCTACATCTGAACCTAATTCAGGCGGTGTTTGTTCAAGTGCCAATTTCACCGCACCGACAATGCCTGAAAGTGGCTCTTGCAAGGCTTCTAAAATTTCGTTGCTGTTAAGCGTGAAACTGCGCGGCACGCCTTCGGCTAAATTGCGCCCTGTGACTTCCATTTCGCGCATCGTGCTACCTGGATACGCGCTGCCAATTTCTTTTTTGATGTTTTCAGCGGTGGTTTCACCGATTAACGTGCCGTAATTACGTTTCACATAATTCACAATTGCATCGTCGAAACGATCGCCCCCGATTCGCACCGAATTGGAATATACGATGCCGTTGATTGAAATAATGGCAACTTCTGACGTGCCGCCGCCAATGTCTAAAACCATCGAACCGCACGCTTCATCAACAGGCAACCCCGCCCCCATTGCCGCAGACATCGGTTCTTCGACTAAATACACTTCGCGTGCGCCAGCCATTGCTGCCGATTCACGAATTGCACGACGTTCGACTTGGGTTGAACCGCAAGGAACACAAATTAAGATTCGTGGACTGGGACGTAAAAATTTACTTTTATGCACTTTTTCGATGAAAAAACGTAGCATTCTTTCCGTAACGGCAAAATCAGCAATAACACCATCTTTTAACGGGCGAATTGCCGTGATGTTCCCTGGTGTTCTGCCCAGCATTTGTTTGGCTTCGATGCCAACTGCGGCAATGGTTTTCACGCCGCGAATTTTGTCTTCTTTAATCGCCACAACAGAAGGTTCATTTAGTACGATTCCCTGTCCTGGGATGTAAATTAGGGTATTTGCAGTTCCTAAATCAATGGACAGATCGTTTGAAAAAAGACCGCGAATTCTCTTGAACATTTCTGGTTGTATCCTGTGTTGCGATAAAAAGTAAGTTGGCAAAATTATAGCACGCGAATTCATTGTGACACACGCGCGTTTTGGTGGATTTAAACCCGTTTTTCACTCCATGCAGGCAAGACAATTAGCCGTAAATCATAGTGAAAAATAAATGGTCATATCACTTAATTTTCAAAAATAATGCGTGATATACCACATAAGTCATACTCTACCTCACTAGGTTGAATCTAACATATTGAATTTAAAGTCTAATTTAAAAAGGCGTAGTTATTGCGACGTAAGCTCGCTACGAATTCATTTTTGTAGCGTTTTTACACGAAACTAACTTTTTAAAGGAGGGCTTTATGCTCAACAATAAAACCACGCAACAGCGGCAAAAGTGCAGGATTGGATTGATTGCGCTTGCACCAATAATGGCGACAATGGCAATTCTGCCATCGATTTCAAATGCTGCCATCGATGCAAAAGCACCAAGTTGTAAAATCCTTTCGCCTAAAACGGGCATTGTATTGAGTGCAAATCAAAATGTGTCATTTACCGCACAAGCGACGCTAAAAGATAAAACCGCCAGTCCTTTAACCTACGAATGGGATTTTTCAGGCGGTGTTTTTGGTGAGTTAATTCCCAATTCAAATCCTCCCGCTTACAAACGTCCAGAAGGTTTAAAAACCAACGTGCAATTTATTCGAGACAATGCGCGTTATACGGTGCATTTCAGCGCAATGGATGCTCAAAACCGTCGTTGTGAATCAACCATTGAAGTTGTGATTGGCACACCGCCAACAGGTTTACCAAATGTGTCGGCGTTGGTAAATGAATCACAAAAAACCACGCCTAAAGTCGGTAAATCGCTAAATGGAAAAGAAGGCGATGTCGTCGTTTTGCCTTATCCCGAAATGGGAATGCAAGCCCAAACCGATGCACGTTATCAGCAAAGTTTGTATAACGCTGCAACATCTGGCTCGTACAATACGTTGAATGCACAGGTTTATTCAAAAGGTCGTCAACCACAAGTTTTAACTAAAGACGATGTCACACTGCGTTACGCCGCCGCTTCAAACAAAAATGACCCCGTCGGTAAAAGTTCAATCAATTCCACAAGTCAAAATTATCCGTTAGGCAAAGTCGGTGAAGCTGCGCCATTTGAAAATGCGTTAATTCAAAAAACGGACATGTGGGAACTTCCTGTTCGTCCAGCAAGTGATGTACTTAGCAAGGATTACAACGCCATGAACTGGGTTTCTTCTTTAACGTGGGGCGATGTTAAAACGCCAGACAAAGGTATGAAAACAGATGTTCAAGGTGTCATGCCAGGTATTGAGAATCCTTTTGTGAGCAATGCGTTTCAAGATTTTGCTATTTACAACGAGGCAAAACATGCTTTTACCGCGAAAAACATTCCTATCACAGACATTGACGACACAGGGCGTGTAAATCCTTATCCGTTAATGCGTGTTCAAGCGATTGACAATAAAACGCAAAAACCAATTGCCAACGCAACGGTCGATGCGGTGGTTTCAGCGGCGAAAGATTTTCACTGTAGTGAATGTCATGAAAAAGGCAAAATTGCGGCAAATCCTGAAGTGGATTTTTCACAATTCAAAGAAGCCTTTCATTCAAGTCCTGAATACAACAATGGTTATCACTGCAAACTTCCAGCCTGCGACAAAACGAATGCGTTTGCAGTTCCTAAGTTTTACGATGCCGTTGATAAAAATGGCAAACCTAGCACCGCTTTAGCCGATAGAGAATATGCTGCCGTCAGAAACGCGGGGGCATTGCATGATTTTTACGATAATTTTGGTATCAATTATTTCATCGAAAATGGTGGGAAAGATGAAGCCACGGGTGAACATAATTTGGACATGGTGAATGCTTGCACTGGATGCCATGCAACGATGACTAACCTAGAAAAAGGCTGGGCATTTAATACCAATAACGGCAAAAAATCGGGCGACATGATGTATTACCCCAGTTTTTCAGAAGCCTTGCATAAATATCACGGCAGACTTCAACTAGACCCGAAAGATAAAACCAAAATTTTGCGTCAAACAACTGGTCGTCCATTGCAATGGGATGACAGCAAAGGCGCGAATCCCAACACCTTATTCCCAACCGTTGATGCCAAAGGTAAATCGCTACCAATGGAACAAAGTTGTTTGCGTTGCCATTCTGGGCATCGTGAGCAATTGTATCGTGATCGAATGTTGACGGCTGGCACAACGTGTTCAGATTGTCATGGCAATATGGCGGCAGTGGGTAAAGCTCACGATAAACCTAAAGCAGGACAAGAAGGCGATTCAAAACGTGTTGAATGGTTAGAAGAACCCAATTGCGGCTCGTGTCACATGGGTGATGGTAATTTAGGCAAAACAGGTACAGGCAAAGGCGGTACGAGTGATGCCTTCAGCGCAGGCGTTATGCGTCGTGCGTTTGATAGCAAAGACCCGTCTGCAACACCTCGCAAACCATTGTTAGATAGATTTGCAGTGCAACCCAGTGAACCTGTTGATATTCCAAGAGATGATTGGGTCGATCCGCAATACAGCACGCGCCACAGCGTGATGACAATTTCAGAGCCACTTTATCGCACCAGCAAAGATGTTCATGGTGATGTGGCGTGTGCCGCGTGTCATGGTGGTTCGCATGAAATTTGGGCTAATCGCAATCCAAACGCCAATGACAATTTAACAGCGATTGAATTGCAAGGTCATGCGGGGACGATTTCAGAATGTAGCGTTTGTCACACCGCTGATGCGTTCAAAAATGGACAAGATTTAGACGCGGGACGTTTCCAAAAAGATTTAAAACCTGATTCTGGTGTTCTCGGTGGCCCGCATAATATGCACCCTGTGAATGATCCAGATTGGTGGAAATCGGCGAAAAATACCAGAAAGTCAAATGACCACAGTGAGTACACAGGTTGGCATGATATTTATGCCACAACACCAGGTAAAGACGGTGAAAACCAATGCGCCGCGTGTCATGGCAACGATTTGAAAGGCACACGGTTATCGAAAACGCCTGTGGCTAGAACCTTTGATTTTAGTTATCTCGATGCAGAGAAACTTAAAACAATTGGTTTCAAAAGTAGCGTGATTAAAGTCGCTGCGAATACGCAAATCGGTTGTGATACTTGTCACACTATCGAAATTGCGTGCAAAAATTCACCCGCAGGCGACCAATGTGGCGTAGCATCGGAAAACTTTGTCATGCCGAAAAATCATGACCCTGTTATTACGTCAAAACCTGCTAAATTGACCGCCGTAATGGGTGAAACGACAACGTATCAAGTTCAAGCCACTGATGAAGATGGCGATTCGTTGAGCTATTCATTACCACTAAGATCTGGTCAGTATGACGGCGCAAACTGGGCTTTCATCAAAGATGCAAATGGTAAAATACCTAGCGATATGTCGATTAGCAACACAGGTTTAGTGACCATAAATTGGACAGAAACGATGTTTGCTGCCTACAAAAAAGGGCCGTTTATTTTCCCTTATGCTATTAACGTGAGTGACGGCAAAGGCGGTTACGCTGTTCAACACGTTGAAATCACACTTGATTGCCCAGCGGGTAAATCGTGGCAATGGAATGGTGGAATGTGGAATTTGACAGCAGGTTCGTGCGTTGCGAACAATGACATTTCGTTTACGTCTAAACCGATTACAAGCATTGATGCGGGTAAATCCTATAGTTACAAAGTCGTTGCGAAGGACGCTAAAAATCTTCCCATCACTTATAGCTTACTTAATGAACCAAATGGAATGACCATTGACCCAAAAACAGGTTTGGTGACTTGGGCAGCGAGAACGGTTTGGTATGGTGAAACTTTCTACCAAGTGAAAGCCACCAACAGTAGCGGAATTTCCAGCACTCAATTGGTAACGTTGAAAGTTAATGTTGTACCAGGTGTTGTATTGCCTGTAATTCCTGACGTGTCAACTGTTCATACCTGCCCTGATGGTAAAAAATGGGATACAAGTATGGAAATGTGTATGTAGTTTTTGAGATTTGATGCAGTAAAAAGAAAGGGGAATCTTGTATTAGATCCCCCTTTTTTATGTGTTTTCCAAACGCAATTTTTAAACCCGTTTTCCACTCCATGCAGGCAGAACAATTAGCGAGCAAATCACCGTAAAAAATAACCCAATTGAGAGTAATAATCCCATACTTGCCATGCCTTGATGCGCTGTCATAGCTAAACTTGAAAAACTGCATAGCGTCGTAATCGAACTAAAAATAATCCCGCGCGTAGTGCTACTGTGCAGCAAATTCTCGTTTTCGCTTAAATTGAAATGCAATCTGTGCATAATCAAAATACTGCTATCAATCCCCATTCCTAAAAGAAGCGGCAACGCAATCACATTGGCAAAATTGAATGGATTATCGAGTAACACATTGGTTGCACCCGTGAGTAACGCGGCAAGCATTAACGGTGCAATAACAATTGCCATGTGTTTGAAACTGCGATAAATCGCCCAAAGCACCAACGTAATTGCCATAAACGCCCCGCCGAAGGCTTGCAAAAATGCTTTTACAACCGCCACGCCGCCCATTTCATTGGCAATCGGTAAACCTGAAACGCTGTTGTCTACACTTTGAATTTGAGCCACAAATTCTTTCATGTTGGCTTCCACATTTTGGTCTTTTGCTGGCGTAATTAAAACTTTATAAAACCCATCTTCGCTAACCCAATGCGAGCGAATATCGTCAGAAATATCTTTTAATTCAAACGCTCTTGCACTCAAACTGGTTCGCAAACGCTCCAGCGTGTAAGGCAATAATCCCAAAACATTTTTTTCGAGTTGCGAATAAATTTCAGGCTCGCCCGTGTGATTGTTTAAAAACATTTCAACGTGATTTTGCAGTTTTGTCAGCGTTTCAATTGGTGCATTTTTGGTGTTATCAGAAATCGCTTTTTTTAATTGTTCATTCAATTTTACTAGCGCGTCACGTTGGTTATGATTTTGTGGCAAGGTGGCATTGAAATTTTCAAGTTGATTGCCGAGCATTAAATTTAAATCTTCAAGAATCGCTAATTTTTCGTCTTGATTTTCCGCAACAAAACTACTGAGCGTAATCGCTTCGTGAACAGAAGAAAGCGTTTTCATTTTTGCTGCAAGTGCGTTTGCGTCATCTAAATTTCTTGCTAAACCTGTGACGGCAAACGGCGAATCATTTTTTGATTTAAGCAAATCTTTAATCGTTGAAACGGATTCACTTTTCGGGTCACGCAAGTTAATCGGATTCGCGTCAAAGGTTAATTTTGTCAGCACGCCACACGCGCCAATGGCGAGTAAAATCGACACGATGCGAATCGATTTTGAAAAATGAAACGGAAACGTAACGATAAATTGTGGCGCGAATTTCGAATGAATTGGTTCTGGATTATTGACAGGTAAAATGCAAAATAAAGCAGGTAAAACCGTGAGTGAAATCAGCAAGCCAATGAAAATCCCGCCGCCCGAAATAATCCCTAATTCTGAAACGCCCGCGTAATCGGTGGGAATGAAGGCTAAAAATCCTAATGCGGTGGTCAACGCACATAAAAATAATGAACCGCCAACGCCTTTTAAACTGTGGTGAATTGCTTCAAGATTTGAATAGCCCCGCGCTTTGCGTTCACGGTAATACAAACAAATATGCACGGCATAATCCACCCCTAAACCAATATAAAGGGTCGCGAAAGCAATTGAAATGACATTTAAATGTCCAACGCTTAACGCGGCAAATCCTGCCGTTAAAATCAAGCCCATCACTAAAACGATGTAAGTAATCACAACTAATCGAAACGAACGTACGCCTATCCATTGGGCAACAAACACTAAAACCAACGATAAAACACCCGAAAGCGTCGCGCCATTACTGACCGTTTCGAGTTCTTCATGTTCTAAAGCCGTTTCACCTGTGATTCGCACTCGCACGTTTGGATTTTGCGCCATAATCGTATCGGCAATTTCGTGTGCCGTGTTTTGAGCGTCTTCAACGGGCAACATTTCATCAAAATGCACAATTGGTTTTGCGATAATTAAAATGCGCGTTGCCTCTTCACTGAGTTTGTTATTTGCCAGCAAATTTTGCCAAGAAAGAGACTGTGGTTTGCCATCGAGTTGCGCTGAAATCGTATTATCAACCGCTTGCAAAAGCGGATTTAAATCCATCGGCAACGTGTTTTGCGTTTCGTTTAACGCTTGCGAAATGACATCAAATAAACCACCAAGTGAATAGTTTTGCGCTAAAAAACCAATAAACGGTTGTGCGTCAGTTAGTTGCTTTGCAACCGTTTCTAAATCAGGCGTATCCAAATACAACAAGGCTTGCTGACGAAAAAAAGCGTTATCTGTCGGAATATAGGCAGATGAGAAATGGTCTGTTTTTGACTGAATTAAATTTAACGCATTGGAGGCACTTTGCGCGGCTTCTTCGGGCGAATTGCCATCAATTACAAACAGCGTGGTGTACGCATCTTGTGGGAAGGCTGTGTCGATTTTTCGCTGATTTTGTTGGAATGGCAAATCGGGCGAAAGCATTTCGGCTGTATTCGTATTGACGCTTAAATGCCCATAAGTGTAATAACCCGACCCCGCGCAAAGCAGAAGTGCGAAAAAAATAATTAACCAAGGAAAATGAACAATTTGTTGTTCGCACCAATGCGAAAGACGTGAAGAAATGCGGGTTTGTGTCATGACAATGCAATCGAATTTAAAAGCGCGGATTATAGTTGTGAATGCTTAGTAACGTGTAAAAAAATACGGTTATTGTTTTATGACTAAACGCTAGCCATAAAAAAAAGCGTGATTGAAAAATCAATCACGCTTTTTTTCACTAAATTTTTACAACATCAACACACGAAAAATTATTTTACAGAACGTACGTTTGTTGCGGTTAAGCCTTTTGGCCCTTTTTCAACGTCGAATGAAACAGTTTCGTTTTCATTCAATGTTTTAAAGCCTTCGCCTTGAATAACTGAGTGATGAACGAAAACATCTTCGCCACCATCAGAAGGCGCAATAAAACCAAAACCTTTTGTGTTGTTAAACCACTTAACGGTACCTGTTGCCATTTTGAAACTCCTAAATAAAAAAAACACGGTTACACAGAAACCCACAACATTGATAACCAGACAACCTACAACATAGGAATCTCTTAACTCAACAGCTGTTTTCTGACAGCGCGTATTGTAGCTGTTTTTTCGTATATAGGTTATTTTTCTTCATCTATTGAAAATTTATTAGGCAAAGAATCATGAAAATTTTAGTGACAGGTGCAGCGGGATTTATTGGCAATGCGTTGAGTTTGCGTTTACTTGAAAGAGGCGATGACGTTATTGGCATCGATAATTTGAACGATTACTACGATATTTCTTTAAAACACGCTCGATTAGCGCGTGTAACGTCTTATAAGAATTTCAAATTTGAAAAACTAAATATCGCTGATCGCGTTGCAATGGAAGCGTTATTTGCCGCCGAAAAATTTGATTGTGTGGTCAATTTAGCCGCACAAGCTGGCGTGCGTTATTCAATCGAAAATCCGCACGTTTATGCCGAATCGAATTTAATTGGCTTCTTAAACATTTTAGAAGGCTGTCGAAATCATCAAATTGAGCATTTAATTTATGCCTCATCAAGTTCGGTTTATGGCGCAAATGCAAAATTGCCCTTTTCGACAGATGATAAAGTAGATAATCCTGTTTCACTTTACGCCGCAACCAAAAAAGCCAATGAACTCATGGCACACAGTTACAGCCATTTGTATGGTTTTGCGACAACGGGTTTACGCTTTTTTACCGTTTATGGTGAATGGGGAAGACCCGATATGTCGCCGTTTATTTTTGCGCGGCAAATTTTATCTGGACAATCGATTAACTTATTTAATTACGGCAAACACAGCCGCGATTTCACCTATATTGACGATATTATCGAAGGCATTTTGTGCGTCATTGATAAACCTGCAAAATCGAAGTATCAAATTTATAACATTGGAAATAGTCAGCCCGTTCAACTGCTCGAATTCGTGGAAACGCTCGAAAAACAGTTGGGTAAAACAGCCGTAAAAAATCTATTACCGATGCAAGCAGGGGATGTGGAAGATACCTTTGCTGATGTCAGTGACTTAATGCGTGATTTCGATTATTCGCCTAAAACACCTTTAGCTTTAGGCATTGAGCGATTTGCTAACTGGTATAAATCTTATTATGCAATGTAAAAATACTAACGCTACAAACAAGCCTGTTTCGCATTTAGTTGCGGCAACACTGTTATTACTCTCAGGATTTGCTGGCATTTCTTATGAAATTTTATATGGGCGAATGCTCGGGAATTTGCTGGGCGATCAATTTGCGGTCTCGGCATCGATTTTGATGACTTTTTTACTCGGAATTGGTTTAGGGGCATTTTTTGCTCATAAATTACACCGATGGCTTTGGCTAATCGAATTAGGCATTGGGCTGTTTAGTTTATTGTTTGTGCAGATTTTTCCAATTTTAGAGCGTGTTCTCTATGAAAGTGAGCGATTTTCACAGTCGTTGGGAAGCAGCATTCTTGTGTGTTCAGCGTTACTCATTATTCCTGCATTTTTAGTGGGATGTAGTGTGCCATTATTTGCCGTACTTTTTTCACGACTTAATGAGGGCAAACATTTTTCATCCGTTTATAGCATTTACAATTTAGGAGCGGCTATAACCGCCTTATTTTTAGAATTTGTGTTAATTCGAATCATTGGAATTGGCGCAAGTTTAGTGTTATTTGCTTTCATAAATATCAGTATAGCCATCTGCTTGCGTTGCTATTTTTACGATGATGCAGTGTCGATGCCTGTAAAAATGCAGCTCACTTTTTCAAAAAAAATGCAATTTGCGTTGATTTTGGCAAGTATTGGGTCAGCAATTTTTCAGTTATACATGATGAAATTGACGGAATTGTTTTTTGGCCCTTTTCGGGAAAATTTCGCTCTTGTCTTGGCTGTCGTTTTATTGGGCATTGCATTCGGCTCGCATTTATCTAAAAAATTTGAAATCAATTTTGCCCAAATTATGCAGCTGAATGTTGCAGGATTGATTTTCTTATCTATTGCCTTGCCTTGGGTTATTTGGCTTTATGCGTATTTTTATGAAATGGCGGCAACGTATCATGTGACGATTGTGTTGTTTAAAATTGCCATTTTACTGATTCTTATGTTGATTCCCGTTGTGACATTTGGTGCCACAATTCCCGTGTTATTGCGAAGTGAGCAGCACGTTGCAAAAGATTCGGGCTATTTATTGTTTGTATCTGCGTTGGCAAACAGTGTGGGATTTTTGGTAATGGTTTTTGCGCTGCATCCTTATCTTGATTTTGGTGTGCAATTACTCGTCATCATCGTGTTATCAGTATTTGCGTGGTTAATTTATACGCCATTTAGGGCGGTAAATTTGGCTAAAACGAGCCTGTTTTTGCTTTTTGTAATTGGGTTGCATTCGTGGTTTTGGCAAGAAGATTTATTGTATTTAAGTTACACCTCATTTCATTCAACGAAAGAAATGCAAGAAGCCAAAACATCAATTAAAAAACTAGAGAGTTTCAAAGGTAATCAGGATATTTTTGCGATTAACGAAATTGATGGGACGGCTTATTTTTTTATCAACGGATACATTAGTTTTCCGCTCAATAGCTATCACGAAAAAATGGTTGGCTTGCTTTCGGCAATGTTTTCACCCAAAACCGATGATGCGTTAGTTTTGGGTTTAGGAAGTGGTTCAACTGCTTCTGTTATTGGGTTAACGTTTGATTCAACCGATGCCGTCGAAATCAATCCGTTAGTGCGTGACAATCTGTATCGTTTAAAAGAATGGAATTTTGATATGGCACACAATCAACGTGTCAATTTCATTGTCGATGACGCTATTCATTTCGTACATTCCACGCCTAAAACGTATTCTCTCATTTTAAATACCGTGACTTCACCGCTGTATTTTAGTTCATCCAAACTCTACACCGATGATTTTTACAAAATAATCAAAACGCATTTAAAACCCGCTGGAATTTATGCAACATGGATAGATTCACGCATTGGTGATAAAGGCTTTGATATTATTCTCAAAACGTTGCAGCAATCGTTCAATGAATGCGCGATGCTCTACATCAAAAGTGCCTATTTTTTACTGTTATGTGGTGACGAACCGATTGTCTACTCACAACAAAATCTACAAAACCGCGCTCCACAAGTATGGGAAGAGTTGACGCAAAAATACGGATTACTTCCTGATTTAATGCCCTATAACTTACTGACCACGCACGCTTTTAATCTGCTAAATAATCCTGCTGTCAATGTGAATAGCTTAGATTTTCCCGTATTGGAATACGAAATGGCGAGTCTTATCAGCGGTTCAAATTGGGATAATGTAAAAAATAATGTCGCCGCACAAATGAATATCGATGAAATAAAACAAGGACTTGTTAATCATTATGTTCAGTGGAATGCGTTTAATTTAGTGGTCAATGCCGAAAAAATCTTAAACGAAAAATATATTACGAAACGTTGGAGACGCTTGCTCGAACAAAGCGGTGATGCCTTCGATGTCAATCACGATGAAGCGGAATTATTTTACTATCAACAACTCGCGAAAATAGCCCAAAGCTCGCTTGCATATCAAAAATACGGCGCACAATTTATGAAACGTGGTCGTTATGTACTCGCCATTGAACAGTTTGATAATGCACTTAGACTTGACAAACAAAGTGTAAAGGTTTACTTAGACAAAGGTGTTTGCTATGAACATCTTGGCGATGATGTGCAAGCCATAGAAAACTATCTGAAGGTGTTGAGTTTCGAGCCAAATAATACAGAAACAGTACAGCGTTTGGGGCGAATTTACAGGGACACCTATTATTTCCGCGACTTGAAAATGAGGTGAGAAATGAGCTTTAGAAAAAAATCATTAGTTTTAAGTATTGGGTTGTCACTTCCTTTGGTAGCCCAAAATGTTGCGACCGCCGCTGTTTGGCAAAGTTCAGTTGGGGCGATTCCAAGCTCTTCGATTGTAGATGGGAAAGTTGCTATTTGTCATGCAACAGGCAGTGCATCAAATCCTTTTACCAAAATAGAAATTTCACTCAGTGGATTAAATGGACATGACGGTCATCCACAAGACGAATTTTTAAATGTGGTATCGAATCTGTGTGGTATGACGGGACTTTCTCCTGATATAGATGGCAATGACACAACATCTTCGGGATCAACATCGAAAGATTCTAAACCTGAAGAATCGAAAGAATCCAAAGACGCTAAAGAAGCAAAAGATTCTAAGCCTGAAGAAACAAAGGAATCTAAGCCTGAAGATAAAAAAACTACAAACTGTCAACCCGCATCAAACGACACGAAATCTGATGACAACAAAGACACGAAGTCTGATGACAACAAAGACACGAAGTCTGATGACAACAAAGACACGAAGTCTGATGACAACAAAGACACAAAGTCTGGTGAAAACAAAGACACAAAGTCTGATGTCGCAACAGAATGCTTACAACCCACGGTGAATACAATCACGACATCCAATCCAAAACCAACCATTACAGGAACGGTAGGTCAGTTAGCTCTCACTGGAACGGAAACATTCACGGTAAAAGTGAGTAATGCACAACATTTGAATGACATTTCAGGAATTTTACAAAAAGACGGCTTAAATTGGACGTACACTGTTTTAACTGAATTGAATAAAGGAACTTACAATGTCGATGCAGTAAGAAATAACACCATTCATGATAAAACCGACGGTGAATTGATTTTTAATGAAGATGTCAAAATTGATATTTGTGAAAATGGTGCAAATATCCAAATTGATCCAAAAGAATTTCAAAACAAAGCAGAAGGTAAAAATCATTATTTGGGGAAATGCAAAGACAGCAATACGCCTATTTGCACTAATCCGCCCACAAACACAGTGCCTGTGGGCTGCATAGCTCCACTCCCCACTAAAGCAGATGAAGATGTGTTGCCAAATCAGCCTCCTGCGAAAGTGAATGAAGCAATCAAGGTCACAGGGTTACAGTATTGCGAAGATGGCGGCGTGCTAAGTGATACCTCTGCAACAGGCGTGACCATTAAGCGTGCCACGATTAAAAATGCCACAACACAAGGTGGCACAGTTGATTTATCTTGGAAGCCTGTCAAAGTGAAATACGGTATGAAAGTAAAAGAAATCGGCACGATGGACATTGGTACGGTTTTGCCAGTTGGTAATGTGGCAACAGGTGTGACATTATCAGGCGTGACGCTTGAAGATGCCTATTTAGATACGGATGTTGACTTTATTGATGGTTTTGGAAATTTAGTTGCTGGAGGAACGCACATTAAAGTCACGGGTGGTGTGACCAAGCCCACCACAACCAAAAATGATGGCACCAAAACTCAAGCCACAATTACCAATGGCATGATTATCGCTGGCAACGATGCCCAAGGTAATCCAATTCGAGGAAGTATCACTACAGGAACGTATGCTAGTGATATTGCAAACAACGCTTACGTTCTCACTAAAGGCAGAAGAACGCACGGAACATTGGTTGATGCAACAATTCAAAATGCAAAGACGACAACTGTTGACGGCGTTACCGTGATTAGCGCAGGAACTGTCACCGCTGGGCAAATTCAAAATCCAGCGACATTTGGAACGGTTGAAAATGCAACACTCACGAATACAACGCTTTCAAGCTCAAATCACTGTTTTTCAAGTGGTGCTGTCGGTTCAAAAGGTCAGTTGAATTGGAAGGAGGTTGTGAAGTAATAAATTTGCCTGAAAATTGAATGAACGCGTCAATTCATAGATAATTGCCGCGTTTTCAACTCTTTAAAATTACCAGAGACTCATGCAAATTACCTTGCTTAAAGCAAAATTACACCGTGCAACGGTGACGAATTCAGAACTTGGATACGAGGGTTCATGCGCGATTGATAGCGATTTTCTTGAACTTGCTGGAATTCATGAATATGAACAAATCCAAATTTACAATGTCAATAACGGCGCACGTTTCACCACTTATGCCATTAAAGCACAAGCGGGTTCAAAAACCTTTTCGGTTAACGGTGCAGCGGCGCGACTTGCGTGTGTGGGTGATTTACTGATTATTTGTACTTACGCACAATACGATGCTCAAGAAGCGCAATCTCATCATCCAAAATTGGTCTATTTTGATAGCCAAAATAATGTGCTACGCACTGCTGACACTATTCCTGTGCAAACTTCCTAAATCGAGCAGACGATGAAATCTTTCAAATCTTTGCACAAAAATGCACTCAAAAATATACATACGCAGCAAAACAAATTTTTAATTGCAAAGATTTTTGCAACGCTTGAACCGCATTGTGAAAACATCGTCTCTCATTTTTATCGCGCGTTACTCAACAACGCGAGTGCCATTAAATTTTTAAATCATGACACTGTCAAAAATCGATTGCGTTTAACCTTAGCAAAATGGCTCTTGGATTCATTTTCTTTTCAAGAAACAGAAGATGATTTGGAACGTTATTATCAATATCAACGTGAAATCGGTCATATTCATGCGCGAATTGATTTACCAATGAGTTTAGTTGATCACGGTATGGGGCTTATTAAGCGGCAAGTATTACTTGTTTTGAAAGATTCCTTGCTTGAGCGTGATGAATTAGCTGACGCGATGATTATTGCAATTGAACTGCTAGATTGGTCATTAGCGGTCATTGATGAAAGTTACGAACATGATTTAGTCATTAACGAAAAAAATGCTCAATCGTTAAAAATGCACATTTCGGCGCAAAACTTAGCGTTTGATTATGAGCGGCTTTGTACGTCGCTTTCTGAATGGATGCGAAATTTACTGTTGCTTATCGCTCAAAATAAATACGATGCAAGTATGCAGTCAACGATTCGGCACTCAAATTTTGGTTTGTGGATTTCACACAAAGCACATTTATTTTTAGCAGGTAGACCTGAATTAGCGGTTTTAGTGACACTTGTTGATTGCATTGATGAAGAAATGCGGCATTTAGCCACTTATTCTCGCCAACAAAATAGTCTCGAAATTGAGCAAACATTGCAGCGGTTGAATGAATGTATTTCAAAATCCATTTGGGTGCTTGGCAATATCGCTAAAGATATGATTGAAGAAGAAAATGGACGTGACCCGCTCACGCATTTATTTAATCGTCGTTATTTAGAAACCGTCATGCGCCATGAAACGGGTTACAGTTTGGAAAATGGCATTTTGTTTGGCGCAGTCATGATTGATATTGACCATTTTAAACGCATTAACGATATGCACGGTCATGACAATGGCGATAAAGTTTTGGAACAATTAGCTGAACTGTTAAGCAGACAAGTTCGGGCGGGTGACTTTGTATTTCGACTCGGCGGTGAAGAATTTTTGATTATTCTTGCTGATGTAAATCTTGCTGTAGTGCAACGTGTCGCTGAAAAAATTCGCGTTGTCATTGCAAATAACGCTTTCAAATTAAGTGACAATAAAACAGTGGATATTACGGTAAGTATTGGTACCGCAGTTCATGATCGTCATCCTGATTTTAATCGCACCTTAAAACTTGCCGATGACGCGCTCTACATTGCCAAAGATGAAGGACGTAATCGCATTGTTGCCGCGCAACAATCACCAATGACTTACGGTTCAATCATTTAGCTTTCATGCCGACACAAATTTTTTTAGCCGATAGTCAGGCAACCGAGCAATTTGGCGCACATCTGTTTACATGTCTGCCACAAAAAGCGTTAATTTTTCTGGAAGGTGATTTAGGAGCAGGTAAAACAACCTTTGTGCGAGGATTTTTGCGTGCAGCGGGTGTGACGGGGGCAATTAAAAGCCCGACTTACGCGCTGGTTGAAGAATATGAAATAAATCAGCACAAAATTTTTCATTTTGATTTGTATCGCCTTGCAGAACCTGACGAATTAGAGTGGATTGGCATTGATGATTATTTAAATCAGGATGCGCTATGTTTTGTTGAATGGGCAGAAAAAGGTGCAAGAATTTTGCCATCAGCAGATATTGTCATTTCGCTATCACAAAAAGAAGATGGGCGATTACTCAAAATTGATGATAAAAATAACCTTATAACCCTATGAAAAAACAATAACATACTGCTATAATCTAAACCATATTATTACTATGTGAGTTCTGGTATGCGTCGTTATTGGAAATTATTGATTATTTTACTAAGTTTGCATTGTTTGATTTCATTGGCTTACGCTGAAGATGTTTTGCGTGTAAATTCGCTGCGTTATTGGAGTACGCCTGATCAATCACGCATCACGTTTGATGTGACTGGTTCGGCAAATCAAAATAAAGTGCAATTTTTCGATAATCCCGCCCGACTTGTTATCGATTTACCTAACGCTGTAGCGGCAAAAGATTTAGCTCAACCTTCTGCTTCTCATCCCTTATTTTCAAGTATTCGCGTTGGCATAAAAAATGGCACCGATTTGCGAATGGTCATTGATTTAAAAAAGCCGCTTTCCGCGAAAACAACAACTTTACACACTGACGCACTGGGTAATAATCGTTTTGTCGTTGAATTATTAGACAAAGGGCTTGCTACGCAATCAATCGCAAAAATTGAACCGAAAACAATTGAACCGAAAACTGAACTAAAAATTGAAGCAAAACCAATAGATAAAACCGCTCTCATTCAAACAAATCCCGTCGTTGAAAAAATCTCCCCTAAAGTTACCATTGTTGAAAAAACTTCTCCTGTCATTGACGTTAAAAAAACAGAAAAAAAATCGTCTGTTAAAAACACCGAAATTGCCAAAAATCAAACGGTAAAACCCTTTGTTGTTGCCATTGACGCTGGACACGGTGGTAATGATTCAGGCGCACAAGGTTCTGGTGGAACGTATGAAAAAGATGTGGTGTTCTCAATTGCGAAAAAATTAGAAGCTCTCGTGAATGCACAAAAAGGTATGCAGGCCGTCATGGTTCGCCAAGGTGATTATTATGTTGGCTTACGAAAACGCATGGATATTGCAAGAGCGGCGAAAGCCGATGTTTTTATTTCAATTCACGCTGATTCAATTAAAGACACCGCCGTGCGTGGCGCGTCGGTTTATGCGCTGTCAACCAGTGGCGCGTCGAGTGAATCTGCTTATTGGCGAGCGCATAGCGAAAATGCTGCTGATTTAGTTGAAGGCGAGCAGCTTAATGACGAAGAAAATGGTTTGACAAACGTGTTACTGGATTTGTCGCAAAGCGCAACGCAAGAAGCGAGCGTGTTACTCGCCAATAAAGTGTTACGCAATTTTGAAAGTGTGGCGCAATTACATTTTGAATCGGTGCAAAAAGCAGGTTTTGCGGTGTTGAAATCACCTGAAATTCCGTCGATTTTGGTGGAAACTGCTTTCATTTCAAATCACGAAGAAGAAATGAAACTGGTCAATTCGGGACATCAATTAAAAATTGCCACCGCTATTTTGAAAGGCGTTCACGGTTACATGAAACAACCTAAAAATGAACAACAGCGCATAGCTGCGTTATAAAAAAGTTCGACAAATCAAGCAAGGCGCGACAAAATCGCGCCTTTTTTATGCGTGAAATAAAACGGGAGAGAAAATGCGTTTTTGGCTAATGAAATCTGAACCTGAGGTATTTAGTATTGATGATTTGGCACAACGTCCAAATCAAATTGAACCTTGGGAAGGCGTGAGAAATTACCAAGCGCGAAATTTTATGCGTGAAATGGAGCAGGGCGATTTAGCTTTTTTTTACCATTCGAATTGCAAAGAAGCAGGCATTGTTGGCGTGATGAGAATTGCGAAAACAGCTTACGTTGACGATAGCGCATTGGATAAAAATAGCGCATATTTTGATCCAAAAAGTACGCCCGAAAATCCGCGTTGGTGGCGAGTTGATGTACAACTCGTCGAAAAATTTGCTCGAACCATTACATTACATGAATTAAAAACGAAAACCGAATTAGCAGATTTTCAACTGGTGCAACGCGGAAATCGGTTATCGATTTTGCCCGTAACGCAAACGCAGTGGGATTTTATTCAATCATTACAATAACAATAAAAAAAGGGGGAAGAATGTTCACAGGAATTATTTTGGCAGTGGGGAAAATAACCGCTATTACGCCGCATGGTGGCGATGTGCGTTTAAAAATTCATACAGGAAAACTGTCCCTGACAGACGCGCAATTGGGTGACAGCATTGCGGTAAATGGGGTGTGTTTAACAGCGGTTGAACTCGGATACGATTATTTTGTCGCTGACGTATCAAATGAAACGCTGGCAAATACTTGTCTTGCACACGCACAAGTAGGAACCCCCGTTAATTTGGAACTCGCGCTCACTCCGACAACGCGCTTAGGCGGTCATATTGTTAGCGGACATGTTGATGGCGTGGGGACGATTATCGATAAAAAAAGCGATGGACGTTCGATTCGTTTCACGGTGCAAGCCCCCGATAATTTAGCAAAATATATCGCGCAAAAAGGCTCGATTTGCATTAACGGTATTAGTTTGACGGTTAATAGCGTCGATGGTGCGAAATTCGGCATTAACATCGTGCCACATACGCTTAAAGAAACGACCTTAAACGATGCAACAATTGGCACAAAAGTGAATTTAGAAGTTGATGTGTTAGCGCGTTATATGGAACGGCTCATGAAAGGTGAAGCGGTGGCAAAATCATGTCCTGCGGTGACGATGGAATTGTTACAAAACAGCGGCTTTTTAGGGCAATAATTGCCTGATTTTTTTCATTTAAAAAAATAAAAACAAAAAATAGGGGGAGAAATGCTAAGTGAAAAAGGTTTTTTACGGGAGTTTTTACGCTTAAGTTTGCCGTTTTGGCAATCCGAAAATAAAACAGAAATTCAACGTTTAACTTTGGCGTTATTTGGTTTGACGGTGTTGCAAATTGTGATTGCTGTTGTGATTACTGAATGGAGTGCTAATTTATTTAACGCACTTGAAAATCGCTCCATGTCAGGTGTTTGGACGCAAGTTGGACTGATTATTTTGATTTTTATTGGCAATATCGCCGTCACCGTGACGCATTTCAAAATCAAACGAAAATTACAGCTTGATTGGCGCGATTGGCTTACCACAAAGTTAATCGCACAATGGATGAATGAAGGGCGACATTATTTAGTAACGCATATTCAGCAAAATCAAAATTCGTATAACAATCCTGATGGGCGAATTGCCGAAGATGTACGAATTGCAACCGAATCGGCCATTGATTTAGCACATTCGCTGATTTTTTGTTCGTTACTTTTAATCAGTTTCACCAAAATTTTATGGTCGTTATCGGGTGTTGTGACGCTCAATTTAGGTTTTTTTGAAATGCCTATTTACGGGCATTTAGTTTGGTTGGCGTTATTTTATGCAGCGGGAGCATCCGTTTTAGGTTGGTGGATTGGAAAACCATTAACGCAAGCAACCGATGGACGGCAAACCGTTGAAGCGAATTTTCGTTTTGGTTTGGTGAATGCACGGGAAAACTCGCTCGCTATTTCGTTAGTTCACGGCGAATACACGGAACAGAATCGTTTTTATAGCTTGTTTGCAGATATTATCGAGGCGTGGCAACGTCAAACTAATGCGTGGTCGCATATTTTAATGTTCACTTCAGGGCATTCAGTCTTACTTATGGCGTTTCCCATTTTGGTGTCTTCGCCTCGTTTTGTTTTGGGCAGTATTACGCTCGGTGGCTTGATGCAATCGGCGCAAGCTTTTCAGCAAATGACTTCTGCGCTTTCTTGGCCTGTTGATAACATGGCAAAAATTGCCGAGTGGCGTGCATCTGTTGAGCGCGTTTTAGGTTTAGTGCATTCGCTTGATAAGTTAGAAATGGAAATTGCAAATCGTGATCCGCATCGTATTCAACGCGTTAAAACCGATAAAAATGTTTTGAAATTGCGTAAGTTATGTGTTGTTCGTTTAGATGGTGTTGTGTGCGTTGATAAACTTGATATTCAAATCAAAGCAGGAGAGCGAATTTTAGTCACGGGCAATGCGTTTACAGGATCAAAATTATTCAAAGCCATTGTCGGTTTTTGGCCTTGGGGTGAAGGACTCATTGAATTACCTGCTGACGAGGTATGTTTCGTGCCACCACGTCCGTATTTACCGATGGGAACATTGCGTCAAGCTATTTGTTATCCCTTGCAAGAATCAGACATCAATCAAGCCGAATTAGAAGAAAAACTTGAACTGGTTGGTTTGAGTGAATTGCGTGCAATGCTTGATGATGAAGTAGAAAGTTGGGACACGGCTTTTTCGCGTGAGCAACAACAACGTTTAGGTGCGGTTCGATTGTTATTGCAACAGCCAAAATGGATTTTATTGCAACAATCGTTTGATTCGCTTGATTCAGATGGTGAAATTGCAATTTTACGCTTAATTTGCCAAGAATTGCCCAAGTCGGCAATTTTAACGATTACACACGAATCGAGAGCGGAAGCGTTCCATCAGCGAAGAATTGTGTTGTAGTGGTAAAAAAACGGATGTTACGCAGCTGCTAGCACAAATCTGATTGTGACTTTGTCACCAGTTTTGGGGACATACAATCACTAAAAAGCTGTGTAGCATCACGACCACAATTTTTCCACGATTGATACTTAGTGTGCAGATCAAAATAAGAAACAGAACACATTAGAATAAATGTGGATGTTAAACGCTGACTATAATGCTCGGCTGAGTCGCATGAAGGAAGCTAGAAAATCGAATATCACGTTTTTCAATGCTGAATTTGTCTTTTTCGAAATATGGGGTGTTGTTGAACTATGCAAGTTAGAGAAATGTGACAAATGTGACCTAGTTCACATTTCTGGTTAAAAATTGCATATAGCCAAATCTCTTCAACTGTGAGAATTCGCAGTATATTTCTACGATTGTCATCCCCCAGCTACCTCAAAATCGCGATTTACACAACTACTAATTTTGTTAGTTTTATGTCAGAATCGGGCAACATAATCCTCTGTCGTTGAATCGTCTGGTTTAACTAAAACTTTAATTTTTTTGGATACCATCATGGCAACAATTGATAAAACCCCTCCTAAACTTGTATCTTCAACGCCTAAAATAAATAGCGCAGCTGTCAAAGTTGCTCAAAATATCGTTTTGACTTTTAATGAGGCTATAAAGATAGGCTCAGGAAAGATCACACTAAGTAATGGAAGTGATACTCGCACCATTTCAATTACCGATAAATCGCAAGTCACATTTGATGGCAAAACCATTACGATCAATCCGAAAGCGGATTTAC
This sequence comes from Methylococcales bacterium, assembly GCA_028688755.1. Lineage (GTDB taxonomy): Bacteria > Pseudomonadota > Gammaproteobacteria > Methylococcales > Methylomonadaceae > UBA10906. The sequence continues at coordinate 19,871 of JAQTXN010000005.1, read as the reverse complement.
AAGGTAACAGTCATTACAGCCTCACGATTCCTGCAACGGCAATTAAGGATTTGGCGGGAAATAAATTTGCAGGTATTTCAAATAACACGGCGTTCAGTTTTGATACTTCTGTTGGGATAGTTGATACAACAGCCCCCGTATTACGATCAACTAACCCTGCAAATGGCAATAAATTCGTTGCCGTGAATCACAACATTACGTTTGATTTTAATGAGAAAATTCAACTCGGTGATGGAAATATCGTTCTTTCTGATGGTGAAAATGTCCTCACGATTCCTGTAACGGATTCGCAAGTTACGCTAAAAACGTCAACACTTACGTTAAATCCGAAAGCTGATTTGGCTTTTGGTAAAACCTATACGGTGAAATTAGACGCTGGCGCGGTCAAAGATTTAGCGGGTAATGCGTTTGCTGGGAACAGCGATGGTTTTGTGTTTTATACCAAATCATCGCCTGATAAAGTCGCACCAAAACTGAACACAACATCACCATCCGATAATGGCACTGACGTTTTAACCGATGCGAATTTGACGTTAACTTTTAATGAAACGATTAAAGCAGGCAAAGGCAATATCGTTATTAGTAACGGAACCGATGTTCGAACCATTGCAATTACAGATTCACAAGTGACCATTGATGGTAAAACGCTCACCATTAACCCAACGGATGATTTACTCGCAGGTTCTAGCTATAACGTGCAGCTTGAAAAGGGAGTTATTACCGATTTAGCAGGCAATGCGTTTGCAGGTCTTACTAACGGGACAACCTTTAATTTTGCGACAAAAGCTGCTGTTGTTTCTGACACCACACCGCCAACATTAACGCAACTGTCTCCTAGCGATAACGCTACAAGTGTTTTAGTGAATGCGAATGTCGTTATGACATTTGGTGAAGCAATTAAAGCAGGCAAGGGCAATATTGTTATCAGCAATGGCACTGATATTCGCACAATTTCTGTCACCGATTCGCAAGTGAGTATTACGGGGAATACATTGACGATTAACCCGACGAGTGATTTACTTTTTGCAAGCGATTACAACGTGCAGTTTGCAAGTGGTGTAATTACCGACTTGGCAGGTAATAATTTTGCAGGGATTGCGAATACCACCGCGTTTAATTTTACAACTATCAGTTCAGTCCTAACAGGTAAAGCCATCGATGGTTATGTAGCAGGTGCGACGGTCACGATGCACGGCAGTGATGGCAGAACCTACACCACGACAACAGATAAAAATGGTAATTTCTCGTTTCCAGCAGGCACACCTCAAGGTTCATTGACTTCATCGGGGGGTATAGATTTAACTACAAGAAAACCGTTTAAAGGTATTATGACCGCACCTGTAGGGGCAACCGTAATCACGCCTTTAACCACGTTGCAACAAGGTTTTGTTGAAAAAGGATTATCTGTAGACGATGCTGAAAAAGCCGTAGGTAAAGCACTTGGTTTTGACACATCTGTGACGAATTTTGATTTAACCAAATTTGACCCAATTCAATCCGTCAAAGACAGTTCAGCAGCGGGTACAAATACTGTTAACAAGGATTTGGCAAAAACTGTTTTAGCCAGCACAGCAATGATTGCAAACTTGATTGTGATGGGTTCGGATACGTTGAAAGGGGCTACAACAACGGGTACTTTATTGTCTACAGAAAAAGCAGTAAACGCACTGATTTCATCGTTAGTTTCAAATATCAAAAAAGATACCGATGGCAAAGTTGATTTAACCTCAACTAGCTTTTTGAAAACCGTTTTTACAGACAGCGCAAAAGACAGTTCTATCAGTGCAGATTTGAATACCAGTAAAATTGACAAGATTGATGACACTTTTTCGACGATTATGGCAGATGCGGCAAAAAACATAACTGATCGAATCACAACCACAACATCTGCTGATGAGGCGTTAACAAGTGTTGGCAAGGTCAATGACTATACGCAAAACACAGTCGCACCAACGATTTTTGATGAGACAAAAGCAGATACAACGGTTGTTTCCCCTAATTTAATTACCAATTTGACTGGTGATAATGCGGATAAGGCTATTGACCCCATCTCAACACCTGCACCTGCACCTGCACCTGCACCTGCACCTGCACCTGCACCTGCACCTGCACCTGCACCTGCACCTGCAACTGCACCTGCACCTGCACCCGCACCTGCACCTGCACCCGACACAACACCACCAACAGTGTCCGTCACGGCAGCGATTATGACTAATTTGAACAATGCTATTGTTCAAAGTAATGAAACGGGGACGGCTTATTTGGTGAAATCAACGTTAACTCCCCCTATCACGAAAGCGGCTTTGGATACGTTAGAAACGAATAACGATACGTCTGCCAATCATGTTGCGGTTACTGCAGCAACCCCTACGAATTTAAGTGCGGCGGGGTTAGTTGATGGAACCTATAACGTTTATGCGGTGGATGCGGCAGGGAATTTATCGGTGGCGGCTACAAATGCTGTGATTGTCGGTACTTCGATTGTTGGTTCACAGCAAACACCGTTTGCGTTTGATTTATCAAGCATTGCGTTTCAAATTAACGATTCTGTCACCAGTGCCAATTACTACAAAGTCACTGGGTTTGGGGCAGACGATTCGATTTACATTCCCGATTTAGGCACAAAGCATCTTGTGGTTGAAAGTGCTGGTACAGACGTAACGCTCACCGTGAACGATAACGGCACCGTTTCTCAAATTACACTCGTTGGCGTGAATACGGGAACGAATAGCGGCGTTATTACTTCTGTTACAACGTTTAACGCTTTGGCTGTTGGTGATATTTCAATCGCGTAGTTTAAAGAAAATCCCACTCTGCTCTTCGAGTCTATCCCTTCAAAAAGGGGCCGCCTGAAAGGCTGGGGGATTTTGCTTTTATTAATCAGCTGCGTCACATCACTGCAAAACACATAACCTTTTTAAAATTTTTATTAGGAACACAAACAATGAACACGATGAATCAAATTTTAATCGCTGATGCACAACTTGAAGACCTTAACGTTTTACTAGCAGGCTTGATGCCAAATACCAAAGTTTGGCTTGTGCAACGCAACGAAAATGCCATGTCTTACATCTTCAAAGCGTTGGCAGAACCGAATTTGAATAAATTACATCTGCTCGCACACGGTGTTTCAGGCGGCATTTTGCTTGGCAACAAAACCCTTACGGCAACAGATTTTCGTCGTCAATTTGATGGCGCGTCGCAGCGTGATTTGGATATTGCGTTTTGGTCATGCCAAACAGGTGCAGGTGCAGAAGGGTTAGCGTTTGTTCAAGCGGTTGCTGAAGTTACTGGCGCAAAAGTGTCGGCGACTAGCGGTTTAATTGGTGCAGCAGATAAAAATGGTTCTTGGGAGTTGGATGTTTCGGTTCAACCGCCTTTTAGTGAAAAGGCGCGAGGAGAGTTTGGGCATGTACTTATTGGCAGTCTGATAGCTAACAGTGGCGATTCTATCTTAGCTGCAGACATTATTAGTTATAAAAGTACGTTTAATATTGCGGTTTCAGCAGGGGCAACACTTACTGGGACAGCAGCTGATATTGCAACTGTTTTAGGTTATGCACAAAATCCATCAGGTTCTCCTTTTTTCTCCGTCAGTCACGATATTAACGTGACTGTTGGCGATGCAAATCCAGCAACATCAGATGCGGCGACGCTACAACAACTTGCTGATATTGTTACGGCAGTTCCTACGTTAGGTACGACTAGAATTCTTTCCTATACTGAAATCAATGACACATACGCCCACTTAAATGTATCAGGTAATAGTTATATTGCTGGAGCTACGCAATTAACCATCACAGATTCATCGCCTGTTTCTGTTTCTCAATTAGACACATTAAAAACAACCACAGGATTCAATGTTAATCCAATCAAAGCCCAAAACATCACAGGAACTGCCAGTGCTTTAGTCACGGGTGCTGCTTACATTTCAAGCACTTTAAACACAAACGTTACGATTGATGATTCAGTTACTGCGCCAACGCTGGATCAACTTGCTACGATCGATGCGGCAAATGGTACAGGGACGCTTACCTACACAAAAGTAAGTGATACGATTGCCAATTACCTCGATGTCAATGGTGCTTTCACCGCTAACGCTAGTAAATACATCACTGATGGTACAAATGGCACAACAGCTATTGCCGTTAACGTTACTGACGTGACGGGAGCGGTAACAATATCTCAGCTTACAACGCTTGATGCTAAAAACGGGGGAGTGGCTGCTGTTACTTATGCAGAAATTACCGATGCAAAAGCCGCTTTAGCTGCTGACACAAAATATATTACGGGCAGTGTTCCTGTGACAGTGAACGATGCGGCATCCGTTTCTGAATTAAATACGATTCGTGGAAAAAACCCTGGTGTTGCATTTACGGGATTACTCACAGCAACGGTTAGTGACCATGTCGCTGCAACGTTGGCGACTTTAACGGGAACAAATAACGCCTACACCATTACCGTTACAGGTTCATCAGTAGCATCCGATTTGAAACTGATTGATGCAGCAACGACTTTAGCTGTTGGTGCGACGGGGGTTGCAACAATCACTGGAAATGAAACGGACATCAAAGACGTTGTTCAAACAGACGGAATTACAAAAGCACCCGCTTACGCAGTAACAGTAGATTCAGGAACACTTAGCGTTGCTAATGCAAATATCATTGATGCGGCAAATGGTAACGGTGTTATTACTGCAACTATTACAGCTGCTACTCGCGTATCAGATTTAAAAACCTTAACGGCTACAGGTACAACAAACGCTTACAACATCACAATTGATGCGGCGGATGCAAGTTCTCCCGCAGCAGATTTGAAAACGATTGATGGTGTTACTTCCGTCAATGTTGGTGCCGCAAATGTCACCACCTTAACGGGTTCTGCGAGCGACATTAAAGACGTTCTTCTTTCAGCAACGATTGATACAACTGCCGATGTTATTGCTGATGTTACTGGTACAACAGCACTAGCAACTGATTTAACTACCATAAATACGAACAACGGTACAGGTGCAATCGGCACTTCTACGCTCACTACAATTACGGGGTCTGCAACTGAAATTCACGCTGCATACCAAATAAGTATGACAGGAATCGCAGCGGCTAATTTAACTGTAGATTCTGGTACGCCTACTGTTACACAGTTGAATGATTTAGCAGGTGATACTTCTGGCGTTGTTACTGCTTCAATTAGCGGAGTAGCATCGGCTTTAGCTAGTTTGACTAATGCCAGTGGTAGCACTCCTGCTTATACAATAACGGTGAATGATGAATCAACACCAGGCACAGCCGCCGCTGATTTAAACATTCTCAATGGTGTTACCACTGTTGCTGTTAATGCGAGTGGCGTAACTAAAATCACAGGTAATGCTGATGTGATTGTTACTGCACTTGGAGCAGGTATAACGCATTCACCTACTGTTGCCATAGATGCAACAACAGGTAGTTTGACTGTCGCACAAATGGTTACTGCGTTAAATAACATCGGTTTGGCGGGAGTTGGAACGATTAAAGCAACTATTACGGGTTCTGTTTCAGAGTTAGGCAACTTATCACTCTCTGGAAGTAACGACATAACGCTAATAGTTTCAAGTTTATCGGGAACAGAAGCTGCAGCTGATTTGAATGCAATCAATGACGCAACCACTAATCCTGTCACTGCAACTGATGTTACAGCCTTAACAGGTACGGCAGCAGCGATTAAAACGTTGCTCGAACAAACTCTAGTTACACCGACTCCAACTATCACTTTGGGAACGATTGCATCGGTGGTTGTTAATGGTACGGCTACTGCTTTGGATTTGAATTATATTCGTGCGACTATACCTGGTGGAGCGACTGTAACCGCTCCTGTCAACATCACTGAAGCATACGACACAGCTAATCTTACGACTGTAATTACAAACGCATTAGCTATCACAACAGGTGGAGCTGAAACAATAGGAATCACTGGCGGAACAATTTCGGCAGCTGACTTAAACACGATTACAGGCTTAACCAGTGGCGCAGTTACTGCCTCATTAGCCGTAGCTACCCCAATTACGGATGCCACAGTTACGGCGTTATCTAATGTGGATGCTAATGATGTCATTAACTTTTCGTCTACTGCAGTAACGGCTGATGCCACGGCATTGAATGCGTTAAACACGTTAGCGGATACAAAGTCGTATGCGAATCTTGCGACGATTACTGAAGATGCCGCAACTATCGGTGCTTCAGCGGTAGAAATTACCAAT
>JAQTXN010000005.1:0-13536 GCA_028688755.1 Methylococcales bacterium | reverse complement strand
TTGCGGCGTTATCTAATGTGGATGCTAATGATGTCATTAACTTTTCGTCTACTGCAGTAACGGCTGATGCCACAGCATTGAATGCGTTAAACACGTTAGCGGATACAAAGTCGTATGCGAATCTTGCGACGATTACTGAAGATGCCGCAACTATCGGTGCTTCAGCGGTAGAAATTACCAATGCTTTAGCCATCAAAGCGGGGGCGGCTGTCACCATTACCAATGCGATTTCAGCAGCGGATTTAGATACTATCGCGGCTGCAACAGCGGGGATTGTTACGGCTTCATTAGCTGTGACTACCCCAATTACGGATGCCACAGTTGCGGCGTTATCTAATGTGGATGCTAATGATGTCATTAACTTTTCGTCTACTGCAGTAACGGCTGATGCCACAGCATTGAATGCGTTAAACACGTTAGCGGATACAAAGTCGTATGCGAATCTTGCCACGATTACTGAAGATGCTGCAACTATCGGTGCTTCAGCGGTAGAAATTACCAATGCTTTAGCCATCAAAGCGGGGGCGGCTGTCACCATTACCAATGCGATTTCAGCAGCCGATGCAAATACTATCGCAAATGCAACGAACGGAACTGTTACGGCAACTGTCACGGCAGCTGCGGCATCAGTGTTGGCATCGACGTTAACTAATGCACTGGGGACTGATGAGTTGACGTTGACTGTTAATGCAGAAGCAGCAGCTGCTGCAACTGCTGCGACAGATTTAAATACGCTTGATAGCAAAACGAATGTTGATGTTGATACAAATTTAGTCACTCATATCAGTGGCTTATTCAATGATGTAAATACGCTTTATGTAACGAATAACGCAAACTTCGTAAATCTTGGCGATGAATTTGTTGTATTGAGTGATGCAACGGTAGCAGCGGCAGATGCGAACACCATTGCTGATAAAACCAGTAGTGCAGTCACCGCGACCGTTACCGCAGCGGCTGCATCTGTGCTAGTAGCGGCGTTAACGAATGCGGATCAAAATGATGTTTTAACGTTAACAGTCAATGCAGAAGCCTCTGGTGCGACAGCGGCGACTGATTTGAATACACTCGATGGCAAAACATCGGTTGATGTCGATACGACTTCAGTTACTAGCATCAGCGGTGAACTCAGTGCGTTGAATACGTTGTATGGAAACACTGCTAACTTCACAGCCTTGGGTGATGAAGCGATAACAATTACTGATTCAAATTCAACGCCGATTTTGGCGACAGACTTAAGTACAATTGGCGGTGCAACGACTAACACCGTCACTGTCACAAACGCGATTGCAATTACTGGCACCCAAGCCCAAGTCACAGCTGCTTTAGTTACTCCTTTAACGCAAGTAACAGCCGCTACAGCAACAGTCACGATTAGTGATGCAGCCTTCGCTACAAGCGGTGCAACCATCAATGCCACAGACCTTAGCGATATTGGCAATGCAACTGCAGGAACCGTGACGGTTTCTAACGCTATCAAAATTACAGGTACGATTGCTCAAGTCACAGCGGCATTGGTAACGACAGCAAGTAAAGTTGTTGCGGCACATGCGTTGGTTGACATTACTGGTGCTGCAACGATTGCAGAATTGAATGCGGTTGATGCTGTGACTGATGGCATTATCACAGCGACAGTTGCGGATACTGCTCACAATCTGGCGACCTTGACGGGAACGGGCAATAACTACACGTTGACGGTCACGGCAGATAAACCAGTAAGTGAAGATGTAACACAAGCTACCGATTTGTTGAAAATTGATGCCGCAACCACTGCACAAGTCACGGCAACGGCTGTTGAAATCATTAACGGAACGGCAGCAGATATTGCAGCGGTAATTACGGCGAGTACCACAGATCTTGATGCAGTTACGGGTGGCGTTCAATCTAGCATCACACTTTCAGGAACGGTGAATGCAAAAATTAGCGATACCAATGTCAGTGCAACGGATTTAAAAACGATTGATACGGTAGTAGGTGGTACGGTTAACGCAAGTTCAGTGACAACCTTGACGGGTAGTGCAGCTGATATTAGTGCTGTTTTGACAGCAGTAGGTTTGGGAACGATAACACTTACTCCTTCAGCCATAAGTGTTGTTATTGATGGCAGTAGCAGTTCAGCAATTGATGCCGCATTGTTGAAAACGATTAACGAAGCAGGCTTCACATTAGTTGATGCGAGAGCGATTAGTCATATTCATGGTTTGGCAGCAGATATTGATACGTTGTATCCAGCAACGCCACTAGCTGCAACGATTGTGCTAGCAAACAACGTGAAAGTGTTGATTGATGACACCACGATAACAGCGGCATTGTTGAATGACATTGATCTTCACACGAATGCTGTAATAGATGCGGCAACAAACGTGACTACGATTACAGGGACAGCCGCTGAGTTAGTGCAAGCGTTGGGTAATCAAGAAGCAATTGATACGGCGGGAAATGTTGCTGTGACTTTATCTTCGGGGACAGCAACAGCAGCTGATTTAGATACTATCGCCAATGCAACAACAGGTATCGTCACTGCATCATTAGCTGCTAATACAGCAATCAGTGACGCAACAGTTTCTGCGGTAAGTCATGTAGATGCGAATGATGTCATTACGTTTGCGTCTACGGCGACAACGGCTGATGCAACTGCATTGGCGGCGTTAAACACGTTAGCAGATACGAAGTCTTTTACTGCTACGGGTATCACGGAAGCTTTCGACACCGCCAATCTTACAACGGTAATTGCCGCGGCTTTAGCCATCACAAGTGGTACAGCTGAAACCGTAGCCATCACGGGCGGAACAGTTACCGCAGCGGATTTAAATACGATTGCCTCCGCGACAACTGGAGCCGTTACTGCTTCATTAGCCGTTGATACCGCAATTACGGATACGGTTGTTACCAGTCTAGCCAATGTAGATGCGAATGATGTCATTACGTTTGCGTCTACGGCGACAACGGCTGATGCAACCGCATTGGCGGCGTTAAACACGTTAGCAGATACGAAATCTTTTGCTGCTACGGGTATCACGGAAGCTTTCGACACCGCCAATCTTACAACGGTAATTGCCGCGGCTTTAGCCATCACAAGTGGTACAGCTGAAACAGTAGCCATCACGGGCGGAACAGTTACAGCAGCGGATTTAGATACGATTGCCTCCGCGACAACTGGAGTCGTTACTGCTTCATTAGCCGTTGATACCGCAATTACGGATACGGTCGTTACTAGTTTAGCCAATGTAGATGCGAATGATGTCATTACGTTTGCGTCTACGGCGACAACGGCTGATGCAACCGCATTGGCGGCGTTAAACACGTTAGCAGATACGAAGTCTTTTGCTGCTACGGGTATCACGGAAGCTTTCGACACCGCCAATCTTACAACGGTAATTGCCGCGGCTTTAGCCATCACAAGTGGTACAGCTGAAACAGTCACAATCACGGGGGGAACAATTTCAGCAGCGGATGCCAATGCTATCGCCGCTGCAACAACAGGGATTATTACCGCAACAATCAGTGGTTCAGCAGCAGAGTTAGCTGGTCTAATAGGAACGGGGAATGCTTACACTGTTACCGTTAACGATGCAGCAACCATTGCACAATTAACAAATATCGATGCAGCGACAACTGTCACTGTAAATTACGCTGCTGGAATTTCTGATTTAGTCGCAAATCTTGTGAGTGGCACAACCGCTAATAGCTACATCACAGGAGCTGTTCCCGTAACAATTACAAGTCCAGCCACAATTGCAGAACTTACTGCAATTCATGGTGCTACATCTGGCACATTGATCTACGACACTATTCACGATACCGCCGCTAATTTAGCGACATTGGTAAGTGGTGTTTGGACTGCCAATCCTACCTACATCAAAAATGGCACAAACATCATTGTTGATGGGGACATTTCTACAAATGAATTAGCTGCTCTTGATGTGGCAAATGGAACAGGCACGGTTGTTTCAGCAAGTAATACGACATTGAGTACGCCAAATACCTACTTGATTGAAACGGCAGATACGCCGATTTGGACAGTTTCAGGTGGTATGGTTGCTAATGTTATCGACGCAGCTGGCGATCAAACCATTCACATTGCAAATGGCGGCAAGTTGAGCTTAACAGGTTCAGATGGTCATAACGTGGTTGTGTTTGATGCTTTCACTGCAAGTCAATTGACTGCTTCGCTTTCTGGTTCGACGGTTACATTTAGTGATACATCAACAACACCAATTGCAATTGCTTCGATCTCTGTAACAGAGTTCGCACCTTCGCAAACGATTGGTTTTAGTGATGGTTCTACTGCTGATTTGCTGCTAGTTGGTAATAGTATTCAGCTTATTCTTACTGGTACGCAAACGGATCTTTTGTCAGTTCCTGCGTAGTTTTTAATTCATAAAAACCGCCCTTCGGTTGTGAAACTGGAGGGCGGTTTTTTTTATGCTGTGATTTTGGTGAGGTTTAAAAATGAAAAGAGTTAGATTGACGTGCAATTACACACAATGTTCCTGACAGATTTTTTTGCTATCGACTTCACTTAAAGGCTGTTTTGTTAGACCGCAAGTAAAACCATCCGCAATGAGGGTGAAATACTGACAGGTTTTGCATAATCCAAACGTTTGCGATTGATTGGCTTTTTGTAGCGCGAGGAGCGCGTTCATAAAACTGTCTTCATGATTTAAAAAATCATGCTGGCTAAAAATTTCATTGGCTTTTTGATACAGCGGCGCGGGACACGCTTTTTCTAAAATTGCTTCGCCTTCGGGCGATAATTTTAAATGAATCACGCGCTTATCTTGTGCATCGGTAGTTTTTTCAATGTAACCGTTGCGTTCTAAAAGTAACAAGGTTTGAGATACTGTACCGCGTGTCATGCCTAAATAATTGGCTAATGCGGCAGGCGTGTCGCTGTAACGATTACAGCGCGAAACATAATCAAGCACCTGTAAATGTACAGGTTGCAAGCCGAGTTCAGTGCATCGGCGACGTTCTTCAGAGCGAATCAACGCCACCATGCGTTCAATGGGAGCATACACATCAATGACTGCCATAAATTGTATTTTTAATGCCTCTCATAATTTTGGAATCTGCAAAGATTAGCATAAAAATTTTAACAAAAAAGGCGCAAAGACAACTTGGAGACAAATCTTTGCGCGAGTTGAGGTAAGTATTAGCTTTGTCCAGGCAGCATTCCGACCGAACCAGGTTTAATGCGTTTGCATGTCACAACCACATCTTCTAAATGACATTGCTTTTTGTCGCTTGCCCCCGTTTTACAATCCGTGCAAATTAACTTGCCTTGATCTTTAATTTCTTCAACATGCCAGCCATACCCTTGCAATTGGCAAAAACGTTTTGCAAAACGATCAACAGTGTAAGGTTTTTGAGCATTTTCTTTCGCTGCTTCTGCTGTCGCACAACTTGTTGCGGGTAGCGTATTTGCCATTAAATCTCGATAAACATATTCCGTTGCATTTGAAACCGTTGAACCAAGCAACAGCGCGAAAACCAATCCAATTTTTGATAATTTCATAATTACACCCTAACTTAAAACACGAATGTTCATTTGTGCGGCTTCTTCGTTAAGCTGCTGTTGAATCGGGGCAAATTTTTCATCTTCGCTGTGTTTTACCATCACAATTGTGGTGATAATCGCTAGCACCACGCCTCCGACATAAAGCCAGAATTTGTCGTTGTCTTCGATTTGTTCGATATTTTCGTTCATTGTCCAATCCTCATTTATGTATTTTTATAAAACGTCTTTGCGTTTCTTACCATCTTAACTGTGGCGAATCGATACTATAAAAAGCATTTTAGATTGTCAATGAAAATATCGAATCGCTATAGGTTGTATTTCAGGTAGAAAAACACGCTATACTATTGATTCACTATCATTAGGAGGGTTAATACTCATGAAAATAACAAAAAAAATCTTATCAACAGCCGTCTTAACTGCATTATCGTTTGGCGTTAGTGCCGCCGATGATTCACAACGTTTGCACACGCTTTATCAAGAAAATTGCGCGGGCTGTCATGGCGCAGATCACGGCGGTTATATCGCGCCAGCGTTGAATTCAGAAACCTTGAAAGGTCGTAGTCCAACTGCGTTACGCAGCATTGTGATGACAGGAAGTTTCGATACCTTGATGCCTCCGTTTTATGGCAAATTGAGCGATGACGACATTCGCGGGTTGGTAAAACATTTGCAAACCACACCAAAACAGCCAAACCCTGCGTGGACAATCGACGATATGAAAAAATCGTTGCATGTCAATATCAAAGACGAAAGCACGTTGCCAACCAAACCAACTTATCAAATCGATAGCATGGACAACATTATCGGCGTGGCAGCACGCGGTAAATTTGGACGTGGCACGGAATCCAAAGCGGTTTTCATCAACAGCGTGACGCATCAAAAAATTGGCGAAGTTCATACAGGCACAGCGGCGCACATCATCGAATTCAACCCAACTAATCCGCGTTGGGCTTACGTCAAAACCGATACTGCTGAGATTTTCAAAGTCGATTTATATTCAATGCAAATCGTGCGTAGCATTAAAACAGGTATGAATGGCCCAGGTATTGGCGTTTCACGCGACGGCAAATACATCATGGCGGGGTCATTTGTGCCACATAACGCGGTGATTTTGAATGCCGACACACTTGAACCCTTAAAAACCTTTGAACTCGAAGGGATTGATCCAGACGGTAAACAAGTGAGTTCTGATTCAGGCATGGTTATCGGTACACCATTTGCCGACGTATTTGCGATTGCGCTTGAAAATGCGGGACAAGTTTGGGTGGTCGATTTAAAAGACGGTTTCCCTGTGACCAAAATCACCAACGTGGGTCGTCACTTGCACGATGCGTTTTTAACACACGGCGGCAAGAATTTGATGGTTGCGTCGTATGACGACAGCATCGTGGCAGCCATTGATTTGCAAGAACGTAAAATTATCAAAAAATTACCCGCAGGTTGCGTACCGCACGTTGGCGGCGGCAGCGCGGTAAAAGTCGATGGTCGCACACTCGGTTTCGGTACGAACTTTGGCGATTGCGACAAAATGGTGGTCAGTGTCTGGGATTTAGACAAAATGGAAGTCGTGAAACAAATTCCTGTTTCAGGCGGCACAGAATCACCCGCAGCACATGCGAATGCACCGTATGTGGCGGTCGATATTATTTCGAAAGACAAACGCGCTAGTACGATTCAGTTAATCGACAAGAAAAAACTCGAAGTCGTGAAAACACTTGAAGTGGGCGGACACGCTTATTTCCCTGAATACAGCGCAGACGGGAAATTTTTGTATGTCAGCGCAGGTTATGACGGAAATGAAGTCGTGGTTTATGATTCAAACAGCCTAGAAAAAGTAGCTTCGATTCCAATGGAAAGTCCAGCAGGCTTATTCTCTCGTGGTCGCGTGAAATATATGACGCGCGGCTTGGCTCCTGATGAAATGAAAGGCGCACAAAAATGAAAAAATTAGCATTTCTTTTACTTGTTGCAAGTAGCAGCTGTTTTGCCGCTGAACCATCAGCTGAAAAACAAGCTGAACTTCGCACTATGCTTAAAAACACTTGCAGTTCCTGTCATGGCGTAGATTTAAAAGGCGCGATTGGCCCTGCATTAAAACCTGAAACGCTTGGTAGCAAAGATGATGCAATGCTCATGGATACGATTTACAACGGGCGCAAAGGCACCATGATGTCATCGTGGAAAGCCTCGATGAATAAAGAAGAAATCGCGTGGCTGGTTGGCATTTTGAAAAGCGGTAAGTAAAAACGAAAAAACCACCCAACTTTGCAAAAGTGGGTGGTTTTTTTATGTTCAAAAATCGCGTTTTATTTTTTGAACTTTGCTAAAACGTTTTTGGTGAGTGCAATCACTTTTTCACGTTTTACAAACGCAAAATAGCCCGCGATTCCCCAAAATAGCCCTTCAAACAAATTCTCTAAAAACGATTCTTCTTCAACAGGATTTGCCGCAGCGGCAACTTGTTGTTTTGCTTCGGCAGCGAGTTGGTCTGCTAATTTTGGTGCGACTGTTTGAACGGCTGTTTTTGCAGGTGTTGTTGGTGCATTCAAATCAGGTAAACCTAAACTTTGCCATGCGTCATAATCTTGCCAAATCGGATATTTGCCTTTCCACATTTCTTTTGTGAAATAGGGTGCAAGGCTCATGCCGTGTGACATGGGAATGCCTTTGTCATCGATAAATCCGTCATAGACAACCAAACTAATGTCGCCACCTTCGCCGATGCCGTTGGTTGTGAATGATTTTTCAACGTGGTCGTGGAACATCCAAATGCCTTGACCAAAACTGTTTAAACCATCGTCTTTGCCATTCAATTCTAAATCCAAACGTTGCGCGGGAACCATGCCGTGAACATCGCGTTGAATATAAGACCCTGCGCCATTATCTACGCCGTCATAATGCGTCACAGTGGGTTTATGTCCATGAATATGCAATGCAAGTGGCTCAGTATGTCCGTTAATGACGCGCAATTTCACTTTTTCATTTTCTTTCATGTGAATGAGCGATTCACGCAACGTGTACGGAAATGAACGACCGTTAAGCATGAAATAATCGTCTTTCGCATCCGTTGTGTCATATTCCATGTTCATGTGTTTAGCAATTAAACGCGGATCATTGGCTGAACGCGCCACGACTTCATGCAATTCTTTATCAACCGATTGGAAATGCAAATCGTATTCGCGGGCATATTTTTCCAAAACGGCTGTCGAAGGATGACGCACTTGTCCCGCACCGACGTTTAACACTTGTGGAAAGTTGTTAGGGCGGTTTTCCTCAACAATGAACATCCCTTGCAAACCCATTGGAATGTGGGTGTGTGGTTGAACGTGGCAGTGATAATACATTGTGCCTGGTTGGCGAGGTTTGATGACATACGTTTTACTTTCGCCTGGCATGGTGTCCATGTTACTGGTTTGACCAACGCCATCGTTGCCATGATCCATTTTGTCCATGAACGGATGATCAACACCGTGTAAATGAATCGAATGCGGCAAATAATGGGTATTTTCTAAAACAATCCAAACGACATCATCTTGTTCAACGCGAATCGTTGGCGAAGGTACGCGCAACAGCGGGTTTGCAATAGATTCGTAAAGATTTATGGTGGACATATCGCGCGTTTTTGGCGCATAAACCCAAAATGTGGGTTGAAGTGCAGGCGCAATATCAAATGTCGTAATGGGCGTTTTCACGTCTGGCGAATGACCGTTTAATTCGACCACTTCGAGTTTGATAATGATTTTATCTGGATCGCCGTCACCATCCATGTCGTCAGTCATCGTAATGGCATCGGCAGCAAGTTGTGTTTGCATCAGCGTATCCATCGACACGCCGTTTGTGCCTTTTACGAATGCGGCAATATCAAACGGATTATCAGGTTCACACAAATTTGAGGCTTGAATTTTTACCCCGTCAATGACTTGTTCTTTGCGCCAATTTGGATCAATCGCACTAGAACAAACGTCTTCTACTTTGCCCATCGGCACTTTCATTGAAGGCGGTAAATCGGTAGCTGCATAACTGAGCGATGCAGTGAATAAAAGCGAACTACTACTGAGCAGGGTAAAAAGAATTTTACGCATAAAAAATGACCTCAAAACAAGTGACACGACAGAAAACAATTGTGCCATTTTAACGCAATCACGATAGTTACGCATTTATCAACGACGCTTTGAACAATCTTTTTAAAAATTGTTTATCCTATTTTGACTAATGCGTTTGCAATTTAATTCAGAAAAATGACGAAAAACTATACCGCGCTGAAACAAAATGTTGTGCGTTGCCACGATTGTGGGAAGTTAGCACAAATAACAACGTCGCATTGCTCTCGTTGTCACAGTAAATTACACGCTCGTTTGCCATACAGTTTTCAACGAACATTGGCGTTGTTAATCAGCAGTTTTGCGCTGTATATTCCTGCAAATTTATTTCCGATTATGACTGTGACGCAGCTTAACGTTGGTGAACCTCACACGATTTTAGGCGGCATCGTAGCGTTAATTCATAGCGATATGTTACCGATTGCAATGCTAGTGTTGGTGGCGAGTATTTTGGTTCCACTATTAAAACTGCTTGGCTTAAGTTTGTTGCTGTTGTGCGTGCATTATCGTTGGCAAGTCAACGCAAAACGCTGGACGCAAATGTATCGCATCATTGCTTTTGTCGGGCGTTGGTCGATGCTTGATATTTTTATGATTTCAATTTTAGTGTCGCTGGTAAATTTAGGCGGCGTGGCACAAGTTATCGCAGGCAATGCGGCAACCGCTTTTGCGTCCGTAGTTGTTTTAACGATGTTTGCCGCAAAAAGTTTTGATCCACGTTTAATTTGGGATGTTCAAGAAAATTCACAGGAAAAATAAAAATGAAAAAATTACCTTTAGTGTTAGCCATTAGCAGTTTAATTTTTAGCCAAACCAGTTTTTCAACCGAAAAAACCAAGTTGCGAATTGGTTTTCAAACAGCGGGAACGCTTGATTGGGAATTGAGTGTATTAGCTGATTCGCCTGATTTTCAAATTCAAGCGCAACCATTAGCCACTGCCGAAGCAACTAAAATTGCGTTGCAATCGGGTGCGGTTGATATGATTGTGTCGGATTGGCTTTTTGTGTCGCAAGCGAGAAATAATGGCGCAGATTTTACGTTTTATCCGTATTCAAACTCGTCTGGCTCGTTAGTGGTTGCGGCAAACAGTTCGATTCAAAATGTGAAAGATTTAGCTGGTAAAAAAATAGGCATTGTGGGTGGTGAACTCGATAAAAATTGGTTATTACTGCAAGCCGTCGGCAAGCAACAGCAAGTCGATTTAACAACTAGTGTTGAAAAAACATTCGGTGCGCCGCCGTTAATTAGTGAACAACTCAAAAATCAGCGTGTTGATGCGGTGCTAACGTATTGGCATTTTGCCGCGCCACTTGAAGCACTGGGTTATCGCCAATTGCTCAACGGGCGTGATTTGCAACAAGCGTTAGGAATTCATGAAACCGTGCCAACGCTCGGTTATGTTTTTAATCAATCGTGGGCAAATAAAAATCAAAGCGCGTTAAAAGCCTTTTTTGCTGCAACCAAAGAAGCAAAAAATCGTTTATGTGATGATGAAACCTTATGGAAAAAAGCGACGGTAAAAGTCGAATTCACGCCGCCGATTTTGCGTGAGCGTTATTGCGATGGACGAATTAACGAATGGACTGCCGCGAATCAAGCCGCCGCCAATAAACTCTACAACGTGTTAGTCGGTTTAAATCCTAAAGTCGGAAGTTCTGCGAATTTAGCGGCAGGCACTTTTTGGCAAGAAACGCGCTAAATTTTAAGCAATTCCGCTTTCACATTTTCTAGCACGCTTGCCCAATCGCCACTTTTTGACTGTCGAAAAAGGCGCGTGCTTTTATACCAAACCGAATCTTCACGTTCTAACAGCCAACGCCAATCAGGTATTTTCGTCACCAGTGTCCAAACAGGTAAATTCAATGCACCTGCTAAATGTGCGGGCGACGAATCTACCGTAATCAATAAATCTAACGCCGTTAATAACGCTGCTGTATCGGTGAAATCGTGAATAAACGGTGCCGCATTTAAAATCGTTAAACCTTCGGGAAAATTTTCTAATTCATGCTGCGCTTTTTCACCCAATTGCAAACTCACAAACGTGACATTTTTACAATTTGCCAATGTGGATAATTCAGTAAAATCAATTGAGCGATTTGCATCATTGGAATGCACAGGATTTCCCGCCCAAACCAAACCAACACGTTTATGCTCTGTTGGAATTTGCGAATTTAACCACTCGCGCCACCACAAAACTTTTGTTTCTTCGGCGAATAAATACGGCACATTGAAAGGCACAGTTTCAAGTGTTGTTTGAAACCAATACGGTAACGCCAGCGGAAATACCCAAAAATCAAAAACAACTTGATGCTGCTCACCGTTTTCTAAAACACGCTCAATCCACGGCACGGTTTTGAAAAGTTCAACCAGCGGTTTTGTCACTAAAACCCAAACCGTCGCGCCAATGGCTTTCAAATGCTCGGCATAACACACAAATTGAATCAAATCACCAAAGCCTTGCTCTGAATGAATCAAAATTGTTTTGCCTGAAAGCGGCTGACCTTGCCATTGTGGAACCTGTAAATTTGGCTGATGCGGTTTGCTTGGATTTAGATTTTGCGGGTGATAAAACCATTGATATTGCGCCCAACCTTCTTTTAATCGACCTAGCAAAAGCAGCAATAAACCGTAGTTGTAATGCGCGTCAATAAATTGCGGGTCGAGTTGCAACGCCGTCAAAAAACGTTGTTCTGATTCTTCAAATTGTCCTTGATGCTTTAGAACTAAACCTAAATTGCTGTGTGCTTTCGCGTGATTTGGCGTAAGTGAAATTGCTTGACGATAATTTTTTTCAGCATCCGCAAACCGTTCTAATTTTTGCAACGTAATCCCGTAGTTATAATACGCTTCGGCGTAATCGGGTCGCAGTGAAAGGGCTTTTTGATAAACCGTTTCTGCGTCCGTCAAACGTTTTAATTTTTCGAGCGTGATGCCCAAATTGTTGTAAGCAACAGCTAAATTTGGCGCGACTTTAATGGCTTGACGCAAACATTTTTCAGCTTCTTCTAAACGATTTTGTTCCTGATAGGTGTTGCCCAAATTGCTCCATGCTTCGCCGTCGTTAGGCGATAAATCAGCCGCTTTTTGTTTTGCGTCGATTGATTCGTCAATTCTGCCAACCGCTTGTAAAACGGCACCTAACACTTTGTAGCCAAAGCCGTGTTTGGGAAATCGAGCAATTAAATCGCGTGCGCCCGCTTCGGCTTCTACAAATTGCCTTTGATTATAAAGCGCGGCAAGCGTGTTAATTTCTGTTGAACTTGGCGCGGCAACAGCAACTTTTTTGATAGATTTTGATGGAATGGCTTTTTTCATGATTTAGGCTTTTTTAATAAAAAATATCTGTGAAGTTTCGGCTTTATGAATCGTTAAAATTTCATGACCGACTTGCTGACAAAATACGCCAAAATCCAAATGTGCCGCTAAATCCGTCACGATAATTTTCACTACTTCCTCAGAATTTAATTCGTTCAGAGCTTTTTTAAGTTTGAGCAGAGGCATTGGACAATTCAAACCGCTAGCGTCAATTTCGAGAGTAAAGTTCATAATAAATTGTTCATTTCAAAAGTGCTTATGATAACGAACAACAAGATTTAATTGCAGCAACCTGTGTGTTAAAGTTTGCGGCGAGCAAAATGCGTGGCAAAAGCGCGTGTTATTTGCGATGTAACTAAAAATAAAAATCGAAAAATTAGGAGAGTTAAATATGTTCAAACTTCGTTCATTAGTAACAGTTGTTGCTTTAGCGAGTTCAATGTCAGTTGCCAATGCGTGGGAAGCTCTGCCAACGCAAGCTCCAGAACCTGCGGATAATCCAAGCACACCTGAAAAAATCGAACTCGGCAAACAGCTTTATCACGACCCACGTTTGTCTTCGACAGGCACGGTTTCTTGTGCGTCTTGCCACAATACGATGC
>JAQTXN010000240.1 GCA_028688755.1 Methylococcales bacterium | reverse complement strand
ATCGACTTCAAACTCAACCGTGTGACGTAGCAATAAGGTTTCTTGACTGACTTTTACTTTATTTGGATTCGAGAAGTTTAGATTCATTTTTTGCTATTTTTGTGTCAATTTGGTGTCGATGGCGAACAAAAAAAGTAATGAAAATAATTGATTTTGAATGTAATTTGTTGAAATCGACGTTGAATGCAACACAATAACAAATTCAAAAAAAGAGGCAAGGCGTCATAGTGTCGCACTGCCATATCTCACGAAGGAAATAGAATGCTCTCCGTTACAGGAGAGGATTTAGGATGAAGCGTTGATCACACCTGAATAATCAGGAAAATCAGGGGTACACATGAAAAACCGTAAATTTAAAACTCAAAAATCAAGGTGAACGCGGGTCTTCGCGCGTTGCAGCCGCCCATTCAGGGGAATAACCGTCCATGATGGATAAATCAGGAACATCCATCACTATCGCTTCAGTTGTCATCATCGTACCGACGACGCTTACTGCGTTGCGTAACGCTAAACGCATCACTTTCACAGGGTCAATAATGCCAATTTCTAAAAAATTACCGTAACAAGCATGTTGGGTATCAACTGTAAAATGGCTGTCATTGGCATTTTCAATTTTTGCCATCACCGTTTCGGGATTCATGCCTGCGTTGCGCGTTAAATTCTGCAATGGCGCAGAAAGCGCGTGTTTCATAATTGAAATACCTTGTTGCTGCTCGGCATTTTCAGCAATCACGGTGTTTAACATTTTGATGCAATTAAATAATGCCACGCCACCACCTGGTAAAACGCCTTCTTCAAGTGCAGCTTTTGCTGACATATTCGCATTTTCAATTCTTACCATGCGCTCTTTAATTTCAAAATCGGTAATTCCACCGACATCAAAAACACCTGTTTTGCCTGATAACATTGCAATACGTTCTTCTAATTCACCAAAATCGTGACGATTACCTGTTGCTGAACCTTCACCAGGTTTTTTTGCCAAAATGAAATCGGCTTGTTCACGCAAATTCACAATGCGTTCTTTGACCAAATCTTGATTGCCTTTTGCGCCAATAATCGTTGTTGTCGTTTCAGTAATCACAACACGCTGGGCTTGTCCAAGTTGTTCAAGCGTAACGTGTTCGAGTTTTGGACTCGCATAATCATCTAAAATTGCTTGTCCGCCTGTTAATAACGCCAAATCTTTTAAACGGTCGATACGTTTATCACCAAAACCTGGAGCTTTTATTACTACGACTTTAAAAATGCCTCTTACATGATTGAGCAATAAACCCGTCAAGGCTTTATCAATTACGTTATCCGCGATGATGACGAGCGAACGTCCTTGCGCTTTAACTTCTTCCAAAATCGGAATCAAATCCATCAAATCGCTGATTTCACGGTCATACAATAAAATATAAGGATTTTCGAGAACGGCTTCAGCGCGAGTTTTATCTGTCGCAAAATACGGCGATAAATAACCTTGTTCATAATGTACACCCTCTACAATGTTTAATTCATCTTCGCGTCCATTGCCGAGTTGAAAAGTTAGCTGTCCCTCCAATCCAAGCTCCTCTAAAGCCTCCGCTAATAATTTTCCAACTCCTTTTTCGTCCTTGGTTGCGACGGCAGATATTTTTTCAATCCAATTAGAAGTCACATTTTTCACCGCGTCATCTAATAATTTTTTCTCAACTAATGTGAGAGCTAAATCTAAGCCTTTTTTTAATTGCAACGGATGAAAACCTGCTGCCACACTTTTTAAACTTTCTTGCGCTAATTTTTGCGCTAAAACGATTGCCGTTGTTGTACCGTCGCCGACTTGACGTGAAACCGCGCCAGCAACATCACGCAACATACGTCCACCTAAATCCACAATTCTGTCGTCAAAATTGATTGAGCGAGCCACTGTCACGCCATCACGGGTGAAAATAGGCAAAATGCCGTCAGTACGATGTTGAATCATCACCGCAGGACCTGCACTTCCCATTGTGACAACGGCAGCTCGTGCTATGCGGTCAATGCCTTGCATCAATTTGATTCGTGCTTCGGGATTGTAAATAACTTGTTTTGTCATAAATCTACTTTGTCATGATTGATTAAAACCGCTTTTTTCATAATCGTATGCCCAACTTGCAAACGTGTTTGTCGAATTCGTTTAATTCGCGCCCAAACGTAAATCAATTTTTTATCCCAATAATCGAGCGATGTTCTAAAAAAACGTTCTTCGTCATCGGATAATTCGTGATTCCAAAATTCTTTGAGTTCTGCAACGCGCATTGTGCCAATTTTGTCGGCAACTTCTTTTTCTTCAACGACCAATTCTTTTATAGTGCCGTTTAAATGGGTTGCCATCTCATTGAGAAATTCTTTAGCGTCTGGTTTCATTGGGCGATAACTCCAAATTTATGAACCGCTAGGCAAAAATTTTTCTAAATAAATGTGGTCTTTTGAAATACCAACTTCTTCACAAACGGCAAAAGTCGCATCTACCATTCCTGGTGGACCACACAAATATAAATCAGGTTTCGCGCCTG
>JAQTXN010000094.1 GCA_028688755.1 Methylococcales bacterium | reverse complement strand
TTTACGTTGTCAAAAACAACGAGGAGAAAATCCAAATGGATACCGCTATCAAAGTCGCGTTTGCCACGAGCGATATGTTGCACGTTGACCAGCATTTTGGTTCAGCCCAATCGTTTGCCATTTACGCCGTCAATCCTGAACAAGCCGAATTACTTGAAGCCGCGCAATTTGGCAATTTAGCCCAAGATGGCAACGAAGATAAATTAGCCGTAAAAATTCAATTACTCGAAGGTTGCGCGGCGGTGTATTGCCAAGCGATTGGCGCATCGGCGATTAAACAAATCATCGCGCACGGCATTCAACCCGTAAAAGTTCACGAAGGCAGTCGCATTAAAAATTTAGTCGCCGATTTGCAAGCCGAAATGAAATCAGGCGCAACCAGTTGGCTTGCCAAAGCCATCAATCAAAACAAAACCCCTGACCCAAAACGTTTTGATGCAATGGCTGACGAAGATTGGCAAGAATAATTTTAAAAACCCCCAGAGGATTTACCCATGAGCGAATTAGTTGTTCAAGAAAATGACCCGTTTTTAACGTCAGATGTTGTTGTTGAAATTTTAAAACAACTCCGCGCAATTGATACTTACGACACTTACGACGGTTTGACCGAAGCGCAAATTATCGACCCGTTAATTTTGACCAAAGAACGCCGCCGCGAAATTCCAATCGTCGGCGACCCAGATGAAATCACCCTTGCTCGCGTCAAAGTGTATTACAACACCATCGCCACATTGGTTGAGAAAAAAACCAAAATGATGGCAGTGCCTGTTATCAACATCACGCACGAAGGTTTTGGACGCGCGTTTGTGATGGTCGGCAAACTGATTGTGGTCGATAAAATTTTGCGTGATGTGCATCGTTTTGGTTTTCCAAGTCTTGAAGATTTGTGCGTGAAAACTGAAGAAGTGGTCGAAAAAGCCGCCGCGTTAATCGAAAAATATAAAGAAGTGGCTGAAGCCTAGAATTTGAAGGAGTTGCCAATATGACTGAAGAAGAACTCAAAAAATTAGAAAAAGACGTGAAAAAAAATAAACGTCTCGCCAGTGAAAAAGCAATGGAATTACACGATTTAATTGAAGACCGTTTGCCTGACGCTTATGGAGAATTGATGGGCATTGCCCAGGCAACCTTTGAAGCCTGCCAAGCGTGGGACGAAGCAAACAAAAAATTTCTAGCTGCCAGTGGCGCATAAGGAGGAAAAATGAGCGAATTTGTAACAGGTACAACGTTTGGCGGCACAGTTTGGACTCCGAATTACGTTACCAATTTAAATCAAAAAACCTGCATTGCGTGTGGACGGTGTTTTAAAGTTTGTCCGCGCGACGTTTTCAATTTAATCGACAAAGACGAAATCATCGAAGAGTTCGATGACGAGTACGGCGATTTTGAAGACGATGACGACAACAGCATGGTGATGAGTTTGAAAAATCCAGACGATTGTATCGGCTGTGAAGCGTGTTCAAAAGTGTGTCCGAAAAATTGTTTTACTCATCAGCACAAAGCTATTTAGAAAGGAATTGCAGTCATGCCAAGACCAGAGAAACACGTTTTTATTTGTACGCAAAATCGTCCACAAGGACATCCACGCGGTTCGTGCGGCGCGAAAGGTTGCGCGAGTGTGATGGAAGAATTTATGAATCAAATTCAAAGTCGCAATTTGTTTGAAAAAATCGGCTTAACCAACACAGGTTGCATGGGACCTTGCATGTTTGGCACAAACGTTCTCGTTTATCCCGAAGGCGTGATGTATGGCAATGTAACCAAAGACGATGTAGCAACGATTATCGACGAGCATTTACTCGGTGGAAAACCTGTTGAAGCGTTAAAAGTCCCTGCTGAGGTCTGGTAGTCGTGAACCTGAAAGAGCAAATCGATAATCAGTATGCGTTTGGCAAAGTGATTTGTCAGCGTATCAGCGAAGCGATTGTGAAACTGGGGTTTTCGGTGCAAACGCCGATTCAATTGCCCGTGTTTGAAGATGCTGAATTTCGTTTAATTCTTGACCCGTTGACGCAAGATTCAAATTTAGCGGGTTATTGGTACAACGACAAAAAACAACGCGTCGGACAAATCCAATTTAACAGCGACGGCAGTTTTTACGCTGAATACGATGTTGTGCAACCGCATCCAAGCAAAAAACAATTTTTTGTCGAAGCGATTAACGCTTGGGGACGCGAAGATAACATCAAAACCGAAGCCAAATTACTCGAATTGCCGCAATGAATTCCAAGCACGTTTATGAATTGTTGCTCGACCACTGCGCCACCGATGCCGTCGTCGATAATGTAATGATTGGCTTGGTGTGGACACTTTGCCAAAGTCAACACGGTACAGGTTTGGCGATGAGTCCGCATTTCGCCACGCGAACGTTGCCGTGGTCGGGTGATTTAGTTGGCAAACCGCTCAAAGATTTAGTCGCGTGGATTTTGCAATGGCAACCGCATCAAGCCACGGTTGCAATGGCAGCGATTAACAGTTGTTTAAACAATCGTCCCCTGCCCGATTCTGTTGCACTCGATAACACCTCGCAACATCCAAATCTCGCCGTTTTTGATTATTTTTTGCCGCAAATTAAAGGTAAAAAAGTCGTCGTCATTGGGCATTATCCAAACATCGAACAATACCAAGATTTAATGCAATTAAGTGTTTTGGAGAAACAACCCACTGGCGACGATTTGCCTAGCAGTGCGTGTGAGTTTTTATTGCCCGATGCAGATTGGGTATTTTTAACGGCGAGTTCCATTCCAAACAAAACCTTTCCGCGTCTTGCCAAACTTGCGACAAATGCCAAAACTGTTTTGATGGGTGCAACAACGCCGTGGTTGCCGCAACTGCACGAATTCGGCATTGATTATTTAGCAGGCGTTGAAGTGATTGACGCGCAAGCCTTGTATCACACCGCCGCGCAAGGTGGTGGCGTGCGAATTTTTAATCACGGTTTGCGTTATCGCGTTGCAGAATTAACGCCGCAAAACAGCATGACGTGGTTAAAACAACAAATCACCGAATGTGCCGCACAACGCGTGCAATTAAACGCTGAAATGGAAAACTGGTACGCTAATAATCGTGGGCGTTTTCCAAACTATGCGTTGCTTGAACAAGTGAGTAATCGTCTGTCGCGCCTTGATAGCAGTTACAAACCGCTTTGGGATACTTACGGCAATGGCTAATCCTTTCGAAAATCATCGCTTATTACTTCTCTACAAAGGCGACATTAGCGCGTTGGTTTTGTTTGCTCAACAAGAAAACGGCAGTATTTGTTTTCCTGAATCATTGCCGTTGCTTTCTGAAATTCTCGAAACCGAAGAAACTGAAATCAACGAAATCAATTTGCATCCCGCGTTATTGCTTAAAGCGATCAATCAACATTTAGATTTTGATGAGGATTTGCTCAAAATCGAACCCTCGTTTTGCGAACAAATCGATACGCCAAAAGGTGTGATTACGGTGTATTTAGCAAGATTTACGTTGCTCGACCCGCCGCATAAATTACTTGAACGTCTGAATTTGAAACTTAAACCCTTAACCGAATTGCGCCGTCAGCCACCCGCTGAAATGGAATTATTGCGTCGCGCTTACGTTAAGATGATGGAAGGGTAATTTTTTAACACAACTATTTAATGCCCATTTCTTCTCTTAATGCTTTTGCATCTACAATTTCTACAATTTTTCCCCGAACGCTGATTAACCCTTTTTTACTCAACTGTGCCAAAACACGCGAAAAAGTTTCGGGACGCAAAGACAACCGTGACGCGATAATTTGTTTTGGTGTATTCCATTCCAGCTGATAATTATTTGTCAACGAGTTTGGCGCGGACTGTAAAAGTAATTCGATGACGCGCATATTGGCATTTTGCAGAGTTAGTTGATCAATATCTTGAATTGCCATGTGCAAACGCTTACTCATATTGCCCAATAAACGAAAACAAAGAGACGTAGACGTTTTTAAAATATGTCGAAAAACAGCCATATCAATTTGATAAAGCCGACTTTTCAACACCACTTTTGCACTCACGGGATAAACACTTGCCTCGAAAAACATCACCGCTTCGGCAAATGTTTGTCCTGCATGAATCAGCTCAATGACTTTTTCATCACCCAACGGCGAAAGTCGATAAAGCATAATTTGTCCGCTATCGAGTAAATAAAAATAACGCGCCTCCTGTCCAAAATGAAATAAATGCTCATCTTCTTCTAAATTCACAATCTGCACACCTGCACAAAGTTGCTCAAATTCTGCTTCTTCGAGCGCGGAAAATAAATAATGCGCTCGCAACAATTCTTCCATTTCATCGACCATAAAATGCCCACTTGATTTAAATCAAGGACGCAAAGCAAAAACTGCATCATGCTTCAATCGTCCTTTAAATTAACAGTATAAATCAGGAGCTAAAACTATGTTTTGTTATCAATGTGAACAAACCCCGCACGCCGCAACAGGTAACGGTTGTCATGAAGCAAAAGGCGTTTGCGGTAAAGATGAAACTACCGCCGATTTACAAGATTTAATGCTTTACGGGGTACAAGGTGTCGCGCAATATGCAAAACGCTTGCGCCAATTCGATTTGCCGCAACCCAAAGCGGATGAATTTATTTTGTACACCCTTTTTACGACGCTCACGAATGTGAATTTCAACGCGAATCGTTTTGCTGAATTGATTAAAGAAACGGCAAAATTGCGTGTTGAATTAAAAGATTTGTACAACAAAACGGCGAACGAACGTAACGTACAAATTGAAACATTTACAGGTGCCGCACAATGGCAACCTGCATCAACGATGGCTGGTTTGTTGATTCAAGCCAAAGAAGCGGCAGTGAATGTTGAGCTGAGCGAAGTCGGCGAAGACATTGTTGGTTTGCGAGCAATGTTACTTTATGGCATTAAAGGCACTGCCGCTTACGCTTATCATGCGTTAATGCTCGGTTATAGCGACGAAGAAATTTATGCCGAATTTGAAGAAGCTCTCGATTTTATGGCGACGCATTCAAAAGATGCGAACGCGCTGTTAAATTGGGCAATGCGTATTGGGCAACTGAATTATAAAGTCATGGCGTTGCTTGATAGCGCAAATACAGGCAGTTTCGGCACGCAACAAATTACACAAGTCAATTTATCGCCTGTGAAAGGCAAAGCCATTTTGGTTAGCGGTCATGATTTACACGACTTAGCAACGTTGCTAGAACAAACAAAAGATTTAGGTATTAACGTTTATACACACGGCGAATTACTCCCTGCTCACGCTTATCCTAAATTAAAAGCCTATCCGCATTTAGTGGGAAATTACGGTGGAGCTTGGCAAAATCAACATCTTGATTTTGCTCAATTTCCAGGGGCAATTTTAATGACTTCAAACTGTTTAGTTGAACCTGCTGCGGCGTATCGTCATCGCATTTTCACGGCAGGGCCTGTCGGTTGGGCAGGTATTCGACATATTCAAAACAATGATTTTTCCCCTGTCATTGAAGCCGCACAAGCCTTGCATGGTTTTGACGAAGATAAACCCGCGCAATTTATTACGGTTGGATTTGGTAAAGACACGGTGATGAGCGTTGCCGATAAAGTGATTGATGGCATCAAAGCAGGCGATATTAAGCACTTTTTCTTAATTGGTGGTTGTGATGGCGCGGCACCTGGTCGTAATTATTTTACGGAAGTGGCTGAACTCGCCCCGCAAGACAGTATTATTTTGACGTTGGGTTGTGGAAAATTCCGTTTTAATACGCATGACTTTGGCGACATCGGCGGCATTCCACGCTTGCTTGATATGGGACAATGCAACGATAGTTATTCGGCTATTCAAGTCGCGCTGGCATTATCGAAAGCCTTTGATTGCAATGTAAATGAATTACCGTTATCGATGATGATTTCGTGGTTTGAACAAAAAGCCGTCGCGGTTTTGTTGACGTTACTTTCATTGGGTGTGCGTGGCATTCATTTAGGGCCTACGCTTCCTGCGTTTTTAACCCCCAATTTGCTTGCAAAACTTGGGGAAACCTTTGATTTGAAACCAACAGGTATTGCGGCAAATGATGTTGAAGCCGCACTTCGCGCAAGAGCATAAATTTAAAATATCAAGGCAGGCATTTATGTCAAATCATCTTATTACGTTAACCACTCGTGACGGTCAGGTTTTAACGTTTGACGCACAAGATTCGCAAGATGTTGTTTCTGCGGCAGCAATTTGCAATATAACGCTACCGTCATTGTGTCGAGATGGTGGTTGCGGTGCTTGCCTTGCTCATTGTGAATCAGGTGAATATACACTGGGTAATTACAACGAAAGTATGTTGCCCAGTGAGCTAAAAGCGCAACGACAAGTGCTTTTATGTCGAACTTTTCCGCATAGCAATTTACAACTCAACGCGCCTTATGATTATGCTCATATTCAATTTGGTGAGCAGGTAGGAAAAACTGCCACGATTACGCAATTAGAAAAAATTGCCAATCGAACGCTGAAATTGCAACTGAAACTTGGGGATGATGATAAGGCGGTTGAATTTGAAGCGGGGCAATACGTTGAAATTGAAATTCCACAAACAAACATTCGTCGCGCTTATTCATTGGCAAATACCGCAAATTGGCAAGGCGAGCTAGATTTTTTAATTCGTGTACAGCCGCAAGGTCAGTTCACTACTTTTTTAAATGAGAAAGCGGCTCTTGGACAAACATTTACCGTATATGTGCCAAAAGGAACGTTTGAATTTCATAGTCAACGATTCAACCCTGCTATTTTTATTGCAGGTGGTACTGGACTTGCGCCTTTTTTATCGATGCTGACAAAAATGGCGCAATGGGGTGAAAATCGTGAAGTGCATTTGTTTTTTGGAGTCAATGATGAAACGGAACTGTTTTGTCTTGAAGAACTCGCTAAATTACAACAACAATTAAGCAATCTAAAAATCACGCAATGCGTTTGGAAACCTCGTGATACTTGGCAAGGTTTTAGTGGCACACCTGCTCAAGCATTACAAAAATACTTGCAAGAAAATCCAAATGACTACGACATTTATCTTTGTGGTCCTCCGATGCTTGTAAATTCTTGTGTTGAAATTGCAAAAACACATGGGATTTCAGACACTCAAATTTTTTCAGAAAAATTTGGCTAAATAAAATCGGAGGATTTTGATTTATTCAAAATCCTTCAATCACTTCAATTCCGCTTTACCATTTCCTTGTCAGAAACTCTATATAAAAAATGTAAAATTGTTGAATTCTAAACAACTTTAACACTTAAATTTTAATACATTACAATTAGTTACAGTAATCATAACGTTTGCTAATAATCCCATTAACCTATCAACGCAATTCACTGTGATTCGGCGGCAAGGCATTTCGCGGCAGAGTTTTTTTGAAATTTTGCAGTTCAACGGCTGCATAAAGAAATTACAGTGCAAATCAATTTTGTTTTGAAAGCGTCCCGAAAAACCTGTTGAAATTTTACGCACCTTGCACAGCACAGTTTCACCCCCTGCTTTTTTCATCAATCGTCCTATTCTGCGACGACTAACTTGTTCACTCTACTCTCGTTCGTAAATCACCCTGAATTCGTTCTGTTCCGTAGGTTTGAAGGCTGTCTGAAGGATTTAACAATCAACACTCAGACTTATCTTCGTTTTTTGACACCTTGTTTGATTTCACACAATTTAGATGGCTCGTCACACAAACTTCTTTGTCTGTTAGTAACCCTACAATGTTTTACAAAATGTTTGTAATACGACCAAATCTTTATACAAAATAAACTTTATTTTTCTTTTAAATCAATATGTTGAAGTTAATTTTTTCGTTGGCACAGCTGTTGCTATAACCTAAGTGTATTAACCCGATTTAATTTTTTACAACAACCCCTAAAAGTTTATTTGAGGAGAAGATCATGGCGAAATTACGTCAATGTGCTATTTACGGCAAAGGTGGTATCGGTAAATCAACAACAACTCAAAACTTGGTTTCAGCCTTAGCTGAATCAGGTAAAAAAGTAATGATTGTTGGTTGTGATCCAAAAGCGGATTCAACTCGTTTGATTCTTCATGCGAAAGCACAAAACTCTATTATGCAAATGGCTTCAGATGCAGGTAGCGTTGAAGATTTAGAACTCGAAGACGTGTTGAAAGTTGGTTACAAAGACATCAAATGCGTTGAATCAGGTGGCCCAGAGCCAGGTGTAGGTTGTGCAGGTCGTGGTGTTATCACGGCGATTAACTTCTTAGAAGAAGAAGGCGCGTACACCGACGATTTAGATTTCGTATTTTATGACGTATTAGGCGACGTGGTATGTGGCGGTTTCGCTATGCCAATTCGTGAAAACAAAGCGCAAGAAATTTACATCGTTTGCTCAGGTGAAATGATGGCGATGTACGCAGCAAACAACATTGCTAAAGGTATCGTGAAATACGCAAACTCAGGCAGCGTTCGTTTAGCAGGTTTGATTTGTAATTCACGTCAATGCGCTCGTGAAGACGAATTGATTATGGAATTGGCAAGAAAATTGGGTACAACCATGATTCATTTCGTGCCACGCGATAACGTTGTACAACGCGCTGAAATTCGTCGTATGACTGTTATTGAATATGAACCACAAGCAAAACAAGCGGATGAATATCGCGCCTTAGCGAAAAAAATCAACGAAAACACCAATTTCATCATTCCAACGCCTATCACAATGGATGAACTCGAAGACCTATTGATGGAATTCGGCGTAATGGAAGAAGTTGACGAAAGCATCGTTGGTGTCACAGCCGCTGCGGAAGCAACTGCGTAATAAAAAAAACGTGGGTTGAGTTTGCGAGTGCCTGCTCGACCCACATTTACATCGTTTTCTCAACAAGGTTTGTCTGGGGATTACCAGCGACCATCGGAGGATAACATCATGGCAGCCATGACAAGAGAAGAAACTGAAGCCCTCATCCAAGAAGTGCTTGAAGTTTATCCAGAAAAAGCTCAAAAAGATCGTGCTAAACATTTAGCCGTGAACGATACCAGCCTTGAAAAAGCTAACAAATGTATCACTTCAAACCGTAAATCTTTACCAGGCGTGATGACCATTCGTGGTTGTGCTTACGCGGGTTCAAAAGGTGTGGTTTGGGGGCCAATCAAAGACATGATTCATATTTCCCATGGCCCTGTGGGTTGTGGTCAGTATTCACGCGCTGGTCGTCGTAACTATTACGTCGGTACAACAGGCGTAAATACCTTCGGTACGATGAATTTCACGTCTGATTTCAAAGAAAACGACATCGTTTTCGGTGGCGATAAAAAACTCGCCAAAATCATGTTGGAAATCGAACAATTATTCCCGTTAAACAAAGGCATTTCAGTTCAATCAGAATGTCCAATTGGTTTAATCGGTGACGACATTGAAGCGGTTTCTAAAAAAGCAGCAAAAGAAACAGGCAAACCTGTTGTGCCAGTGCGTTGCGAAGGTTTCCGTGGGGTTTCGCAATCATTAGGTCATCACATCGCAAACGACGCGATTCGTGATTGGGTTTTAGAAAATCGTGATGGTGACAATAGTTTTGAAACCACGCCTTATGACGTAGCGGTGATTGGTGATTACAACATCGGCGGCGATGCGTGGGCTTCAAGAACATTGTTAGAAGAAATGGGCTTGCGTGTTGTGGCGCAATGGTCAGGTGACGGCACAATTGCTGAAATCGAAAAAACCCCAAAAGTGAAATTGAACTTAATCCATTGCTACCGTTCGATGAACTACATCGCGCGTCACATGGAAGAAAAGTACAGCATTCCTTGGATTGAATATAACTTCTTTGGCCCAACGAAAATTGCTGAATCATTACGCAAAATCGCAGCACTTTTCGACGAAAAAATCCAAGCTGGTGCAGAAAAAGTTATTGCTCGTTACACCGCTGAATATGAAGCGGTTATTGCGAAATACAAACCACGTCTCGAAGGCAAACGTGTGATGCTTTACATCGGT
>JAQTXN010000004.1 GCA_028688755.1 Methylococcales bacterium | reverse complement strand
GACGATGACAGCTGCTCAATTGACTGGTTTGACAGGTATTACAAGTACCGCTGCCAATATCACCTTGGCAGATGCTGTAACAGCGGCTGTTTTAGATGGTGTGGTTGTTACTGGAGATACTACTTTCACATTAGCAAACGCTGCAAATACCATTACGCTTGGTGCAAACACCATTGCTGCGGGTACGGTGACGTTAACTTTTGATGGTTCAGCTTCTGCAAGTGCGTTAGCTTTCACAGGTACAACTGAAGCCGATGCGTTGTTAGTCGTTACGGGTGGTTCAGCGGCTGATACGATTGTAGGTAATGCTGTTGCAAATACCATTACTGGTGGTGCGGGGGCGGATACGATTACCGCATCTACAGGTGCTAACGTTGTTTTCATTGGTAATACGGATTCTGGCATTGCTAATGCTGCAGCTTGCGATACGATAACCGATTTTACCGCAGCTACTTACGCCTTAGATTTAGGTGTAGCAGGAGATGCGACAGCAAACACTGGTAATTATGTAGAAGTTGCTGATGCTGATTATGCAGGTAACTTTACCAACATCTTATCGGCATTAAATGCAGCGGCAGCTACTTTAGCAGGAACATCTAGCGCGGCTGAGATTTATGTGTTTGCAGCTGATACACAAGCAGCAGCTAGTGGAACAGGCGCATCTGGCTATATTGGTGACGATATTGATGGGAACGGTGTTATTGACCAAGTCATCGTTTTATCTGGTATTGCTACAAACACAGCTATTAGTGCAGCAGATTTTGTTTAATTTCTAATGAAAAGCGGGCAATTCCTTAAACCCCGCTTTTACTTGAAGTCATAAGAAAAAACCGCCTCACCACTGTGCAAGTGGGAGGCGGTTTTTTTGTGTGCGTGCGTGGTAAAATTTGAGTTTAAATTTTTTGGAGCAGAATTATGGGATTAACGTATGCAAAACTGACACTTACCAATCTTTTTGGCAAACAACAGATTGAAATAAATGCGTTAGTCGATACGGGCGCGACGTTTATGTGTGTAACCGAAGAAATTGCGTTACAGCTGGGATTTGATACGACCGAAGTTAGCCAACAGGTCGTTATGTTAGCCGATGGACATCAACGCAAAGTGCCTCGGATTGCCCCGATTGAAATAGCGTTTGAAAATCGAAGTTATATAACAGAAGCAGTAGTGTTAGGTAATGAGCCGTTATTAGGTGTAATTCCAATGGAGGCAATGGACTTAGTTGTGCATCCACGCTTGCAAACACTCGCAATTAACCCACTGCACCCTAATTACCCTGTTGCTTTGGTAAAGTAAAAGCGGAGGTTGTGTTAAAACTCGCTTTTACTTGAAGTCATAAGAAAAAACCGCCTCACCACTGTGCAAGTGGGAGGCGGTTTTTTTTAACCTTTTTATTCGCCAAGTATCGCATCCGATTTCTCGACTTTCTTCAAAAACGGTGCAAGCAACAATGCAGATAAGAAAATAAACGCGATAATTTGAAATAAATTATTAAATGTCATCACTTCTGCTTCGCGCCACGCTAATGCTGTTAAACGCGCAATTTCAATCTGTGTAATATGCTGCCCGATTTCATCAGTTGCACTGATAGACTCACGCAATGCACCATAATGCGTTTTGTTTAACGTTAACATCAAGGTATTGGCAACCGCCAAGCCCATCGCGCCTCCTAAATTTCGCATTAAATTATATAAACCACTGGCATTTTTTACTTCTTCAATCGGCAATAAACCTAACGTCAAGGTGTTAATGGGCAAGAAACACAACATCAACGCCCCGCCGCGAATGGCTTGTGGTAAGAAAAATTCCCAATACCCTGATTCAGCCGTTAATTCACCATTCAACCACGAACCCAACCCAAACATGCACATTCCTAAGCAAAGCATTAAACGCAAATCCAGCGTTTTTTCGAGTGGCCCTGCAATAAACGCAGAAACTAATTGAAACAACCCGACCACCATCAAGTAATAACCAATCTGCAAACTGTTCAAGCCTTTAATGCTGCTCAAATAAATCGGTGTTAAATAAATAATCGTGTACAACCCAATACCCAAAATAAAACTAAACGCACATCCAATGGCAAAGTTACGATTTTTAAATGCGTACAAATCAATAATCGGATGTGAATGGGTCAACTCCCACCAAAACATCGCAATCCCGCTAATTGTCGCGATAACCGTAAGTGTCAAAATTAAATCATCTTCCAACCATTGATCGCGTGCGCCTTCTTCCAATACATATTGCAAGCACCCCAAACAAATCGTAATCAACGCAATGCCGATAAAATCGATTTTTTTAAGCAACCCCCAATCGGGTTTATCGATGTCCAAAAAAGTAAAAACTAAAAAACAAACGATAAAACCTGGAATCACATTGATTAAAAACAGTAATTGCCAACTAAACGCATCGGTTAAATAGCCACCTAAAACAGGGCCAATTGTTGGAGCCATTGTGACAATTAGACCTAAAACAATACTCATCGTCGGTTGCAAACGGGGCGGGAACAAAATGAAAATAATCGTGAAGGTCATCGGAATCATCGCGCCACCGAAAAAACCTTGAATGCAACGAAATACAATCATGGCGGGCAAATTCCATGCAAAGGCACACGCCAAACTGGCTAACGTAAAACCACCCACCGATAAAACGAATAAATAGCGCGTCGAAAAAACCCGTCCGAGCCAACCCGATAAAGGAATAATGATAACTTCGGCGATTAAATACGAGGTTTGCACCCACGCAATTTCATCTTGCGTTGCCGATAAACCCGCTTGAATTTCTTGCAACGAACTGGCAACAATTTGAATGTCGAGAACCGCCATAAACACGCCGATTGCCATGCTAAAAAAGCCAATCCACTCACCCGTAGTTAAAATGCGTTCTCCCTGTTCGTTGACGGCGGTCATAGCGGTTTCACTTGCACTTTCACAGTGGTAGACAAGCCTGATTTGAGCAACGCGGTATTTTCATTTTCATCAAATACGATTTTTACAGGCACACGACGCACGATTTTAGTGAAATTTCCCGTCGCATTTTCAGCGGGCAAAATGCTGAAATCTGCGCCGCTCGCAGGCGAAAAGCTATCTACTTTGCCCGTGAATTCAACATCTGGAAACGCATCAACGTGAATTCTTGCAGGCTGCGAGGCTTTCATATTTTCAATTTGGGTTTCTTTGAAATTGGCTTCTACCCAGATTTTCTTTGTTTCAAGCAAATAGGCTAAATTCGTTCCTGCTTGGACAAATGCACCCAATTGCACACCACGATGCCCAATCACGCCATCGAACGGCGCACGAATTTGCGTATTTTCCAAATCAATTTTGGCGAGTTCAACTTGCGCCCCAGCTTGTTTTAAACGCGCCTGCGCTTGCTCAATTTCACGGTCATAACTGGTGAGTTGTTTTTGTTGCGCGGAAACGTTAGCTTGTGAACCGCGTAACTGCGCGGCAGCTTGTTTGGATTGGGCTTGAATGTTATCAAGCGTTTGTCGTGGTGCAGAACCACGTTCGATTAACGCATTAAAGCGTTGCAAATCTTGATTGATTTGTTGACGTTGTGCCTCGACAGCTGAAACAGCGGCACTTGCGCTGGCAATGTTGGCGTGTTGGGTATTTTTCACCGCTTGCAAACGTTGCACATCAGCTTGTGCCTCAAGCAGGTGAGCCTGCGCTAAATCAAGTTTCGCTTGATAATCACGACTATCAATCACGGCAAGCACGTCGCCTTGTTTAACCACTTGATTATCATCAATAAATAATTCGGTGATATAACCCGACACTTTGGGCGTAATTAAAACGCTGTTGGTTTTTAAATAAGCATTATCGGTACTTTCATAATGCTGACGCTCTTGAAACCACGAAAAACCAGACCATCCCGCGTAAGCGAGGACAAAAATTAAAAGTGAAAAAGTAATAAAACGCTGCATAAATAAACGCCCTTGATAAACTAAACGGTTCAGTTTATTCTAAGACATCCGTTTTATTTAGCAAGCATTGATTTTAACATGACTGAATTCCTCGAAACCTCTGACACAAAACGTCACGCCATTATGCAAGCGGCAACGACGCTGTTTTTAACGCACAATTATCGTAGCGTGAGCATGGATAAAATTGCTCAAACTGCGCCCGTTTCCAAAGCCACGCTTTATAACCATTTTGAAAGTAAAAATGCCTTACTTACCGCTGTTGTCTCTCAATTCTGCTCATCACTTTTACACACAATCACTCAAACCTTGTCCGATGCAGACGATGTAACGCAAACATTGAAAAAAATTGCCTTATCCGTGGTTGAATTTCTTTATTCCTCGGAAGGTTTGGCAATTTATCGTTTGGTTATTTCTGAAAGTCACGAATTTCCCGAATTAGGTCAAATGGTTTATGACAACGGTGCAAAGCTCGCTATCAATCAAGTCGAATCATATTTACAGCAATTAGACAGCAACCAATTTTCAATTCCTAATACTCATTTTTCAGCGGATGCGTTTTTTAGTTTGCTCAAAGGGGAGTTGCATTTTCGTTGTTTGTTAGGCGTACAACCACCACCGAATGAAGCAGAACGGATTCAACTGATTGAATC
Source organism: Methylococcales bacterium (assembly GCA_028688755.1). Classification (GTDB taxonomy): domain Bacteria; phylum Pseudomonadota; class Gammaproteobacteria; order Methylococcales; family Methylomonadaceae; genus UBA10906. The sequence goes on along the minus strand of JAQTXN010000004.1, from coordinate 40,013 downwards.
GGCTACCGCTTTTTTCTTACAAGGAATTCGCCATGCGACAAACTAATTTTTTATGGTTAAGTTTATGTTTATGTTTAGCCACAACTACGCAAGCTGAAACGTTAGACGATGCTTGGACAGCGGCGTTAAATGCAAATCATCAAATTAAAACCGCACAAGCCAATACCGACGTTTCACAAGAACAACTGCAAGCCGCACAAGGGCAGAATTTACCTGAATTAAACGTCGGCACGAGTTACACGCAATACAACGAAACACCGTCTGCCAAAACGACTATCGGTGGTCAATCCGCACAATTTGCGATGCAACAAGATGGCAGCGTAAGAGCGCAAGCAATGGCGAGTTTGCCGATTTATACCAGCGGCAAAATTACACACAACATCAACGCCGCCCAAGCCACACTCGATGCCACGCAAGCCAATGAACAAGTCAGCGTGTTGGATTTGAAAATGCAAGTAGCTGACAGCTACATTGCCGTTTTGCGTTTTGAAGATGCGGTTGAAGTGGCGAAAAGTCACATTCAGAGTTTGGAAAGTCACGCCAAAGATGTAAAAAATTTATTTGAGCAAGGCATCGTCGCAAAAAACGATTTGCTTGCCGCTGACGTAGAATTACTCAACGCGAAACAGCTTTTACTGCAAGCTGCGAATGTTTATGACAACGCCAAAGCACGTTATAACCAACTGCTCACGCGCCAATTAAACGCAAAAGTTGAGCTATCTAAAAAGTTCCCCGAATTATCCAAAACGAGTTTAGAAAATTTAAATCAAAACGCGCTGGGTCAACGTCCTGAAATTGCCGTTTTAAATCAACAAATTCAGTCGTTACACGAGCAAATGCAAGCCATGAAAGCGAATTTAATGCCGCAAGTTGCGCTCAATGGCGGTTATCAATATCAACAAAATCGTTATCAAGCCTACGAAGGTTTATGGCAAGCCAATGTCGGTGTGGATTGGAAATTATTTGACGGCAGCACAGGTCACAAAGGCGAAGCGTTAGAAAAACAAGCCTTAGCTCTGCAAGAACAACGTGAAGAATTATCAGGACAAATTTTGTTGCAAGTTCGTAGCGCGTGGCTTGATACACAAGAAACGCAACAACGTTTAGACGTTGCCAAACAAACGATTGTGCAAGCCGATGAAAATTTAAAAGTCACCAATGACCGTTACCAACAAGGTTTAGCCACGCATACTGACGTGATTCAAGCCGAAGATTTACGCACCAAAACCCACAATAATTTGAACAATGCAAACTATGATTTTGCGTTAGCCAATTTGAAATTGCAGCGAGCAATAGGAACTTTTTGATTATCGAAATCAAAACTCCTACAGCATTTTGAATGTTAGCCGATAAAATTTGCGACTAACATTCACTACCCCATCGCACAGTCATGTCAAATCCCAAAAAAATAAACAAACCGTTAACTATGTTATTTATTACATGGTTCTTATACAGCGCGGGAATGCTCTTTTATATGGCATTAAATGACATCACGCCGTCACACTGTTTGAGTTTAAAAAATACGGAAAATGTTTATGAAAATTAACGAAGAAGTTTTATTAACCCCGATTCGCGCTCAAGTTGATCGAATCATGATGATAACGCTCGGCTTTTTGCTGGTCGTTTCAATTGGTATCGGCTGGTTTTATGGCGTGGTATTTTTGAGTTTGCTAATTGCTGTGCCTGCGTTTGTGGTGCCATTTTTAATTTGGAAAACGGCAGCAGGTTCATTTTTATTACGCATTGCGATTGCAACGGGCTTGGTTTTAAACGTCGCGTTACATATTCAAGCCAGTCATGGGTTAATCGAAATGCACTTTGGTGTGTTTGCGATTTTGGCATTTTTGCTCGCATATCGAGATTGGAAAGTAATTGTTTATGCCGCTGCGTTGGTGGCAGTGCATCATTTGGTTTTAAATTTCGTGCAAGCGGCAAATGCGGATGTTTGGCTTTTTAGAAATGGCGCAGATTTTGGCATTGTGGTCGTTCACGCACTCTTTGTGGTGTTTGAATCGGCAATTTTAGTGCTGCTCGCGGTACAGTTACGCAAAGAATTAGTGCGTTTGGCAATGGTTGCTGAAATTGCAGAACGCATTGCAGACGGCGATTTGAGTTCAAAAATTGATGTCGATAGCAACGATTTTGTTGCGGTGTTATTAAAATCAATGCAGAAAATTCAACATTCGCTTAACGGTTTCGTTGTCGCGCAAGAAAATTTAGCTCAAAAACACATTGATGGTTTTATCAGTGAACGCATTGACACCAGTAAATTAGCAGGTATTTATGGCGAAATTGCAGCACGAGTGAACGAGTTAGTTGCATCGCACATTACGATAAAAATGCAAATCATTGATGTGATTTCGCATTATGCAAAAGGAGATTTTTCAATTGACATGGAACGCTTGCCAAATGAAAAAGCGAAAATTTCACACACCATCGACGATGTTAAAAATACCTTGTTAAGCGTCAGTAACGAAATCAACTTGCTGGTTAAAGCAGGTGCAAGCGGTGATTTTACTCATCGTGGTAATGCAGACCAGTTTGAATACACGTTTAAAGAGATGATGTTGTCACTCAATAGTTTGCTTGAAACCTGCGATAACGGTTTTAAAGATATTGAGCGCGTCGCTAATGCTTTGGCAAAAGGAGATTTAACCCAAACTATCGATAAACATTACGCAGGAACGTTTGGTAAAGTTACAGGCGAAATGAACAGCACAGTTGAAAATTTGAAAGCGTTAATCGAAGAAATCAAAGAATCGGCTGAAACCATTAGCACTGCAACGCGCGAAATTGCCGCAGGAAATAATGATTTGTCGCATCGCACTGAAGAACAAGGTGCAAGTTTAGAAAAAACCGCCTCAAGCATGACGCAATTAACCAGCACGGTGCAAAGTAACGCTGAAAATGCAAAACACGGCAATCAATTAGCAATTGGCGCGACAGATATTGCAGGTAAAGGTTTAGAGGTTGTAAATAGCGTTGTCACCACAATGGCAGACATCAATACCTCGTCGCTTCGAATCGTCGATATTATTACCGTGATTGATGACATCGCGTTCCAAACCAATATCTTAGCGTTGAACGCGGCTGTTGAAGCCGCCAGAGCAGGTGAGCAAGGTAAAGGTTTTGCGGTTGTCGCAATTGAAGTACGAAATTTAGCGCAACGTGCCGCGAATGCAGCGGGGGAAATTAAACGTTTAATCGATGATTCGGTTGAAAAAGTCAATGACGGTGGAAAGTTGGTTACTCAAGCAGGGCAAACGATGACAGAAATTGTGAATTCGATTCAAAGTGTTACGCAAATTATGTCAGAAATCAGCAGCGCATCAGCCGAGCAAAGCGCAGGAATTGGGCAAGTAAATCAAACGATTGTGCAACTCGATAACACCACGCAACAAAACGCCGCTTTAGTTGAACAAGCGACCGCTGCATCTGAAGCTCTTGAACAACAAGCGCAACAGTTAGCACAATCGGTTCACGGTTTTAAAACACAAAAATTCTAGTTTTTGAAAATGGCAGTTTAGAATGCAGCTAAACCGCCATTTTTCATTTTCTTTTAATGCTTAAAAAACTCGCCTCACAAACCGCCATTTATGGCTTAAGTAGTATTTTTGGACGTTTCTTAAATTACCTACTCGTTCCGCTTTATACCTATTATTTCACCGCAACGCAGTACGGCGTTGTGTCTGAATTTTATGCGTATTCAGGTTTTTTATCGGTATTTTTACTGCTTGGTTTTGAAACGGGCTATTTTCGTTTTCGCTCCGATAATCAGAACGCTTATGCCACGGCGTTGAGTTTTGTGGTGTTACTCAATTTGAGTATTTTTGCGTTGATTACAACGTTAAATTCCACTATTTCAGATGCGTTAAATTATGCGAATCATCATGAATATGTGTTGTATTTCGCACTAATTCTAACGTTTGATGCTATTGCTGCGTTGCCCTTTGCACGACTTCGTGCTGAAAACAGGGCATTACGTTTTGCAAGCATTAAAATTTTTGAAATTCTGCTCACAGTCGCGCTAAGTTTATTTTTTATTGTCTGGTGTCCAAAACTACAAGCCCAAAATGTTGCATGGATTACTTACGTTTATTCGCCTGATGTGGGCGTGGGTTATATTTTCTTAGCGAATTTACTCGCAAGTGGCGCGAAGTTTTTATTTTTATCACCGCAACTTTTTGGTTTTCACGTTGGATTTGATTGGCAACTTTTCAAGAAAATGGCGCGTTACAGCTTGCCAATGGTGGTGATTGCTTTCGCAGGCATTATTAACGAAATGCTTGATCGGGCGTTGCTCAAATACTTGCTACCCTTCGATAACGCTACGAATTTAGCGCAACTGGGCATTTACAGCGCGTGTTACAAATTATCGATTTTAATGACACTGTTTATTCAAGCGTTTCGCTACGCCGCTGAACCGTTCTTTTTTTCTTATGCCAAAAATAGCGATGCCAAACAGGTTTATGCGCGAGTGTTGCATTATTTCAGCATTTTTTGCGTGTTCATTTTTTTATTGGTGACGCTGTATTTAGATTTTTTCAAATACTTTATTGGCGAAGAATTTCGTGCTGGTTTGCACGTTGTCCCGATTTTGTTGCTAGCAAATTTATTTTTAGGGTTGTATGTGAATTTATCGATTTGGTACAAACTCAGCGATAGAACAATGATGGGCGCAATGGTTTCACTTTTTGGCGCAGGTTTAACGGTCGCATTAAATTTTGTTTGGATCCCAAAATTCGGTTACACAGGCAGTGCGTATGCCACGCTAGTTTGTTATTTTGCGATGGCTGCCTTGTCGTATCTTTTAGGGCAAAAGTTTTATCGTGTCGATTACGATGTCAAAAGTGTGTTGGGTTATTTGATTTTAGGCGTGAGTTTGTATTTGGCAAATGACCAATTGCAACCGCTTTTGCAATGGCAAACAGGCTTTTTAGCAACGGAGTTGATGAGTTTGTATTTGCTCATCACATTCTTTTTTGAACGACGTAGATTGAAAATTTGACATAAAAAGCCCGTTTCAAAACGGGCTTTTTTGTATGTGACGATTTGACGCATCGTGAATTTTGCTTTGTTGCCGATAACAGCTTTGTCAGTTCGACAACTAAAATTCAACGGAGATTTTTTATGTTAAACAGTGTGACAAATAACAACGCAACCGCATCAATCCAAAAACAAGTTGTGCAAAATCCAACAAAATCAGGTGCTGATTTCCAATTTGCGCTTAATAATTCAACTCAAACATTACCGCCAAGTTCTGGCGAAATTAAATTTGCCGCTGATGGTTCGTTCATTATTGGGGATGGCAAAAAACTTCACTTTGAAGTAATCAAAATGAAAGAACAACGCCCTGTTACAACACAAGAAATACAAAATGAACTCGGTGTTTCCAAAGCAGAAGCCGAAAAAATTTTAAACGAATTTAAACTTCACGTTCCTGTTGATTACAGCCCCAAAGAAGGTGAAACGTATCTCAAAGATTTAGTCTAAGGTTCACGCGCTTTGAAAGAAGGGAAAATTAGAGAAGCTGAAGGTGAAAAACTCATGGCTGAACACATGTCGCCCGCAGGTCAAAAAAAATACCTAACGTCTCAAAAACTCGAAGCCGTTGTCCGCGATAAAGAAGGTAATATCGTGGCAAAACTTTATAAAAATGGGATGTCAATGAATTTAGGTTATGACGGTGGAACAACGCCAGAACAAAAATTAAAAAAACTTGAAAATGCCCCGAACGTGACCGTGACGTATTACGATGGCGATGTTAGTGATTTTGATTTAATTCCAGAAGAAGTCGCTCTTGCAGAAAGAGATTATTTGAAACGTCCAGAATTATATCCGCCAGAATTACTGCGTGAATTAAGAGCTATTAACGAACAACGTCTAGCTCTATTTCACGGTAATTTAAAAGCAACACCAAAAAGTTTTGTTATCAATGACGTACTGACGGCACACGATAAAAAATTAGTTGATGCCGCAACGCCTAAAACTGTAACAGAGTTAAAAGCAGTTAATGAATTAGCGGCACACATTGCAATTGACCGCGAAACAGGTTCGCTTTCTGGTGAAGTGGATGAAAATTACATCAACAAACTAATCGCAGAACAAAGTAGTAACAATCATGCAGAAACGATTAAGTTTTCAGCATTACAAAAATCGTTAGCATTTCTTCAACAAGAACGCGCTGATTTTTTCAATCGCGTTAAGCCTGATTTCACCAACATGACACCAAATGAATTTGGTGAACTGACTAAATCAGGTCGTTATCCTGAGCTTCCACCTCTTGTCTTGCCAAAAGGATGGGATCCAACAAAAGACTTCACTCAACAACAGCTAGAGACTTTTCAAAACACAAAAGTCAACTACATTGAGTTAGTTCAAAAGCAGATTGATTTCAACAAAAGTATTGGCGAGTCAACGGAATACTTTGAGAAGCAACTCAATTTGATGAAAAATTTTGCTGCATAAAATAGGCTTAATTTCTCAAAAACGCCTCGAAAGATTGCAACCTTTCGGGCGTTCCGATGTCCATCCAAAAACCCTCAAACAATTCTCCAGTGATTCGATTTTCTCGCATCGCGTCGCGCAACAAAGGAGCAAGTTTAGTGCTATTTTTCGGCGCAGTTTTGAAAAATTCAGGCGAATACAACCCAATGCCGCTGAACGTGAAACGCTGCGTTCCCGTCATGGAAAGATATTGCTGTGAATCAATGTGAAAATCGCCTTTTTCATGATGCGCTGGATTCGGGACAAGCACTAAATGCGCGAAATCAACAGGCTGATTTTTAAGCGTTGCAAAAGGGAAATCGGTCGCAATATCGCCGTTCACAACTAAAAACGGCGCATCTTTCATCATTGGCAGCGCATGAATAATACCGCCTGCGGTTTCTAAGCCATTTTTACCTTCAGGCGAATAGCGAATAGTCGCGCCAAATTGGCTGCCATCCCCCAAAGCCATTTCGATTTGCTCACCTAAATACGCATGATTGATGACCAAATCGGTCAATCCCGCGCAAACTAACTGCTCAATCGTATGCACAATCAGCGATTTTCCTGCCGCTTTTAACAACGGTTTTGGCGTGGAATCCGTCAATGGACGCATTCTTTCGCCGCGTCCTGCCGCTAAAATCATGACCTGCATAAATTAGCTAATCTTAAAATAATCAACCGCTTTTGAAAGGTCTGCGGCTTGGTTTTTCAAGTTATCCGCTGTTGCTGAAGATTGTTCAACGAGCGTTGCGTTTTGTTGTGTCATTTCTTCCATTTCAACAATCGCTTTATTCGCTTGACTGATACCCAAACTTTGCTCGCTTGATGCCACGCTGATTTGCCCAATCATGCTTGTGACGGTGTGAATTGAACCGACGATGTCTTCCATTGTGTGACCTGCATCAACCACCAATTTACTGCCATCTTCAATTTTTTCGACCGAATCGTTAATCAAATTTTTAATTTCACCCGCCGCGGCAGCGGCGCGTTGCGCTAAACTGCGAACTTCGCTTGCTACCACTGCAAAACCACGACCTTGTTCACCTGCACGCGCTGCTTCAACCGCTGCGTTTAATGCCAAAATGTTGGTTTGGAACGAAATGCCATCAATCACAGAAATAATATCCACAACTTTGCGCGATGATTCGTGGATGTCTTCCATTGTGCTAACAACACGACTAATCACTTCCACACCTTTTGTCGCGCGAATTGACGCGCCAATCACAAAGTCATTAGCCTTATTTGCGTTATCAGTATTAGATTCCACCATCGCTGTGAGTTCGTGCATACTTGCAGCGGTTTCTTCAATCGCGCTGGCTTGTGTTGTGGTGCGATGCGACAAATCCGTATTGCTGCCCGCAATTTCTTTTGAACTTTCATTGACGGTACGCGTAATGTCTTTGATTTGATCGACAATTTCAGTCAATTTATAAACCGTGGTATTGGCGTTATTTTTGATATTTTCAAATTCACCGCTGTATTCATTGGTAATCGTTTGCGTCAAATCGCCGCGTGCGAGCGCATCAAAAATGTTTGCCATGTCGCCATAACTTTTCTCACACGTTTCAAGCAATAAATTCAACCCTTGCGCGAGTTGTTTAAAGAAGGCTTGCGAGGTTTGCGTTTCGATTCGACCATGAAAATTACCCGTTGTAGCTTGAGCAACGATAGTTGAAATTTGTTTTTCTAACGCTAATTCAGTCGTTTTATCCACCCATTGTGTGGCACGACCAATATACATATCTTGCTCATCAAAAATAGAGACAACCGTGACTTCAAGCGTTCTTCCTCCCAAGTTAATGACTCGACTACGAATTTCTTTTTCTGGTGCTGAAAACCATTTTTTATCGTCATCATTCTCTAAATAACTACTTAGCAAGGTGTTATACATTTTTTCAAATTTATAATCAGGAATGCGCTTTGCAATTTCGGCTTCCATTTGCTTCCATAATTTGACACCCGCTTTGTTGGTGTAAACAAATTCACGTTGCGAATTTGAAAGCGTTACAGGCATTGTCACTTCATCTAATGCCATTTTGATGCGTGTCATTTCGTTGGCGAGTATGCGTTGCTCAGACATTTCAAAATCATTCAAAATTGCCATCGCTTTAATTGCTCGCATCATTTCGCCAAATTCATTTTTGGAAAAATCATTGCTTTTTATTTCTTTGCCTTCAGTGGCATCTTTAATCAGTTGCGTGGCGTTTTTAATCGGTTTTAACACGCTAAGTAACGTCAATATCGACCATGCGAGCAACGCTGCTGAAACCAAAAAACCGAAAATGGCAACTTGAGTTTGAAATTGTTGCACTACGCTTTTAGAAATATCTTTGCCTTCGGTAAGGTGTTTTTCAATTTCAGCACGATGAAACTCCACTAATTTTTCAATTTCGTCAGTAAATTGACGGTCAAAACCCTTTACTGATGCATCGACAGTAAAAATGGTTGCAGGATTATCTACTTGATAATTTTTTAGCGCGGCGTGATATTTTTCCATCAGGTCATTGTGCGACTTAATGGCAACATCAACCAAAGCAACAAACTCTTTTTCAGGTACGTCTACCATCAAACGGTTTAATTCCTGTAGTTTTTTAATCACTTTATCGCCTTCATCATCAAAGGACTTACTGTATTTGGTAAATTGAGAACCATCTTGTCCGCGCAACAAAATGTTTTTCCATTCTTGGATTTGTGTTTTAAATGCCAATTGCGTTGAACGTGCCGCGCTGAGACTTTTTGCATGCGTTTCAACTTCTTGCATATTTTTTTCAACGACAGTTTTAATCACACCTAAACCATAAGAGCCATAAGCCCCAATACCGCCAAGTGAAATGAGTGACACGCAAACTAACGTAATTAGCTTGGTCTTAATGGTGATATTGTTAAACGTGCGCCGAATTGCATACGTCAAACTGGGCGGAATGATTTCACCCGCATCCAGTTTCACTTTGCTTTTACCCGTATTCATGTTTCGATAAAGCGTGGCAGCGGTGGCAATTTCACTCGCTGACGGTTTATTTCTCACCGAAACATAACCGACGACTTTATTATTTTCCCAAATCGGCAAAGCGTTAACATGCACCCAATAAAATCCACCATCTCTCGTGAGATTTTTAACAATGCCTGTCCAAGAATTTCCTGATTCCAACGTTTTCCACATATCCGCAAACGCCGCTCTAGGCATATCGGGATGACGTACGATACTATGCGATGCACCAATCAGTTCTTGTTTTGAAAATCCACCAATACGAATAAAATCATCATTGACATAGGTGATTTTGCCTTTTAAATCAGTTTTAGAAACGATTAAGTCAGTATCTGTTAAAACATATTCTTGGTTCGAAGACATATTTAATTCACTTTACGGGTTAAAATTCAGCAGTTTTTTTTATTTTTGAGCAATTACACCTTTATGACTTCAACACAAAATCCTTTACGCCCTGTTGTCGTGTCATTTTCTGGTCATGATCCTTGCGGTGGCGCAGGAATTCAGGCTGATATTGAAGCCATTACCAGTCATCATTGTCACGCTGCCAGTATTGTTACTTGTTTAACAGCGCAAGATACGAAAAATGTAGCAGAAATCATGCCGCAAAACCCTGACAAAATCCGTCAACAAGCCAAAATGTTGTTACATGATTTGCCTGTTCATGCGTTTAAAATCGGCTTAATTGGTCATGCGGACACCGCGCAAGTCATTTACGACATCGTTCGAAAATATCCGTTGATTCCTGTCATTTTAGATCCCATTTTAGCCGCTGGTGGCGGGACAATTTTGGCAAATGATACGTTGATTTCTGCAATGAAAGAATTACTTTTACCGCTCACGACTGTCTTAACGCCTAATTGCAACGAAGCACGGCAATTAACGGGTTTAGATGATATTGATGCTTGTGGAATGAAATTTTTAGAACATTTTGGCTCAGAATATGTGCTAATCACAGGCGCGGATGAAGCAACGGAAAGTGTTGAAAATCGACTCTTTCACCACCATCACAAAGACAGTTTTACTTGGGCAAGATTACCCTCGACATATCACGGCTCAGGTTGCACGCTTGCCGCAAGTATTGCTGCATTATTGGCGCATGGTGTACCACCAATTCGAGCAATTAGTAACGCGCAAGAATACACTTGGCACAGTTTGCAAAAGGCTTATAAAACGGGGGCAGGGCAGTCAAATCCGAATCGTTTTTTTTGGAGAGATTAAATGCGAGCAATGCCAAAAAGTGGACTTTATGCGATTACCCCTGACGGAAAAACAGCGGAGGAAATTTTAGAATTCACGCAAGCTGTGTTGAAAGGTGGGGCAAAAGTGGTGCAATATCGAGATAAAAATGCGAATGATAAAGAAACCATTGCGACAGCGTTGTTAACACTTTGCCATACTTACAATGTGCCGCTAATTATTAACGATAACGTTGAACTTGCCGACAAAATTGGCGCAGATGGTGTGCATTTAGGCAAAGACGATGGCAACATTTCCCCAGCACGGGCGCGTTTAGGTGAAAGGGCAATTATCGGCGTGTCGTGTTACAACTCGTTAGAACGGGCAGTTGCAGCCGAAAAAGAGGGCGCAACTTACGTTGCATTTGGACGGTTTTTCAGCTCGACCTCAAAACCACTTGCCGCTCCCGCACAAATCGGCACATTAACTGCTGCAAAAAAAATTCTAACCGTTCCAATTGTAGCAATTGGTGGAGTTTTGCCCGAAAATGGTGCATCACTGTTAAATGCTGGTGCAGATTTGCTCGCCGTTATTGGTGGTTTAGCAACTGAAAATCCACGGCTTTCTGCACAAGATTATTGCCGCTTATTTTCACAATAAATTCACTAAAAAATGCTACCTTTTGCAAACATTTTTCTCATCTTCATTCTAGGATTCGTTATGACTCAGCAAAACGCTCTCGCGCTAGAAACTGTTGAAATTGCCGCAACATCAACACACAAATACTCTGTCATTTGGTTGCACGGTTTAGGTGCTGACGGACACGATTTTGAAAATATCGTGCCTGAATTGCATTTAACACAGTCGCCACACATTAAATTTATTTTTCCACACGCTCCTGTACAAAAAATTACGATTAACAACGGCGCACAAATGCGAGCGTGGTATGACATTTTGCGACTTGATAATTTAGAACGAGAAGTCGATGTTGCGGGAATTGAACGTTCTGCACAGCAAATCAACCAATTGATTCAGAAAGAAATCGACAGTGGCATTGCCGCAAAAAACATTTTGCTGGTCGGATTTTCGCAAGGCGGCGTTTTAGCGTTGCATACAGGTTTGCGTTTCAATCAGCAACTAGCAGGAATTGTCGCGCTTTCGGCGTATTTACCAACGCTCGATTCTTTGCCAAATCAACGCGCTCAAGCCAACAATCACACGCCCATTTTTATGGCACATGGCATTATTGATTCGATTGTCGCTATTGAAACAGGCAAAGCGGCATTTGATGGTTTGAAAGCCTTAGGCTATGACATTCACTGGCATGACTATTTGATGGAACATAGTTTGTGTGTTGAAGAAATTGAACACATCGCAACGTTTGTGAATACGGTTTTTAAATGATTTCAACAGATTTTAGAATAATAAGCCTGCTTGATTGGCTCGAAAATGATTGCTTTTTGAATGTCCAAAGCTGTGAACCAGCATCAAATGATGCGAGTTTTCGGCGTTATTTTCGCGTCAAAATCGACGACAGACATTTCATTGCCATGGATGCACCACCCGATAAAGAAGACATTGTGCCGTTTATCGAAATTGCGACGCTGCTTAAAGATGCAAATGTGAACACGCCGACGCTGTTACATTGCAATTTAGAAGACGGTTTTTTATTGCTTGAAGATTTTGGCTCGCAATGGCTACTTGATGAATTAAGCGAACACAATGCAGGCGAGCTTTATGCCAAAGCCTTAAACGATTTATTGCCGTTGCACACGCATGAAAACTTATTAAATGCGAATTTGCCTGCTTATGATGAACCGCTTTTGCGTCGTGAAATGGCATTGTTTGAACAGTGGTTTGTTGAACAACTTTTAGATGATGAATTACCACAAGCCTTGTGGGAAAACGTGCAACAACTTTTGATTCAATCTGCGCTTGAACAGCCTGTTGTTTGCGTGCATCGAGATTATCATTCGCGCAATTTGATGGTTTTGGAAAATGGCGATTTAGGCGTTTTAGATTTCCAAGATGCTGTTTTAGGTGCGTTGACGTATGACATCGTATCGTTATTGCGTGATTGTTATATCGATTGGGATGACAAAAAAATCGAAAATTGGTTGCACGATTATTTTGAAAAATTACACGCGGCAAAGGTTGTTGATTGCGACTTTGAAACGTTTAAACGTTGGTTTGATTTAATGGGAATGCAGCGACATTTGAAAGCAATTGGGATATTTGCCCGTTTGCATTTGCGTGACGAGAAATCAGATTATTTAAAATCGATTCCTCGCACGCTCAATTACGTTGTGCAAGTTTGTGGCGCGTATCCAGAATTACGCGAATTTCAAACGCTTGTGAAAGATTTTACAACTCGCTCATTGCCCAACGTGGTCTAGCAAAAATTTCTAAATCTTGAGTTTCACCCAGCAAAAAACGTTGATAACCCGCATAGGCAATCATCGCGCCGTTGTCGGTGCAAAATTCAGGACGCGGGAAAAAAATCTGTCCGTTTTCTTTTTCCATCATGTCAGTGAGCGTAGCGCGAATTTTGATGTTTGCGCTCACACCACCTGCAACCACTAAGGTTTTTAAACCTGTTTGCAGCAACGCACGGCGGCATTTAATCGCTAACGTGTCCGCGACGGCATCTTGAAATGCTAAAGCAATATCGGCTTTATCTTGTTGTGTTTGGTCACTTTTTTGAAAAGTGGTGAGCGCAAACGTTTTCAATCCACTGAAACTAAAATCTAATCCTGCGCGGTCAGTCATCGGTCGCGGGAATTTAAAACGCGCGTGTCCCGATTTTGCGAGTTCAGACAATTTCACGCCACCAGGGTAGGGCAAACCAAGCAATTTTGCCGTTTTGTCAAACGCTTCACCTGCCGCATCATCGAGTGATTCACCGAGTAATTCATATTGTCCAACACCTAAAACTTGCACCAGCAACGTGTGACCGCCTGAAATGAGTAATGCCACAAACGGAAATTCGGGCGGATTTTCTTCAAGCATCGGTGCGAGCAAATGTCCTTCCATGTGATGCACCGCAACGGCAGGTTTGTGCCACGCAAATGCCAAACTTTGTGCCGTTGCTGCGCCAACAAGTAACGCTCCCATCAAACCTGGCCCAGCGGTGTAAGCAATTGCCGTAATATCGTCATTGGTTAAATTACTTTCGTGCAAAAGTTGTTTGATTAACGGAATCAATTTGCGAATGTGGTCACGCGAGGCAAGTTCGGGAACTACGCCGCCGTATTCACTGTGCATTTCAATTTGACTGTAAAGCAAATGATGGACTAATCCGCGTTGCGAATGGTAAATTGCAACGCCTGTTTCGTCACACGAGGTTTCAATGCCGAGAATGTACATATTTTTAAATCGTTGGAATAAAGGCTTTCATTATTAACGTCACAATTCCCCCTAAAACTAAACCGACCATCCATTTCAAAACAATCAATTCTTTTTCTAATTTATTCAAGTCAGATTTTGTGGTTAATTGGGAATCTAATGCTTCTGATAACGCTGCCGACAATGCTTCAACTTCAGCTTTTGCTTGTTCGGGAGCAACGCCTGCTTTTTCTAATTTATCGACGAATTTGTAAGTATCAAACATTACCGCAGCCATTTTTATTTCCTCTCAAATAATTCAACATCCAAAATTCTACCACAACAAAAAAGCCCCGCCCTTTTCGACTAGGAAAAGGTGCGGGGCTTTTGGTTTTTACTTAGATTTTAAGCAGCGTAGAAGTCGGTAGCTGCAAGACTGGTAACAACACCAACTGTACCAATTTGAACAGAACCCGTTGTCCAGTTGCCATCTGCATCGTAGTAAATCGCACCAGTATCATAAGCAACGGCGTACTTTGCAACGTGTGTAGAATCAGTGCTAATGTTTCCGATGTTAACACCAAGCGAACCTAGATTTGCTGACGTATCGAAGACAATATCTTTCAAAACACCACCAGTGGTTAGCGCTGTTCCACCATCTGTGACTGAAATAGCAGACGCATCAGTTCCAGCGATAGTTTTTACCAATGTTAAATTCGAAACATTAGTACCAGCAGTGGTTGAGGTTAATATCACATGTGTCGTGCTTGATACTGCTGCACTGTTGTAACCAGTCAAAGCACCAGACCATGTAATACCAGTGACAGTACCTCCTGTTGTCGCCCCCGCCGTCAAACTTGCAAATCCTCCCGCCAAAGCATCTGCTGTAACGGTTCCTGTAGCAGTGGCGGTAAGACCTGCAACGGTAAATACATCACCACTTGCCAAGGCTGGGAATGTTACTTCAGCGGTTTCTGTAGAATGAAGTGATGCAACTGTTCTGGCTAGAGCTGTTGCTGTACCCGAACCTAATTTGACAATGTCTGTACCATGAGTAAATCCACTAATCGTATCTGCGCTGGTTGAAGTCGTTCCTAAAACAACAACATCAGCTCCTGCGCCTAATGTAATTACATCCAGACCTTCGCCACTTGTAATCGTTCCGCCGCCTGCAAAGGCAGTAATCGTATCAACACCTGCACCACCAAGAATGTTACCGCCGCCTGTTGCCGTCGCACCGATTAAAGTAGTTGGCGTTGCGCTGGTAAATTCGCTCACGTCAATCACGTTACCTGTCGCCGCAGTGGTTAAAGACAAATCCACTTTGTTAATGCCTGTTGTTGCGGCTGTTACATCCAAAGCAACGGTGACAGCCGCCGAATTTGCAGCCGCTTTAAGAACTTCAACGCCCGAAATTTTTGTCCAAATGTCAGTATTTGCAACAGCAAAAGCCGTTCCCGACGTACCAACTAAAAGCGTATCGGCGGTTCCATCGCCACCGATAACGGTTACATCCTTTGCTGCGCTTGAGGTGAACAAATCAGCCGTCAACAAGTAAGTTAACGTGTCATTGCCCGCGCCTGCATTGATACTGTCAGCTGCAACGCCGCCAGTAATCGTATCCGCACCACTACCGCCAACAATTGTGGCAGCCGTTGCAGGCCCTGTCACAGTTGAACCTGTTTTGCCGATAGTAATCGTGGTTGTTCCCGCTGGTGCTGTCGTCACTGTCCCTGACGTTTCAACACCTTGAGTCGTTGTGCCACCTGTCATGGTGATATAGCCTTTGCTATCACGAAGCCATGCAATGGCATCAGTATTTGACGTAACAAATTTAGCTACTTGCGTTTGCGTAAAGGATTCAAGTTGCCCAGCATCAGTAGTTGATAATGCCGCTAATTGACCAGTTGTAATTGCCGCTACAGCTCCCGTTGACAACACGGCAATCGCACCTGTTGTTCCAGCAGTTAACCCCTTAAAGGCTGCCGATTTAATTGCGCTCACTTGATCTGCTGTCAACGCATCCGCGTGATCTGACGTAATGGTTGCAAGTTGTGCTGAAGTGAGCGAAATTGCTTGATCGCCTGAAATTGAAGCAATGTCAGCATCATCAAAACTTGAGATATTCAAACTAGCAATCGCTTTTACATCTAATGCTGCAATTGCCCCTGTTGAACCAGATGTTAACGCCGTCGCTTGCGTTGCACTCCATTTCGCTACAGCGGAGTTTTTTAAACCTGCCGCCGCATCAGCGGTGATTTTGGCAATTTGTTCGGGAATTAACGCTGCCGCTTGTGCAGGTTTTATTGCAAATAATTGTTCTGCCGTTGCTGATTCCATTGCCGCAGGCGACAAAGAAGCCAGCGCGGTCGGGGTAATTGCCGCAAATGCAGGGGGTAACATCGCAGCAAAATCTTCCGCTTCCAACGCAGCAACTTGCGTTGCATTTAACGCTTTTGCTAAAGCAGGAGTTAATGATCCGACCTGATCGGGGGTTAACGCTGCAACCTGATTTGAACCTGACGTTGTATCTAACCCTACGATATTTTTTACTGTTAAGTTTGCAATTGCCGTTGGATCAAGTGCGTTAATGGCAGCCGTTGATAAGGCTTTAACTTGTGCAGAGGTGAGTGCTTTCATTGCAGCGGGAGTGAGTAACGCAGCACTATTAGCATCAAGTAATGCAATCTGACTGGTCGCAAGCAAACCAAATTGTGCAGGTTTTAGAGCTTCTAATTGTCCATCGCCTGTTAAATAGGAAATTTGCAAACCGCTCGTATTCGTTTTATTAAATCCCGCAATCGCCGCTGGACTGATTGCCGCAATACTGTCAGCACTTAAAGCACTAATCTGTGTCGCTTTTAATGCGCCAATTTGCGCTGCTGTTAGCGATGGAATTTGATCGACAGTAAGGGCTTGCAAACTTGTTGCGTTTAATGCGGCAAAGGTTTTTGGTAACACTGCAGCAAGTTTAGTTCCATCTAAAACCGATAAAATCCCCGTATCTAAAGCGGCAAACGTTTTAGAGGGTAAGATCGCCATTTGTTCAGCCGTAAATGCGTAAGACTGTTCTTCATTTAAACCTGCAATTTGCTTAGTTCCCAAGGCGGCAATTTGGGCAGATGTCAACGCACTAATTTGTTGTGGCGCAAGCAAAGAAAATGAATCTGACGTTAAAATTTTGATATTTAAGCCCGCAAGTCCGCCAGGTACTTTTGCTGTTCCCGTTGAAATAGCTGTTACATGATCGCCATCTAAAACGGAGAGTTGCTTTGAAGTCAATGAGGCAACTTGCGTAGAGGTTAACGCGGCCATTTGTTCTAACGATAAGCCATTAACTTGATCGGTCGTCAACGCCGTGATGGGCAATGCGCTAAGAGCCGATTTAACTGAAATACCTGGTAATTCGCCTGCATCGATATATTTAAAAATACCTGTAATGAGCGGCAATGTTTTTGCTGTTAAAGTCGCTAAATGAGCGGCGGTTAATCCCATCGCGTGATTTTTGTTTAGTACTGCAAAATCTGCTGTCGTAAATTTAGCAAACATATCTGGCGTAACGTCAGCAATATCGGTTTTTGCAGTCATTACAAATTTAGTAGTGGTAGCCATCGTTAAATCCTCAAATTGGTTCAAAAAACCATCTCGTTAAAAATTCTATCAACTTAATGTTTATTAAGCGCGTCGTCCTTATAACGGCAAAGCGACGCGATTTTTTAATAAAATTTTTCGATTGGGCGAATTAGGCAACAATATCAGTAGCTGAAATGCCATCTAAACCAATACCTGTCAGTTTAATGACATTGGTATATCCCGTACCGTCAACATCGCTGACAAGATACGAATCACTGCCTGTTTTCCCGACAAAGTATTTAATTTTGCTATCTAACGCTGTGCCAGCAGCACTAAGTAATAAACCTAATCCACCAAACGCCGTTGCATCTTCAAGATAATTACCTGATTCAGTGACATTTGTCGTTGTTGTCGCAATTGTTGCGGTGTTCAATGTTGAGTTCGCATTTGTATCCGCATACGTTGCCGTTGCAGTAAAAGGCGTACCCGCTGTTTTTGCAGTCAACGTAACAACGGTAGAACTGGTTGCAACCGCCGTCACGGTTGCACCTGTTGCGCCAGTGATTGCAGTAACAAAGTCAGCAGCCGTCACACCTGTTACGGTGACATTACCAGTTGCTATCCCGCCAATTGTCACGACATCGGCAGCATCTGAACCTGTGAGTGTAATCGTACTCACTTGAGCAACCGCCGTACTTGCAACCCCTGCCGTTCCTAAGCTAATTTTGTCGCCTTCTGTGTTTGAAAAATCCGTAATCACTTTCGTTGCAGTAATTTCTGTTGTGCTTAAATCAGGCGTTGTCGCAAAAATAAACTTATCTGCACCAGCACCACCTGTGATGGTGTCAAAACCTGCACCGCCCGAAATCGTATCTGCGCCGCTGCCACCCACTAAACTATCCGCTGCCGTCGTGCCAACAATGCTATCTGCACCGCTGCCACCAATAATTGTGTGACCACCTGCACCGCTTGCCGTAATGCTGAAGTTTTCGCTTTGCCCTGTTAAATCAGCCGTTACTGCTGTTGCACTAGTGACTGTAATAAATTCAACATTGACTAAATTCGCATCAGTTGAAATCGTTGCATTGGCTGTAATTGCTAATGTGTCATTGCCGTCACCGCCATCAATTGTGTCCGTTGTTTCGCTAAAGACAATTGTGTCATTGCCAGCGTAACCATAAATTTTGTCAGAGCCTGTGCCGCCTGAAATCGAATCGGCTTTATCACTACCATAAATGGTGTCAGCCCCCGCGCCACCTGTAATAGTTACCGCATTTTTACCAGCGGTAATAATCGTTGCATCGTTTGCCGTGCTAATATTTACCGTTGTAGACGTTTTAATACCTGTTCCAGTCGCATTTCCCGTTAAGGTGACATAGCCTTTTTTCACATAAAGCCAATCGGACGAATCGCCATTTGTTAGCAATGCCGTTGTTTGCGTTTTGGTAAGCGATTCCAATTGTGCGGTTGATAACGCCCCTAATTGTGCGGTGGTGACTTGTTTCATCGCGTCAGCTGATAACGAAGGCAACGCCGTTGAAGTAAAGCCTTTGAAAATTTTTGCAGGCATTGCGGCAATTTGCCCAGCGGTAAATGCCGCCGCTTGTGTACCTGAAAGCCCACCAATTTGAGTTGTTGCCGCCGTTAAAAACGGAATGGCAGCATCTGCATCTAACGCTGCAATATCGTTAGCATCAAATTTTGTGATGTTGAGATTTTTCAACGCACTTGAACTCAATGCCGCAATGGCTGTAGGCGTTAAACTGGTTGCTTGATCAGCCGTTAATTCTTTCAATGTCGCCGCTGTTAAACCTCCCGCATTATCAGCCGTCAACGCTGCAATTTGCGCGGTTGTTAACACTTTTGCTTGGGGAGCTTTAAGCGCGACAAGCTGTTCTAAAAGTGCCGCACCAAAAACTGCTGGGGTAATCGACGGTACATTCGCAGGCAAAATCGCGGCAAGCGTGCTAGGTTGCAGTGCCGCAAAATCGTCACTTTCAAATGCGCCAACTTGTGTAGCCGTTAAGGCTTTGCCATGTGTGGCCGTCAGCGCAGCGGCTTGTTCAGTACTTAATGCCACAATTTGTGCGGTGTCCAAGCCAACAATATTTTTCGATGTTAAACCAGCTATTGAAGCGGGTTCAATCGCGGCCAAAACAGTCGTTGAAATGGCTTTGAGTTGCGATGAATTCAATGCACCCATTGCCGCAGGAGTCAGTAAATTGGCACTATCGGCATCAATCACGCTAATTTGAGCAGTTGAAAGCAAGCCAAGTTGTGCGGGACTTAATGCGGCTAATTCTTCAGCAGTTAAATTGCCAAGCGTTAAACCTGCGATATTGGTTTTATTAAAGCCTGCAATGGCTTTCAGATTTAATGCCGCAATATCTTCTGCCTCCATTGCAGCCACTTTTGTCGAGGATAGCGCAGCAATTTGCACAGAGGTAATCGACGGTGCTTGATCGGGAGTGATCGCTTTTAATTGTGCTTCGGTCATTGCGCCAAATGTTTTGGGCGCAATGGCGGCTAAAAATTTACCGTCGAATGCGGCAATCACGTCATTGCTCAAGTAGGGCAAACTTTTACTGCCAAAACTTGCGGCTTGCACTGTAGTGAACGCCAATGCTTGATCGGTTGAAAGCCCTGCAATTTGCGCTGAACTGAGCGCAGCAATTTGCATAGAAGTTAAAGAAGCGATTTGCTCAGGCGTAATGAGCGACATAGATTGAGGATCTAAATTTTTCAATTGAATTGCCCCAAAAGGACTATCGACTTTTTTGCTCGCCGCTTTTATTGAAATGGCAGCGAAATGCACATCGTCTAAACCTGATAATTGCGTTTTATTTAAAACGCTCGTTTGCGCGGTGGTGAAGGCTTTAATTTGCTCAGTTGTTAAACCATTTAATTGATCAATGGTCAATGCGTTAACAGGCAAACTTGGAATCGATTTTGTATCAATTCCCGCTAACGCTTCGGGAGCAATCAGTTTAACTTGCGGCAAAGATGGAAGTAATTTGGCAGGTAATTTTGCAAGTTGCGCTGCGGTCAACCCTTCAGCTTGTGTTTTTGAAAGCACAGCAAGATCTTTAGTCGTAAATTTTGCAATTTGATCAGGCGTGACTTCTGTGATGTCTGTTGTTGCTGAAAATACGAATTTGGAAGTGGTGGTAGCCATTTTTTGTCCTAGAATTAAAGTTAAATGCTAAAAATATTTGCACAAATCCTACTACACAAGAGATTTTTAATCTGTGATGAAGTTCGCAATACGTTTGTTTATTTTTGTGCAGCAATTACGATGCCAGTGTTTTCAAATTTAACGGTACAATGTTGACATTCTCTTATCCCATTTTACTTTTTGGCTATGCAATACCACGACTTACGCGATTTCATTTCGCAACTCGAAAAACAAGGCGAACTCAAACGCACGCTTTATCAAGCTGACCCGTATTTAGAAATTACCGAAATTTGCGACCGAACGTTAAAAGCACAAGGGCAAGCATTGCTGTTTGAACGCCCAAAAGGTTACAACGTGCCATTACTGGGTAATCTATTTGGTACGCCGCACCGCGTCGCAATGGGGATGGGTGCTGATTCAATTTCAGAATTACGCGAAATTGGTAAATTGCTCGCCTATTTAAAAGAACCTGAACCACCAAAAGGTTTTCGTGATGCGATGGATAAGTTGCCTGTGTTCAAACAAGTTTTGAATATGTCGCCCAAAATCGTAAAAAATCCGCCTTGCCAAGAAAATGTGTTGCGTGGTGACGAAATTGATTTGGGACGTTATCCGATTCAACATTGTTGGCCAGATGATGCTGCACCGTTGATTACTTGGGCATTGGTCATCACAAAAGGTCCAAATAAAGAACGGCAAAACATGGGCGTTTATCGTCAACAAGTGATTGGCAAAAACAAAACCATTATGCGTTGGCTCGCCCATCGTGGTGGCGCGTTGGATTTTAAAGAATGGCAAGACGTACATCCGAATGAGCCGTTTCCTGTGACGGTGGTTTTAGGTGCAGACCCCGCAACCATTCTAGCTGCCGTTACGCCTGTGCCTGATTCGTTATCAGAATTTGCATTTGCAGGACTTTTGCGCGGCTCAAAAACCGAACTTGCTGATTGTTTGAGTAATAATTTACAAGTTCCTGCCAGCGCAGAAATTGTGTTGGAAGGTTTTATTTACCCAAATGAAACTGCGCCCGAAGGCCCTTTTGGCGACCACACAGGTTATTACAACGAAGTCAGCGATTTTCCTGTTTTCACCATTGAAACGATTACCGAGCGCAACAATCCCATCTATCACAGCACTTACACAGGTCGTCCACCTGATGAGCCTGCAATTTTAGGTGTGGCGTTAAATGAAGTGTTTGTGCCGATTTTGCAAAAACAATTCCCTGAAATTGTCGATTTTTATTTGCCACCCGAAGGTTGTTCATATCGCATGGCGGTGATTTCGATGAAAAAACAATATGCAGGTCATGCAAAGCGCGTAATGCTTGGGACGTGGTCGTTTTTACGGCAATTTATGTATACCAAATTTGTAATTGTGGTCGATGACGATATTAACGTGCGGGATTGGCAAGACGTGATTTGGGCAATTACGACGCGCATGGATCCTGCACGCGATCTGACGATTTTAGAAAATACACCGATTGATTATTTAGATTTTGCGTCGCCTGTTTCGGGTTTAGGTTCAAAAGTGGGTTTTGATGCCACGAATAAATGGGCGGGTGAAACCAATCGAGAATGGGGCAAAACCATTACCATGTCGCCCGACATTATTAACCGTGTGAATGATATTTGGAGCAGTTTGTGAGTCTTGGCGAATTTTCGTTAATCGATAAATTTTTCAAAAACGCAACGCGACAAAACGCAGAAACTCGTTTAGGAATTGGTGACGATTGCGCGTTACTTTCGATTCCAAGCGGCTACGAACTGGCTATCACCACTGACACGATGGTTGAAAACGTACATTTTTTCCCTGACGCAAATCCCGCGCAACTTGGGCATAAATTGCTTGCCGTGAATTTGAGTGATTTAGCGGCGATGGGCGCAAAGCCGCTAGCCGTCACGCTTGCGCTCACGTTGCCGAAAGTCGATGAAAATTGGTTACAAGAATTTTCAACAGGCTTTTTAAATTTGGCACAGCAGCACAACGTTGATTTAATTGGTGGCGATACCACAAAAGGCGCGTTGACATTGACGGTGCAAGCAATGGGTTTAGTGCCAGCAGGAAAAGCCTTGAAACGTTCCAATGCACAAGTCGGTGATTTGATTTTTATGAGTGGTTTTTTGGGCGATGCGGGGCTAGGTTTGAAAATCATGCAAGGTCAAAAATTCGATGCTGAAAATGCGCTTGCTCGTTTTCATCAACCAACGCCACGCATTGAAACAGGTTTAGCGTTGCGTGATGTGGCGAATGCGTGCATTGATATTTCGGACGGTTTGGTGAGTGATTTAGGACACATTTTGAAACAAAGCGACGTTGGCGCGACGGTAGAATTCGAAAAACTGCCGCTTTCAAATGAAGTTAAAAATTACCTTCAACAAACTGGCGATTGGCAAATGCCGCTGATTTCGGGCGACGATTACGAATTGTGTTTTACTGTTTCGCCGCAAAACGTACATCGCGTTCCAGAAAACTGCACGCATATTGGTTTTATTGATTCGCAAGCAGGTTTGCGTTTAAAAAAAGACGGTCAAATTCAAACATTTTCGGCAAAAGGCTATGAACATTTTTCTTAATCATTACGGTAAAAATGCACTTTCGATTTCTCAAATTTTAAAAAATCCAACGCTATTTTTAGCCTTCGGTTTTTGCTTTGGGTTAGTCAAAAAAGCCCCTGGAACGTTTGGCACAATCGCCGCGATTCCCGTTTATTTGTTATTCGCACAAACGCCGTTTTGGCTTTATAGCGCACTGACGCTTATCGCAACGCTTGTCGGCATTAAAATTTGTGACGATGCCGCAAAATTGCTTGGTGAACATGATTTTAATGGCATCGTGTGGGACGAAATTGCAGGCTATTTGATTACGATGTGGTTTGTTCCGTTTAGCTGGCAAACCGTTTTGATTGGTTTTGTACTGTTTCGGTTTTTCGATATTCTCAAACCGTTTCCGATTAAATGGATTGATAAACACGTTGAAGGTGGCTTTGGCATTATGCTTGACGATGTATTAGCGGGAATTTTTGCAGGTGGCATTTTGCTGTTATTGTTACGCTTCAATCTGTTATCTTTGTGAACCAAAATTTCAAATTTTAATTATTTCGAGTTTCAAAAATGCCTCAAAACCTTAGTGAATTACAACGCCGTCGCACGTTTGCGATTATTTCTCACCCTGACGCAGGTAAAACCACCGTTACCGAAAAATTACTTTTATTCGGAGGCGCGATTCAATTAGCGGGTTCAGTGAAAGGTCGTAAAGCCGCCCGACACGCCACATCCGATTGGATGGAAATGGAAAAAGAACGTGGGATTTCTGTCACCACGTCCGTGATGCAGTTTGAACACAAAGATTGCGTGATTAACTTGCTCGACACACCAGGTCACGAAGATTTCTCGGAAGATACTTACCGCACTTTAACTGCAGTCGATTCGGCGTTAATGATTATTGACGTGGCGAAAGGTGTTGAAGAACGCACCATTAACTTAATGGAAGTGTGCCGTTTGCGAACCACGCCGATTTTAACATTTATCAATAAATTAGACCGTGAAGGACGCGAACCGATTGAATTGATGGATGAAGTTGAACACGTTTTAAAAATCCAATGTGCGCCAATGACATGGCCTATCGGAATGGGCAAACGCTTTAAAGGCGTTTATCACCTTTACAAAGACGAAATCCATTTATTCAGCGCACAACACGGCGGCAAAATTGCTGAAGCCGAAGTGATTAAAGGGCTAGAAAATCCGAAACTCGATGAATTGATTGGTTCGCAAGCACAAGAATTGCGCGACGAAATCGATTTAGTCAAAGGCGCGAGCCACGAATTTGATTTAGAGGCTTATTTGGCAGGGAAATTAACCCCTGTCTTTTTTGGTTCGGCAGTGAACAATTTTGGAATTTTAGAATTACTCGATGCGTTTGCTGAATACGCGCCTTCGCCGCTGCCGCGTGAAGCTGTGCAACGCACTGTTTCACCAACAGAAGAAAAATTCACTGGTTTCGTGTTTAAAGTTCAAGCAAACATGGATCCGTCACATCGTGACCGCGTCGCGTTTTTGCGCGTTTGTTCGGGCAAATTCGACAAGGGCATGAAAATTCATCATGTTCGTTTAGGGAAATCGATTCAAATTGCCAACGCAATTACCTTCCAAGCGGCAACACGAAATGCGGTTGAAGAAGCCTACGCAGGCGACATTATTGGCTTGCACAATCATGGCACCATTCAAGTCGGTGACACTTTCACGCAAGGCGAAACCTTAAAATATGGCGGCATTCCGTACTTTGCGCCTGAATTATTTCGCCGTGTGGTTTTGAAAGATCCACTTCGCGCGAAAGCGTTGCAAAAAGGCTTAATTCAACTCACGGAAGAAGGCGCGACGCAGTTATTTCGACCGCTCAAAAATAACGATTTGATTTTAGGTGCAGTCGGTGTGTTGCAGTTTGACGTAACGGCATATCGTTTAAAAAGCGAATACAACGTGGAATGTGTTTATGACGCAATTCCGATTTCAGCCGTGCGTTGGGTAAGTTCGGATAATCCCGCCAAACTCGAAGAATTCAAAAAGAAAGCCTTTGATAATTTAGCTGAAGATGGCGGCGGTTATTTGGTTTATGTGGCGAATAGTCGAGTGAATTTGCAACTTGCTGAAGAGCGTTATCCCGATATTAAATTTAGTGCAACGCGCGAATTGTAAAAACATTTACGGCTAGCCTAAACACGCGAAATGAACAAATTCAATCCATTGTCATTTGTTGAATTTGTTCAAATCTAAATTCGGAGACTAATTTTTCAAGCGTATTGGCTTCTTGTGGATAATCTGTTTTCAATTTTTCTACGATGGCTAAGACGGCTTCAAGGTCTAATAATTCTGCGGCAGAATGTAATTGTGCGCGAATATCCGCATTTAAAGCATTAAAGCTAACCTGTTCATCTTTCGTCGTCGTTTCATCTGCTAAATGACGGTATTTCAGCCCTAATAATTGCCCCATGATTTGAAATAATTTATCTTCATTTAGCGGTTTTGTGAGCATGTCATCACAGCCAGCGGCTAAAATTTCGGCTCTATCTTCTTGAAAAGCACTCGCGGTTAACGCGGCAATTTTAACGTTCTTCCCATCAGGCAAGGCACGAATTGCTTGAGTTGCTTTATAGCCATCCATCACGGGCATACGCATATCCATCCAAATAAAATGCGGTTGCCATGCTTGGAAAATCGCAATCGCTTCCTCACCATTTTCGGCAATCTGTATTTCAAAGCCCACGCTTTCCAATAAGTATTTTAATAACAAGCGATTATCGGCATTGTCTTCAACGATTAGAACGCGAATCGGAGGTTGACCTTCTTCAAGATGCAAAATACGCCCTTGTGTTTCCTGTAACACGGTGACGGCTTCAATTTCAGGTAACAAAATGGTGAATTCAAACGTGCTGCCTTGTCCGACAGTGCTGGTAACGGTAATTTCACCGCCCATTAAATGAACAAACTCTTGGCTAATGGCAAGCCCTAATCCTGTGCCATCTCCTTTCGAAATACCAAATTCACACTGAAAAAATGCTTGAAAAATTTTCTTTTGGTCATCATCGCTAATGCCTGCTCCCGTATCAATAATTTCAAAACGCAGGTAATCATCTAACGGCGTTAAGCGTAAAAGCACACTACCTTTATCGGTATATTTCACGGCATTATTGAGCAAGTTAATCAACACTTGGCGCAAATGGTGTTCATCGCCAGAGACAAAATGCGGCAAGCAACCATTACGCTCCATCGAAAAAGCAAGCCCCTTCATATCTGCGCGAACATGAATCATCTCGCAAATCGTTGTGAGCATTTCGTTAAAATTAAATGGCACATTGGTCACTGTCGTTCGACCAGCTTCAATGCGTGAAATTTCTAACACATCGTTAATTAACGCGAGCAAATGTTGTCCTGCACGGTTAATGGTTTTTAATTCTTTTTTATGTTGCGAATTTAAAGCGGGATCATGCTCCATCAACTGTGAAAAACCTAAAATGGCATTCAGTGGCGTGCGAAGTTCGTGTGACATATTCGACAAAAACACACTTTTTGCACGATTTGCAGATTCGGCGACCGTTTTTGCCTGTTCTAATTCTGCGGTGCGCGAGGCGACTAATTGTTCTAAATGCTCACGATAAAGATTTAATTCTGCTTCAGCTTGTTCACGTTGATAATTGCGAATTTCGTTGCTAAGAATTAACGCGGCATGACGAAAAAAAACAGGTAAAAATGACCGCAGTGACATGCCGCCAATGTGTAAATTTTCAATCTTGATAACACCGATTAACTCGTCGCCAACCAGTAACGGAAATGCCCATGTCCATGCACCAGGTACCACATCGCCCTGTAACAATGCGTCACCTGATTCAGTAGACACCTCAATGAATTTACGTTGGCTGACAACGTCTTTTACTAACGAATCATCAATTTCGGCTAAAACCGTTTTTGAGCCTAAAAAATCTACATAATGAAGCGTCTCGCCGATCCAATAATACAGTTTGATATTTGTTCCACCGATGCTTTCAACAATGCTATAGAGCATGGAATTGATAACACTCTCCATTCCCGCTTGTGCATCGAGCCGTTCAATTAAACTGAGTACCAGTTGCAACGTGGATTTTTCTTCTACTAATCGTCGCACTTTGGCTCTCAAATCTAATTCAGTTTGTGACGGTGGAATATCTGAGTTCACGATAATTCGACATTATTTTTGCGCGATGGCTTGCGCCAAAACTGATTCCAAATGGTCAAGCGACACATCACGCCACACTAACGGTAAATCGACAAAATCCGCAGCAGCTTGTGCAGCAGCCGTAAAATCAGTAGAGCAGGGCGTGCGTAACGCCATAATCATTTTGTGACTGCTGTGAAAAATTTCCCGCACAACGGAAACATTTTTGCCAAAACATTCGGTGAGCATCGGTTCCCACGTCAACGCCCAATCTTCGACTAAAAAATACGCCCCGTTACTCAGTTCTTCCATAAACGTATCAAAACCGAGCAACATCACGATGCAATTTTGACCTTGGGTGCGATGCGTATGATGTTTCGTTAAAATGTCATCCATGCGAGGATGACATGCACCATAAAACACAACCGTCTCACGTCCTTTCGATTCATTAAAAGCTAAAGATTCATTGAGTTCGCTGTACAAACGGTCGAAATAATTGTGCAACGATGACGCTAAAAATTGCGTTTCCACATTCCAGCCATTTTTTTTAATTAAAAAATCGACTTCTTTATGCAAAATCCCGCAACCGACCATCACGAGAGGTTTTTCGGAAACAATTGGAATCGTTCTAAATGCCATCGTCGTATCTCCCATATTCAAAAGCGGCTTCTAACATAGCGATGATATTTTCTTCTGGAATTTGCAACGGCATAACGCCTGTGCCAAACAAGAAATGACCGCCAACTTTGCCAATGTCACAGATTCGTTTTACTTCGGCGCGAGTTTGCTCAGGTGTCCAGTGAATCATTTTAATGTCATCAATCACGCCGCACGTTAAGGCTTTATCGCCAATGATAGCTTTTGCCTCGGCTAAATCTGACATCGGACTAATGTAATAAGAACCGAAATTAAAGGTTTCTTGAATTTGAGGAATCACATCGTTAAACGGCAACATCCCGCAGTAATACACCAAGTTTTCAACCCCGGCGGCTAAATCACGTTGCATCCACGGCAAACTGAATTCTTGAAAACGTTTTCTGCCCACAAATGAAGTCGTGCCAAATGGCGTGGAATACACCAACACATTTGCGCCTGCGTCACGGTAGGCTTGAACTTCTTTTTGAAAAAACAGCGAGCATTTTCGCAACAATTCATCACGCACATCGGTATCTTTCCCTAGCAACAAATCCATCCATTTATCCATCCCCATCAAAATGGCAGGCATTGTGGTTGAAGCGGTTAAATACGCGCAAATCGGATGCGTGTTACCGACTTCATCGCGCAGAATTTTTAAACATTTCGCCGTTTCTGCCCACGCAGGATGCGCGGTGATGTCGTCAGGGACTTCGAGTTTTGCAATGTCGTCGTAATTTTTAATCACAAAATCGGCAACATTCGGTGCGCCATCATTACTGAAAAGAATGTCATTGCAACCGAATAACTCAGCCTCTTTGCCAACATAAAACAAGCTCAACACGTTGTCATAACCATAACGTGCCTGCATTTTAAGTTGACCTTCTGCGACGTATTCGCCTTTGCTGTAAAACTCTTTTTGCGACATTTTTAATTCGTGTGCGCCTTTATCAAGCATATTACAAAAAATAGGAATGCGTGGTGCGGGTTGCCCTGTTGCGGCAGCGGCAAGAATTTCAAGCGGCGACATGATTTTTTACCTCGTTAATTAAATCCACAATGACTTTCCCTGCGCTTACGCCATCACTTGCCCAAGTGTCTGCGCCGACTTTTTTATACAATTCTTCGTCGTAACGATACGGCGCACCGCCAACAATAACCTTGATTTTGTCTTCTAATTCGCGTTCATGCAGAATTTTTCTCACTTCAAGGCAACCGTGTTCACCCATTGCCGTGTGAACCATCATGGCTGAAATGCCGATAACTTGTGCATTATTTGCCACCGCTTCATCGACAAATTTTTCAGGCGAAACATTCACACCTAAATCAATCACATGAACCATTAACGCTTTCAAACAGCCCATCACAATTCGTTTGCCGAGCGAATGTAAATCCCCTGCCGCCGTTCCCATAACCACGCAACCGATAATTTCAGGCGGCGATTTAAACAACAACAACATTTTTTCCGTTACTTCAGCGGCGATTTGCGCGGTCATAAAATGTTGTGCCAAATTTGCATCAGGGTCTTTGACAATCAGCGACATCATTTCTTCTACCGCAGGAATCACGACTTGAAAAACAATCTCTTCCGCGCTCATGCCTTGTTCTAACGCCGAATTCACAATATCAAAAGCGGCTTCTTTATCTGTTTCATAAACCGCTTCGTTATAGGCTTTGACAATGTTTGCAATCATGAACTACTCCGCTGTATGGGCTTTAAAAGCAAATGGTTAATGTAACGATCTTCATAACTTGGAATTAACGACAAATTAAATGTTTGTGCGTCAGCCGTAATTTCTTCAAATAATGCCATATTATCTGGACTTAATAACGCTAATTCACAACCCGCTAAACTGGCATCGGCATTGAGTTCAATTTTTTCGGCCGAAATGGCGGGCAATAAACCCAGAGCCTGTGCATTTTCAATGTTTAAATGCTGTCCAAATGCACCGCAAACACACAGTCTTTCAATCTCTTCCCAGCTCATGTGAACAAATTCTAAAAGCGTTTCCATTGCCGAGGCAATCGCTGCTTTGGCGCGTTGAAACGCATCAACATTACGTCCGATAATTACGGTGTGTGAATTATCTGGCATTAACGCGACACCTACGCCACCTGTCGGTTGTGCAAAACGACCAGATGGTTTTAACACGTTGGTTGCAACTAAAACCGCAATTGCATCGAGCAAACCAGAACCGCAAAAACCAAGTGCCAAGTCATTGTTAATCGTTTCGATAAGCAACCCATTTTCGCTTTGTTTAATATGCACAATCGCCCCTGATTCAGGCGGCATTCCGTTTTGAATTCCGACTGATTCCAATGCGCTGCCTCCAGGTACAGAGGTAATCAACAGTTTTTTTCCTGTCCACAACGCAATCTCGGTATTTGTCCCGACATCAATCAACATCGCGGCATTTGAACTGTTACATAACTTTGTTGCCACTAAATCAGCGGTCAAATCCGAACCGATAAAACCCGCTACAGGCGGTAAAACCGTGATTTTTGCATGAGGCAAGAACCATTGTGCCTGCCACCCGTCATAATCCACAGGCTGACAGTGAATTTGCGTTTGCCAAAAATCAGGATTCAATAAATCCGCATAGCCTTGACCCGTTAATAACGTCAGCATGGCAGTATTACCGACAATCATCACTTGCCCAATTTCAGAGAGCATTGATTTAATTTCGCCCACTTCTCGCGCCAACATATCACGCAAGGCTTTGATAATTGCCACACGGGCTAATTCGCTTAATTTTCGGGCTTTTTCAGGATGTTGTAGCGCGACATCTAAACGAGTTAGCACATCTGCGCCGTAACATTCTTGGGGATTGATGCCTTTTCGACTGGCAATGCGTTGTCCTGTTCGTCGATTCCACAGTGTGACGCGTAAATGCGTGGTGCCTAAATCAACCGCAACCCCATAAACATATTGAGAAATCTCTTTGCATTGAAACGAATGTTGCATTAAATCTGCTTTAGGAATGCTGCGCCATGGTGAGGGTTTTGCTAAATGTGTGGTGTGAATTTGGCTATCGCCGTTTAAACGTAATTGACACGATAATCGCCAACCTTTAGCGCGTGCTGATTCATCTAAACGTTGATATTCAGGAAGGGTAAGAGGGCTGACATCGCCGCTTTTTACTTGAATGACACATGCCCCACAAGAGCCAATGCCACCACATGCTGCGCGAACACGCCAATCTGTTGCGTCTAACGCATCACGGACAGTTTGTCCGTCGGCAACATCAATTTGATGTGAGCCAGCAGGGGAATGAATAGTCAGTTTTGCCATGAATAACGTTACGTTTGAATATAAAACGTAAAATATATCATGGAATCAAACAGCTATAACGTTAAAGATATGGCTCAAAAAATCGAAAATGAAAGGGGCTAAAAATGGAAAGAATTTACATAAGAGATGCTTTCTGCACACCCAATAAAAAGCCCCAATCCGAAAGGACTGAGGCTTTTGTTTGCTTTAGTTCCTCAGCTGAGTGCCGAGGGTTAGGTGTGAATTAGAGGACGAAGTCCACAGAAGATAACGCTGTTACACCTGTCACTTTGATTTCAAAATCTGGAGTAGCTGATGAACCAGTAGTATTTGCTTGAATAATAGCATCACTACCAGAAACGTAATATCTTAATTGCATTGAGCCTAGGCTTGTTGCGGCACTTCCACTTGCAATACTTCCCAAAAATGTGAATGTACCTGCTATTGAAGAAAGATCTATTTTCTCTCCCAAGACACGGTTGAAATCAGTGATTTCATCTCGACTTATTCCATAAGCGGAATCACCCGCAACAAACACAAATTTGTCAGAACCAGCACCACCCGACAGTGAATCTTGTCCAATACCACCGATGATAGTGTCGTTACCATCATAACCGTTAATCGAGTCATTACCGCCAAGACCAGATAGAACATTGTTACTAATGTTACCAGCAATCGTATTTGCAATGCTGTTTCCTGTTCCGTTAATGACTAATCGACCAGTCAGTGTCAAATTTTCGATATTGGCATTGCCATTTCTAGCACTTAGATCAAATGTGACGGCGGCATTAACTGAATCTGTTCCAGAGCCTCCATCAACGGAGTCTAGCGCATTATCTACAATAAACGTGTCATTGCCTAAACCACCGCCTGCCATCGTATCTGCACCTGTACCACCATCAATAGTGTTGTTACCATTATTGCCAGTAAGCGTGTTGTTTTGATTATTACCTGTAACGTTCAAGTTTGATGAGCCTGTTACAGTCAAATTTTCAACATAAGTCGGTAATATGTAACTAACGCTACTGATAATTGAATCGGCTGTGCTACTGGTATTGGCACTACTTTCAAATACCACATCCCCCGTGTTATCAACGTAGTAAGTATCGTTACCTGAACCACCAACCATGCTATCAGCACCTGCACCACCATTGATTGTGTCATCTCCAGCTCCAGATCTGATAGTTTGATTTCCAGCACCGCCTGTGTAATTCACTTTAGAGGCTGCGGTACTGGTAAAGGTATGAGCTACCGTTGATCCAGTAACAGTAATCGTGTTAGCGGAATTTCCACCACTAATGCTGACCGCACTGCCATTAGTAGTGCCTTCTGTTAGTGTGAAATCGGCGGCAGGAGCAACAATTGTTAATGTTCCTGTCGTACTTGCACTGGCATTGACTGCATTCATACCAGTTGCTGTACCAATAGAATAATTTCCTGTTGATGCACCAGTTGTGATTTGACTGGTTGAACTTGCTGTTGGCGTGATAGTTGTCAACGCGCTGTTTGTACTTGTGATTGTTTGCGTACCAGCACCAGCAATAATGGTAGTTGGTGAAGTACCTTGAATTGCAAAGGTAGATGCGGTTAATGCCGCAGTCGCTGTAATTGATTCTACATCTTTGAACGTAGCAGTATTCGCTTGAGCAGGTACTGCTACGATGTTATCAGATCCTGTGCCACCATCAACGGTGACATTGCTTAAAGCGGTTGTGATAAAAGTGATGCTGTCAGCACCTGTTCCGCCCGTAACATTCGCGTAGCCGTCGTTAATACTAAGAGCGTTAGTTGTGCTTCCACCTAAGTGAAGGACATCAATACCGCCAGCTCCACCAGCATAAGAAGTATTTGCGGTAGCAACGTCAAAAGTAATGGTATCAACATTAGAACCTGAAGCCCCAGAAATTGCGATACCATCTGCATCACCAATGTGCAAAGTATTTGTTCCAGCGAAAAGCGACAAGGTATCCGCATCAGCACCGCCTGTAATCGTTGCCGATGTTAATGCTGCCGCAGCTACAATCGCATCAATACCACCACCAGCATTAACTGTATCACCTGAGGCAATGTTGAATGTATCAGCAATGCTTGTTCCTGTTACATTCGTACTAGCGGCTTGATTGATTGTAACTGTATCAGTGCCAGTGTCGAAAGCATCACCGCTTGTTGCTGTAAAAGTCAATGAAGATAGGTTGACCGTGCCAGTCGCTACGTTAATAATCAAACCTGCAGCAGATGCTGAATCTGCATTGACGTTAATTACTTGCCCAGTTAATTGCGAACCTTTGAATGTTGCAGTTTGTCCTGAGGTGATAAGGACTTGTTCAATGCCCGCCGCATTTAAAATTGTAGCCGTTGCTAGTGCAGAGAAATCGGTACTTGTTACGACTTTAATTGTGTCAGCAGTTCCACTAACATCAACCAAATTTTCATTCGTAACCACATCGCCAGTATTGAATAAGAAAGTGTCATTGTCAGAGCCACCATCTAAGCTATCAGCACCAGCACCGCCAGTAATGATGTCATCGCCCAAATCACCGACAATCGTGTCATTACCAGCACCACCGACAATCGTATCGTTATTACCACCTGTTTCAATGACAACGCCTATGCCTGAAGTGCTTGCAGATGTTACGTTGTATTTAGGGGCTGTGGTTCCAGCAGATAGCAATTGATTTGCAGTAGAAATTCCTGTAATCGTGATTGTGTCGCTTGTATCACCGCCAGTAATCGTGATGTTACCTGTACCCGCAGCAATAGTTTGAGCATCTCCTGTTAAGTTAGCTTCGCTGATTGTTAAATCACCTGAGCTGCCAGTTGCTGTGATTGCTGTAGTTGCAGCATCGCCTGTAATAGCATAAGCAGAAGTCGCAGCCCCCGTTGTTAATGTTGTTCCATGTTGCGTTGCCATATCAACAGCAATACTGTTACTTGACGTATCGGTGACAGTTGTTGCACCACTTCCTGTAATAACCGCTGCAATACCAGCTGTATGAGCTGCTGTATCTAACGTTACGCTATTTGCCGTCGCACCAGAAAGTTTAAGTTTTTCAACATTAACGACGTGGGTGAAGTCTGTATCTACTATGGTTTCACCTGTAGTAGTGATTACAATGGTGTCAGCAGTCCCAGCCCCCGCATCAACAGTTGCAACAGCAGCTAAATCCGTTGCAGTAGCAAAATTGATAATGTCATCGCCACTGTTTGTTGTAATAGCATCAGCCCCACCGCCACCTGTTACGGTGTCATTGTCTGAACTTGTGGTAATCGATTGAGCAGTAGCATCGCCCGTAACATTAAATTTGCTCGCCCCATCTCCTACAAAACTTTGGTTCGCTGTAGTAAGTCCTGTTACGGTGATGGTGTCTGATACATCGCTGCTATGAACGGTGATATTGCCAGCTCCTGCAGCAATTGCTTGAGCGTTCCCTGATAAATTAGCATCAGTAACAACTAAAGTACCTGTGCTGCCCGTAGCTGTGATTGTAGCCAGTCCCGTTCCACCATTGACGATATAGTCACCAGCAGCTGCACCAGTTACCAGCGTTGTAGTCAGGTTATTGGTTGCATCATTAACTGTAACAGTCGTGCCACTGGTCGCATTCGTGATGGTTTGAGTACCAACACCACTGATAACGGTAGAGTTAATGCCAGTATTTGAATTTGCAACAGTTAATGTTGAGCCAGTTGTTGCTGCAGTTGCAGTGATAGTTTCAACATCAGTGAACGTTGCGGTATTTGTACCAGCTGCAAGTGTGGCACTATCAGTTCCCGCAGCACCATCAATTGAAGCAGCGGTTAACGCAGTAGTAACAAAATTGATGGTATCCCCACCCGTACCACCCGCGATAGTAACCGTTGCATCATCAACCGAAATAGAGTTTGTGCCATTAAATAGCGTTAATGTAGCAGCTGCCGTACCTACATAACTTGTGCTTGTTGTTTGGCTACTAAAAGTAATTGCATCAGTTGTTGAGCTAGAACTGCTAATCGCAATTCCATCTGTGTCCAAAATGTTTAGTACATTGCCATTTCCTGCGAGTGATAACGTATCAGCTCCAGCACCACTATCAACTGTGGCAGAAGTTAATGTCGCTGCTGCGACTATCGCATCATCACCTGCTCCGCCATGAACTGTATCAGCTGAAGCAATGTTAATGGTGTCATTCCCCGCATCGCCGTAAAGAATGTCACCACCGCCGTTGCCTGTGATTATGTCAGCTCCCGCGCCACCATAAATGATGTTGGCAGTCGCGTTACCCGCGAGTGTGTCATCGTAGGCACTACCGATTAAGTTATCGATATTTTGGAATAAATCTGTGCCATCTGTTGTTGAACCTTGATGTGTAGCATCATCAAGAGCAGGCAATGTGACAGTAACGCCTGTTGTACCGCTACCAGGTACATATTGAGAATACGTCACAACATCCAAAGCATTAGAACCTAAGAATGTGTCGTTACCAGACGTATTTACAAATATGTTGCCTATTTGGTTGGCAGCAGTAGGCTCATTAGTTACTGAAAGAAGGAATGAACTGGTTCGTGTTGTAGTATGCGAATCTGTCGCGGTTACTGTAATTAAGTAATCTCCAGCTAAAGCAGCAGGTACGGCTCCAGAATTGTCACCAGTCAAAATGCCATTTGATGAAAGAGTAACTCCTGTTGGTAACCCTGTCGCGCTATAGGTCAGAGCGTCCCCAACATCGTAATCAGCAAAGTTGGAAGAAAAATCCTGACTTAGCGTGTCGCCAGTGTAAGTTGAGATATTTGGAACAGCGTTAACAACATAAGGTCTATCGTTAGCACCTGTGATATTCACAACGACGGCTCTGGTGCTTGTTCCCTCGCCATTAGCATCAGTGAAATTGACTTGATACGTCAGCGTTAATACCTGTCCATCTGGAATCGCATTAAACGCCTCGCCTAAAGCTGTAGAATCAAAAGTGAAACCAACGGATTGTGATGATGGTGTAGTAAGTGTTTTTGTTTGCCCTCCACCAACAGTGAATGCCAACATTTGTATCAACGCAGCAGTATCGAAACTACCTGCTAACGTTCCTGCTAATCCCCCCGTCAAATCGTCCGATGCTGTGACTGACGCGATATTTATATCAACATTATTCGTATCTGTGATTGTGAACGATGCTGTGCTACTTGTCAGCGGAGTAGTTGTATCATTTGTCACTTCACTAAGTGTAACAGTCCGTCCTGCGCTAGCATCAATAACCCCAAGATCAGAAACGTTCGTGTCTGAAGTTGAAGAAGTGAATGTGACTGTTGCTCCAGAGCTAGTACCTGTTGAATATCCAATCAACGTTCCAGTGGTGGTAAATCCTGTTCCAGAAATCGTTGCGCCATCAGTTTGTCCAGCGAATACGGCTGCAAGAGCAGTATCTTGAACAAATTCTGTAGCAAAAACGGTTACGCCTGCCAATGAGAACGTATCGCCAGCATTTAAAGATGGGAAAGTAACATCAGTTGTTTCTGTGACTGCAGCTACTGGGTCAGCACCTTGAGTATCAGTACTTACAGCAGTCACAGCCCCTGTTGCTGTTCCAGTGAAATCAGACGTTGCTATGTCTGTAACAACTGCACCAGCTGTTTTATTTGTAAAAGTGACCGTTCCATTATTGTTATTAACAGCCGTCCATGTAGCTCCACTTTGTGCATTGTAATAACTAACAAAAGCAGCGGCAGTATCACTACCTGTGGCAGTACCACTCCCTGAATCAGTGTAAGTAACGCCATCGAAAAATATAGTGTATGGCGTAGCATTAGCACTGACAGCCCCAAAAGTTGCTGTAAATACTTCTGGCGTACCGTTAAATACTGGCGCACCGTCAATGGTATTTAAACTAAAAGACGGTGCTGTGGTAATTTGGTTAACTGTTAAAGTCATGAGAAAAATCCCCTAATTATTTGAAAATAAAGTTTCTGGATGAAAAAAGCGTAAAGGCACGCCGTTTGCAGTGTAACTATTTTTTATTATTAAAAACGTGAGAAGTATCACAGATTTAACCATTACTGCTTGTTAAGATTCAGACCGTCATACCGACTAACTAATACAACAAACAGCCATTCAACTTGTCCGAGTTCAGTTTTAAATGCACTCTCAAAAAATTCGCAATATGACCTTATAGAAAAACGCCATGAAAATAAAAAATAGTTTTTTCAATCAACTAAATAGCGTAAAAAATTTACGCCGTAATGCGTTAAGTTTTGCGATATTAGCGATTTTAAACCCATCTGTTTCGCTACCTAATCCTAACGGCTTTCAGGTTATCGGCGGCAATGTGAATTTCGATAATTCTATTTCGGGTGAGATGAAAATTACGAACAGTCCGAATGCCATTATTAACTGGCAAAATTTTGACATTGCACAAAATGAAATTGTGCGTTTCATTCAAGAAAACGGACAAAGTGCGGTACTAAATCGGGTGATGGGCGGGAATCCAAGCGAAATTTTGGGACAGCTTTATTCGAACGGCAAAGTGTTTATCATCAATCCCAATGGCATTGTGTTTGGAGCGGGCGCACAAATTGACACGCAGGGATTGATTGCATCGAGTTTAAATTTAAGTGACGACGATTTTAAAAAAGGGAATTTTCATTTTGTTGCAGGGTCAAAAGCAGGGGATATTACCAACGAAGGTATTATTCACGCGGGTCAGGACGGTAACATAGTGTTGATTTCGCCCAATATCGAAAACAAAGGCATTATTCAAAGTGAAGGTGGACAAATCACGCTTGCAGCGGGTCAAGACATGACGATGACGAGTCTGGATAATCCCGAAATGCGTTTTAAAGTTCAAGCACCCAAAGACAAAGTGCTAAACATTGGACAATTGCTCAGTGAAGGCGGTGTGATTAACGTCTTTGCTGGGTCGATTAAACAAAATAGCTTAATTGATGCGAGCCATTCTCGCCCTGATGCAAACGGCATTGAAATCGACAAACAAGGGCATATTCGCTTATTTGCAAGGCAAGATGTCACGCTTTCGGGTAACAGTAAAACACTTGCCGATAACTCAACGGGCAAAGGCGGAAAAGTAGAAATCACCGCTGAAAGAGTGGCTGTGTTGAATGAATCGAAAGTCAGTGCATCGGGTGAAAAGGGTGGTGGTGTAGTTCTAATCGGAGGCGATTATCAAGGTAAAAACTCTGCCATTCAAAATGCCAAAAACACGACACTGGATAAAAATACCCAAATTACCGCTAATGCAAAGACAACAGGAGAAGGCGGTAAAATCATCGTTTGGTCAGATAGTGAAACCGCTGTACATGGCAAAATGAGTGCGAAAGGGGGAAATAATTCGGGCAATGGTGGATTTGTTGAAACATCAGGTCATAAACTTGACACCAAAGGCGTTCGCGTTGATACCTCTGCACCAAAAGGTCATAGTGGCAATTGGTTGCTCGATCCTTACAACATCACAATTGTGGATGATGAAGTAGATGCCAACGGCATCGTCATCGAAGCGAATAGACCGCCGTTTTCTGCCTCTTATATTCCTACGCAAACATCCATAATTTGGGCGAGTGATATTGCCAATAATTTAAATACAGGCAACGTCTCGATTACGACCGCAGGCGGCGGCACAGATACGGGTGATATTACCGTTGCAGCAAGTATCACAAAAACAAGTAGCACCCCCACTTCATTATCACTCATTGCCGATCACGCCATCATTATCAATCCCGACATTGCAATCGAAGCAATAGACACAGCTGGAACACTCGATATTACCTTAACTGCAAATGCGGGGAGTTTAAATGCGGGCAACGTCCAACTAAATGGCGGTTCTGCACTAAAAAGTAATGGCGGTAATATCACGTTAACAGGCGGAAAAGGCTATGGCGTTGATACCAATCAACTTGAAGGTATCACGATGACCAAAGCAACCATTGATTCCAAAGGTGGCGCGATTAACTTGAGTGGTGAAGGCTTTTCTCAAGCTGATGCTAATAACGCGCATGGTGTGTTTATCAATGAATCCACCATTAACAGTGTAAACGGCAATATAACGATTACGGGCGTTGCGGGCGTTGGAAATAGCGGTAACAACGGGATATTCATGACGGGGTATGCAAACAGTGCTGACCATAACAACGACAGAAATAGCGTTATTTCAAGCGGCACTGGCACGATTACAATGACGGGAACGGGGAAAAGTGCTACCGCAGATGGACAAAGTAATTATGGGCTAAGCACCGATACAACACACATAACAGGCAATGTCATTACCTTGACGGGGATAGGTGCAAATACGGACACGGGATTATTGTTTGAAGCTAACACAATAGTTAGCACGGCTAGCTTGTATTCATCCAATGCGAGTGGCGTTACGCCTGCTATAAAATCAAACGATTTGCCAAACGGTATTTTCCCTGATGTGCAAATTTACGTTGCACCAACACCTGCGCCTGTGCCAACACCTGTTCCTGCGCCAACGCCTGAACCCACGCCCGTTCCTGCGCCAATACCTGAACCCACACCTGTGCCTGCACCAATACCTGAACCCACACCTGTGCCTGCACCAACGCCTGAACCCACACCTGTGCCTTCGCCAACACCAGAACCAACTCCCGTTCCTACTCCAACGCCAGAATCCACACCTGTTCCTGCGCCAACGCCTGAACCCACACCTGTGCCTGCGCCAACACCTGAACCCACACCTATTCCTGCGCCAACGCCTGAA